>NZ_JBITCR010000001.1:10404-515451 GCF_044453405.1 Nocardioides sp. NPDC051685 | reverse complement strand
CGGGGCCCCCCCCCCGCCCCCCCCCCCCGGGCCGCCCCCCCCCCCCCCCCCGGGGGGGGGGGGCCCCCCCCGGGGGGGGGGGGCCCCCCCCGGGGGGGGGGGGGGCCCCCCCCCCCCCCCCCCCCCCCCGACGTACGTGACGCCTCGGCGAGCGGGTGGCCCCTACCCTCCTTGCATGCGCAACGGTCGGATCATCCTGTTGAACGGGGCATCGAGCTCGGGCAAGAGCAGCGTCGGGCGGGAGCTGTTGCCGCTGCTCGAGGACCCGTGGTTCCTGGTGCCGGTCGACGGGATCAGCGGGATGCGGTCGACGGTGCACACGCGCGAGCTCGACGATGCCGGGATCGCGGAGATGCTGCGGCGTACCCGGCTCGGCTACCACCGCGCGATCGCGGCCCTTGCCTCGGTCGGCAACGACGTGATCATGGACTACCCGCTCAGCGAGAGCTGGCGGCTCGAGGACTTGCTCGAGGTGCTCGACGGCTACGACGTCACTCTCGTCGAGGTCTGGTGCTCGCCCGAGGAGCTCGAGAGACGTGAGGCCGCCCGCGGCGACCGGCCTGCCGGCCTCGCCCGGTCACAGACCCTGGTCTACTCCCACCCGTACGACATCCGCGTCGACTCCACCGCTGCCACCCCGGCCGCGTGTGCGAAGGAGATCGCCGAGGCCCTGCCCGCCCTCGCCGTCCCCAAGGCCTTCGACCGCCTCCGGGCCGAATAGGCACGTACGTCGGCCGAAGCGTCACTCCGGTCGGCCGAGCCGTCATCATCGTGCACACTCGATCGACGCGCGTGACGTCTCGGCCGACGCGCGTGACCTCTCGGCACGCGGAGTTGGCCGGGATGAGAAAATGATTCCCGACATGTCTGAAACGAAGCTTCCTCGCCCCGGTCAGGCCACCCTCGCCGGGTGGCTCATCGTGCTTGCGTCGCTGCTCACCGTGGTGGCGGCGTGGGACCAGATCGCCGGGCTGCGCAGCCTGGACACCCGGGAGCGGGTGGAGGAGGTGCTGGCCGAGCCGCCGCTGGCCGGCTCGGGGATCGGCCTCGACAGCATCCTCGACCTCATGCATGTGATGGCGCTGGTCACCGGCGCCATGGCAGCCGCGGCCGTGATCCTCGGCTGGCATGTCCTGCAGCGCAGCAAGCAGGCCCGGCTCGCGCTCACGGTCATCGCGGCGCCGCTCTTCTTCGCCGGGATGTTCGGCGGAGGGTTCTGGTCCACGCTGGCCGCCGTGGCCGTCATCCTCCTGTGGATGTCGCCCACCCGCGACTGGTTCGACGGGATCGCGCCGACCAAGCGTGAAGCCCTCGACAGCGGCGACCCCGACCAGGAGTCGTACGTGGCCCCGACCGCTCCCGCGACCCCGCCCACGGCCCCGACAGGACCGACCACCGGCCCGGCCCGGCTCTCGGCGCAGCAGCCGCCGCCATGGACCGGCGCGGTCGCGCACGCGACGAAGGTGGCACCCAAGCGCCGCCCCGGTGCCGTGATGGCCGCAGCCGCGCTGACCTGGATCGGGTCCGGGTTCACCGCGCTGATGATGCTCGCCTCGGCGGTGACGGCTACTGCCAACCCCGACCTGATCCTCGAGCAGGTGCGCAAGCAGGCCGAGAGCGACCCGGCGATGCGTGAGGTGGCGGGGCTCTACACCACCGACATCATCATCGCCTCGGCCTGGATCATGGCCGTGCTGGTGACGCTCGTGTGCGTCGCCGCCGGGGTGTTCGCAGCGTTCGCGATCCGCCGCCACTCGTGGGCCCGCGTTGCGCTGATGATCTCCGCCGCCATCTCGGCGCTCTCGCTGCTCCTCTTCGCCCTCGCCTTCCCGCCGGCGGTGATCCTCTTCGGTGCCGCGGTCGCGACCTTCGCGTTCCTGCTGCGACCCGAGGTCGCCGCGTGGTTCCGCGACCGCTGACCCAGTCGGCCGGATAGGCTCCGCGGCATGTCAGACCAGTACGGCTCCTTCGACAACCCCTACGGCGGCAAGCCGCCGTTCCAGGGGCAGGAGCCGCCGCCCCCGACGCCCTACGCCGCGCCCCAGCCGCAACAGCCGACCCAGCCGCAGCAGCCCCAGGGATGGGGCCACGCGCCGCCGGCGTACGGCCAGTACGCGATGGGCCAACAGCCCCCGGCGTACCTGCGTCCGCACTACCCGCAACCCGATCCCGACGCCCGTCCGGGGACGGTGGTCGCGGCGGCGGTCATGACGATCGTGGGATCGGTGATCGCGCTGCTGATCTCGGTGTTCATGGTGCCCGCGGGGATCGCCGACTACAACGACCCGTCGTCCCAGGACTTGGGCGTGACGTTGGCGATGGTGATCTGGTTCGCCACGTGCGGCGTGCTCAGCCTGATCGCGATCCCGCTGGGGATCATGGTGCTGTTCCGGTCCAAGGTGGCCCGGGTGCTGCTGACCGTCGTCGGTCCGATCGCCGCGCTGCTCGCGCTCTTCACGGTGCTCTATCCGGCGCTGATCATCGCGGTGCTGGTGATGCTGTACGCCGGCAGGGCAGGCACCTGGTTCGCCAGGCGTGAGCCCGGCGACCCGCTGCAGCCAGCGGCGGTGCCGGGCATGACACCGCCGACCCACCAGCGGTTCTAGGAGACGAGCGAGTCGTCCTTGGCGCCGTTGTCGGAGCCACGGACGATCTTGTAGATGCGCAGGCCGATCCAGGTCACGACCGCGATGGCCACGATCAGGATGACGATGTTCTGGAAGCGGCCGACGATCGGCTCGACCTTCTCCCAGTTGTCACCGAGCTGGTAGCCGGCGACGACGAAGATGGTGTTCCAGATCGCGGAGCCGACGGTGGTCAGGATCAGGAACTTCCAGATCGGCATCCGGGTGACCCCGGCCGGCACCGAGATCAGCGACCGGAAGATCGGGATGAAGCGGCCGAAGAAGACCGTCCACGCGCCGTACTTCTCGAAGAATGCCTCGGTCTTCTCGAGGTCGGAGGTCTTGACCAGCGGCAGCTTCTCGCCGATCCAGTAGACCCGCTCACGGCCGATCAGCGCACCGATGAGGTAGAGCGCGAGCGCGCCGACGACCGAGCCGAGGGTGGTCCAGATCAGCGCCTCGGCGATCGTGAAGCGGCCCTGGGCGGCGGTGAAACCGGCCAGCGGCAGGATGATCTCCGAGGGCAGCGGCGGGAAGAGGTTCTCCAGCGCGATGCCGAGCCCCGCACCCACGGGGCCGAGCTTGTCCATCAGGTCGACCGCCCAGCCGGCGACGCCGGTGAGCTCCTCGGGCTGGGTGGCGGTGAGGATCATGAGGCTCTCTTCGATGTCGGGTTGGGAAGGGCGGCGGAAGCCTAGCGACCCCAGATGTGAATCCCCTAGGAGGCCGCGTTGACCGCGTCCAGGTCGGCCCGGGTCAGCACCGAGCGGATCTCCAGCTCGACGTCACGCAGGGACTCACCGGGCTCGGGCGACCGGTCGATCGCACACAGCACAGTGTCCACGACCGCACCAAGCGGACGCAGCGCGTTGACCGCGTCGCGCACGGCGCCACCGGAGGTGATCACGTCCTCGATCAGCGTCACCCGCTTCCCGGAGAAGGACGGCCCCTCGGCGAGCTTGGCGGTGCCGTACTCCTTCGCCTTCTTCCGGATGAAGATCGCCGGGATGCCGGTCTTGGCCGACACCATGGTCACGATCGGGATGCCGCCGAGCTCGAGACCGCCGAGCAGCTCGGTGCCCTCCGGCAGCAGCTCGACCATGCGTGCCGCGACACGATCCAGGAGCGCCGGGTCGGCCTCGAAGAGGTACTTGTCGAAGTAGGTGTCGCTGACCTGCCCCGAGCGGAGTGTGAACTCCCCGTGCAGGCGGCAGGTGGCGTCGATGTCGGCAGCAAGGGTCTGGTCCGTGGTCACGGCCCCTAGCCTAAGTCGTATGAGTGAGCGCCAGCGAACGGCATCAAGGGTCAGGCCGCCGCGTCTGTATTCTTCGCATTGCCCTACGGAGGCGGCGGCATGACTGCGCGACGACTCCACGGCATCCCGCCGACGATCTTCTCCGAGATGTCCGCTCTGGCCGTCGCCACCGGCGCGGTCAACCTCGGCCAGGGCTTCCCCGACGTGGACGGCCCCGCGGAGATCATCAAGGAAGCCGTCAGCGCGTTGGAGGGCGGCCGGAACCAGTACGCCCCGGGCCCCGGCATCCCCGCGCTGCGTGAGGCGGTCGCGGCCCACCAGCAACGCCACTACGGCCTCACCTTCGACCCGGCGCGCGAGGTCGCGGTGACCACCGGCGCGACCGAGGGGATCGCCGCGGCGATCCTCGCCCTGGTCGACCCGGGCGACGAGGTGATCCTCGTGGAGCCCTACTACGACAGCTACCCGGCCATGGTGCAGTTCGCAGGCGGCGTACGTCGCCCGGTGACGCTCAGCCTGGACCCGGATGCGCCCGGCGGCAGACTGCCCCGCGCCGCCCTCGAGGCGGCGGTCTCGGCGAAGACGAAGGTGCTCCTGCTCAACTCCCCGCACAACCCGACCGGCACCGTGCTCACCCGCGAGGAGCTGGAGACGGTCGCCGGCTTCGCGAGGGACCACGACCTGACGGTGGTCTCGGACGAGGTCTACGAGCACCTCACCTTCGACGGCACCCCGCACCTCCCGATCGCCACGTTCCCCGGGATGCGGGAGCGCACCCTGACCCTGTCGAGCATCGGCAAGTCCTTCTCCTTCACCGGCTGGAAGGTCGGCTGGGCGACCGGACCCGAACACCTGGTCCAGGCGCTGCTGGGCGCCAAGCAGTGGCTGACGTTCACCTCCGGTGCCCCGCTGCAGCCGGCCGCTGCGTACGCGCTCGAGCATCTCGACCACTGGCCCAAGGAGCTCGCCCTCGATCTGCAGGGGCGGCGCGATCTCCTCTGCGGCGGGTTGAAGGAGATCGGCCTCGACGTGACGATCCCGGAGGGCACCTACTTCGCCGTCTCCGACATCGAGGCTCTCGGCTGGGCCGACGGGCTGGAGTTCTGCCGGGCGCTGCCGGAGCGCGCTGGGGTCGTGGCGATCCCGCTGCAGGGGTTCTACGACTCCGATGCCGGGAAGCATCTGGTCAGGTGGACCTTCACGAAGCAGCGCGAGGTGATCGAGGAGGCGCTGGAGCGGCTCGCCGGCGGGCGTCTGACGCGTTAGTGGCCGGCCCGGTCGGCCCGGGTGTCGGCCTCGTCGTCCGACGGTGCGCTCGGTGGCACGGCCAGTCCGACGATGTCGCGGTCCGGGCGACCGTCGCGGTCGAGAGCGGCGGCCAGTCGCGAGGCCGTACGCCGCCGGCGCCACCACTCGACCAACGCGGGCGCGAACGCGAGCGCGAAGAGCAGCAGGATCAGATAGTCGATGTTTTCGGCCAGCCAGGGCCAGCGGGACCCGACGAAGAACCCGAACAACGTCACGGCGAGCACCCACAGCACGCCGCCTATGAAGCTCCAGAAGTAGAACCGTCGCCGGTCCATGTGGGTGACCCCGGCGACGACGGTGACATAGGTGCGTACGAACGCGATGAAACGTCCGATCACCAGCGCCTTGTTGCCGTGCTTGTCGAAGAATTCACGGGTCTGGTCGAAATGGCGCTTCTTGATGAACCGGCCGTCGCGTTCATAGAGCCGAGGACCGATCCTGCGGCCGATCTCATAGCCGGTCACGTTGCCGGCGAATGCGGCCGCGAGGAAGAAGAGCATCGCGATCACGATCTCGACTCCGGCAGGCCCGGGGAAGATGTCGATCTTGCCGGTCGCGATGAAGATTCCGAGCGCGATCAGCAGGCTGTCGCCGGGCAGGAACGGGAAGAAGAGACCGCACTCGATGAAGATGATGATGAGGCTGATCCAGAAGAGCGGCTCGCCGAAAGTGGCCAGCAGAAAGTCCGGACTCATCCAGTCCAGACCGGCCATCAGCGGCGCAAAATTCCCCGCACCTGTCACCCGCCCTACGGTACCCATAGGTAACAACTCTTGTTGTCGAATATTCTGACTCGTCGATGAACGAGACACGACCGTCCGAGGGTGATTCCCGAGCTCCGTACGACCCGATGCCCCACGGGCAGCCGGAGGTCGGGCTGGGTCCGTGGCAGGGTGAGTGGCCCGAGGGGGAGCACTGGGACCCGGATCTGCTGGCCAACGGTGACCGCCGCAACGTGGTCGACCGTTACCGTTACTGGACCCTCGAGGCGATCGTCGAAGACCTCGACCAGCGCCGTCACGGCTTCCACGTCGCGATCGAGAACTGGCAGCACGACTTCAACATCGGCACCATCGTCCGCACCGCCAACGCCTTCCTCGCCGCCGAGGTGCACATCGTCGGCAACCGCCGCTGGAACCGCCGCGGCGCGATGGTCACCGACCGTTACCAGCACGTTCATCACCACCCCGACGTGCCCGCGCTCGCGGCGTACCTCCATGAACGGGACGTACGCCTCCTCGGCATCGACAACCTGCCCGGATCGCTCCACCTGGAGACGATGGCGCTGCCGAAGTCCGTCTGCTTCCTGTTCGGGCAGGAGGGTCCGGGTCTGTCCGAGCAGGCCCGCGAGAGCGTCGACGGCACCTTCTCGATCGCCCAGTTCGGGTCCACGCGGTCGATCAACGCCTCCGCCGCCGCGGCGATCGCCATGCACTCCTGGGTCGTCCAGCATGCCGACCTGTCCTCCGAGGACGCCTGGCGCGGCTGAACGGATCAGCGCAAGAGCGCGTCGGTCCCCCTGGGCGCACCCAGGGGGACCGACGCGTCGTGACCGATCAGCGGATCAGTTGGTGTTCCGCTCGTAGCAGACGACCCAGTGGTCGCCGGTCTGCCACTCGTACCGGCTCGGCTTGCTGTAGGCCCTGGTCCGGCTCGGGCAGTTGTTGGCGACGGCCCGCTCGAACGAGTCGGTGGTCGGGTAGGTCGTACCGGCCTTCTTGAAGGCCGAGATCGACTTGTAGGTGTGCGAGCTCAGGCACGAGTAGGGCCCGACGTACGTGCCGCTCAGGCAGCCGCGGGTGCGCTGGGTGAGCGAGACGCCCTCGAGGAACTTCGCCCGGTTGGTCGGCAGGTTCTTGAGGGTGTCCTTGCCCGGAAGCACGACGTCGCAACGGAACCAGCGCTGGCCGGCGTCGAACTGCTCGACGTTCGGGACGAAGAAGGCAGTGGTGTACGCCGACTGGTTCCGCTTCGAGTAGGTGCTGCCCAGCTTGTCCCGGAGCGCACGGACGCACGTCTTGACCATGTGAGAGTAGTTGGCCTCACGGGTGAGAGACGCCTCGGTGCGGGTCGTACCCGAGACGAGGGTGCCCAACGCGATGGTCTTCGCGGTGTGGGCGGAGCTGCACGCGACCTTCTTGCCGGTCTGCGACCAGGAGCCGTAGGCGCTCCAGCCGTAGTTGTAGCAGGTGCCGACCGTGGGCTTGGGCGGCACAGCCGCGTCGGCCTGGGTGGCGGTGAGGCCGATAAAGGAGAAGACGCCGACGATGAGCCCAAGAACGAGGGCCACCATCATCGGCTTCTGCGCGGGCGCGACGGCGCCGGCACGAAGACGAGACATGATCGTGCTTTCGAATGAGAGGGATGTGGCGGCCTGAATCATCGCAGCGAGATGCCCGGCAGGGCATAGTCAATTCGGGTGGTTGTAACCCTGTTACGACCCAGTGTCAACGGTGAGAACTGGATCCGCTAAAGTTAACCTCTGGGTCGCCCGGATGTGCCCCCCTCGTGGGTGCGTGGCCTCGGGGCCGGGCGGCAGCGGGGGCTCCTTTTCAGGGCCTCTACGCCGGCCGCTCGTCGTAGAACTCCCGCCACTTCTCCGGCCCGGTCAGCATCTCGGGGTCGTGACCTTGGGCATGCCCGCCCGACCGTTCTTGCCCTGCCTCTTGGTCTGCCTATGTTCTGGAGGCGTCCCCCGACCCCAGGCAGGTACGCAGCGCGGTCAGGCCACGGGATGAGTGGCTCTTGACGGTGCCCTCGCTGATCCGCAGCTCCCGCGCGGTCTCGGCGACCGACAGCTGCAGCCAGTGACGCAGGACGACCACCTTGCGCTGCATCTCCGGCAGCGACTGGAGCGCCTCGAAGAGCTCGGACCGCTCCTCGACCTGCTCCGCGGGGCCGGGGTGCTCCGGCAGGTCGCCCGGCCGCTCCCGCTTCCACCACGGCCGCCGGGTCTGGTCGATGTGGGCGCGGACCAGGATCGTCCGGACGTACGCCTCCTCCGAGCCCGACTCGACCCGTCGCCATGCGGCGTACAGCTTCAGCAGCGCCGTCTGCACCAGGTCGTCCGCCCGGTGCCAGTCGCCGCACAGCGCGTACGCCACCCGAACCAGGTGTGGTCGCCGGGCCGCGACGAACGCGGTGAAAGCCTCGTCCTGCGCGCTCATTCCCACGGCCCCCATTCGGGACCGTAGTTACGCCTGACGATCGCGGCGAACTCGTCGAGCGAGAATGGTGCCCGGTCCTCGGCGTACGGAGCCGGGAGCAGGTCGTAGGCGAAGGCCCATGAGACGTTCTTCGTCCGCGTAGCACTTTCCTTCTCCTGGACCAGGACGTACTGCTCCTTGCCGTCAACGCTGATCCTGGCGGCTGCGGTCTGCGATGTCTCGGCGGTGAAGGATTCGTTGATGTCCGGGTCGGCGACCTGTTCGAGGACCTTCACTCCGTCTTCGGTGGGGACCACGGTCGAGCCGCTGAACTCGATCGCGTGGGTGATGGCCGGTTCCCCGAGGTTGCGGTCGTTGGGACGGTAGGCCGTGCGATCCGACTTCTCGATGCGTGCCAGCCAGTCGTCGATGGTCTGGCCGGGAATCGCATAGGTCGAGCCGCCGTCGGGGGCCAGTGACAGCGCCGCGCGGCTCTGTCGGAGGAAGAGCCACTCTTCGAGGCCTTCTCGCTCGATGACCGCTCCGACCGAGTCCCAGGGTGCGTCGTATCCGAACGGGTTGGAGATCTCGCGGACGATCTTCCAGCCACTCCTGCCGACGGCGAGCCGGCCGCCGGCGTCCCACATGATGTCCGGCTGGTGGTCGGGAAGCTCACGCGCCCACGTCCGAAAGTCCTTCGCGGTGCGGGATGCATCGGTGAACGAAGCGTCGTCCGCTTCGGGGAAGTAGGCGTAGATCGTCTTCTCCCCGTCGGTCACCGCGACTGCCAGCGAGCTATTGCTCGTGAGCGCGCCGACCCGGTCGACCTCCGTCCAGCCTTCCTGCAAGCTGGTCTCGCCGGTCTCGAAGTCGTACGCGACCGGAGCCAGGTCGCTCAACGGGATGTCGACCTCGGGTGGCCAGTCCTCAGCCGTCGACCGCGTCGCGATCGGCGGCTCCAGGTCGGCATGGTCGCGCGAGGGAACGACGACCGCGCCGATCCCGATCACGGCGGCCACCGCGGCCGCGGTGCCGGCGACCACGGCGAGCCGCCGGCGGCGTACGAGCCTCTTCCCGTCCGCCACGAGCGCGGCCGGGTCGGGGTGTGTGGGCGGGGGTTGGGGGATCGCCCGTTCCAGGGTTTCCTGCCAGTCCATGATGCCTCCAAGGTCAGTCTCACCTCTGGATACGGATCTCGTGGCGGATCGGTTGTCCTGGTTGATCGATCCAACTGCGGGCGTTGGGCGGGGTGGCCCGGGGGCGCATTACGCTGGCCACCAGCGCACCGGTCGACAACGGATCTTCAAGGAGACCCCCAGATGCCCATCGCCACCCCCGAGAAGTACGCCGAGATGCTCGCGACCGCGAAGGAGAAGGGGTTCGCCTTCCCGGCGATCAACGTCTCCTCGTCGCAGACGCTCAACGCGGCGCTGGCCGGCTTCGCGGAGGCCGGCTCGGACGGCATCATCCAGGTCTCCACCGGTGGCGCGGAATATCTCTCCGGCCCCACGGTCAAGAACATGGTGACCGGCTCGGTGGCCTTCGCGGCGTACGCGACCGAGGTCGCCAAGTCCTACGACGTCAACATCGCGCTGCACACCGACCACTGCCCCAAGGACAAGCTCGACGGCTTCGTACGTCCCCTGCTCGAGCTCTCCGCCGAGCGCGTCCAGCGCGGCGAGACGCCGCTGTTCCAGAGCCACATGTGGGACGGGTCCGCGGTGCCGCTGGAGGAGAACCTGCAGATCGCCTCTGAGCTGCTCGCGCTGGCCAAGGCCGCCCACATCGTGCTCGAGATCGAGGTCGGCGTGGTCGGTGGCGAGGAGGACGGCATCGTCGGCGCGATCGACGACAAGCTCTACTCGACCCCCGAGGACGCCATCGCGACCGCCGAAGCGCTCGGTGTCGAGGGCTACCTGACCGCACTCACCTTCGGCAACGTGCACGGCGTCTACAAGCCGGGCAACGTCAAGCTCCGTCCCTCCATCCTGCGCGACGCCCAGGACGCGGTCGTCGCCAAGCTCGGCCTGCCCTCCGGCTCGAAGCCGTTCGACCTCGTCTTCCACGGTGGCTCGGGCTCGAGCGCCGAGGAGATCGCCGAGGCGGTCTCCTACGGTGTGGTGAAGATGAACATCGACACCGACACCCAGTACGCCTTCACCCGCCCGGTCGCCGGCCACATGCTTGCCAACTACGACGGTGTTCTGAAGGTCGACGGCGAGGTCGGCAACAAGAAGCAGTACGATCCTCGCGTCTGGGGCAAGCTCGCGGAGGCAGGTATGGCCGCTCGGGTCGTCGAGGGTGCCCAGCATCTCGGTTCTGCGGGCAACTCCATCGGCTGAGCAACACGCCGAGGATAGGCCGATGGTCCCGATTCGGAAAACGTTGTGGCACACGGCATAGCAAACTCGGGCTTATGTCGTTGTGCCGATCATTGGTAAAGCGATTCAATGCCCTGGCTGGACGGCGACTCACGGGTAAGACAGTCGAACCGTCCCCTCGGCGTTGATCTTGGGAGGGACATCCTCGGAATGGAAACCACTGCGCGAAACCGCACAATCGGCGGAATCGTCATAGGCGCGATCATCCTGATCCTGCTTCTCGTCTTGTTCTCCTGCACCGTAAACAGCGACCCGGAGAGCTCGCCGAAGAAGGATCCGACCACCGGGGAGTCATCGCTCCCCAGCGATCCTGACACGATTGAGCCCGACGACAAGCCGTCGGAGAAGGACTCCGACGAGCCGGAGATCGTCGACGACGACATCGTCCCGGCTGCCAACACCGGTGTGACCTTCATCCCCGCGGGCAACGTGCCCTCGGGCAGCACGCCCACCTGTGAGCTCGACCCGAGCGCCTGTGAGGACACTCGTCCGCCGGGTGCCGGTGTGGACATCTGCGAGATCCGCCCGGATCTGGACCAGTGCCAGGAGCCGGAGCCGCCGACCACCCCGCCGGGTGATGGCGAGCCGACCACGCCGCCGGACGACGACTGCCTACTCGGCATCGGCCTGCTGTGCCCGCCTGACGACGAGCCGACGACGCCGCCGTCGCCTGGTGACAAGACTGCCCCGTCGTGCGGCACTCGCCCGGTCGTGGTGGAGAAGTCGATTACTGAGCTGATCCTCGTCACGCTCATCTCGTACGAGGTCTCTTGGGGTGCGGCCACCGACGACAGCGGCTCGGTGGAATACCGGGTCTACGTTGACGGCGACCGTGTTGCCACTACGTCTGACACTTCGTACAGGTCGGGCGGTCTGGAGTTGGATCCCACCAAGGAGTACAGGCTTTCCGTCGAGGCGGTCGATCCGTCGGGCAACACTGCGAAGTGCGGTCGGGTGAAGCTCACCGACAACGAGGCTCCGGTCATGGGGCCGGTGGGATGTGAGGTCATCAGTTCGACCGAGCTCAAGTTGACCTGGGATGACGCGACGGATGACAGCGGCGAGATCCAGGGATACACCGTGGAGAACGAGCAGGGTCACGAGGCATCGAACTCGACTGCGAACAGCGCCACGTTCGATGGCCTGACCCCGGGTGAGACGTACAACTTCAGCGTCTACGCGACCGACTGGAGCGACAACGACTCTGAGCCGAGTGATGTCGATTGCGCCACGACGGCCGACGAGGAGAACCCGACAGTTCCAGCCGGTCTGAAGATCAGCGACATCACCGACACCACGGCGACCCTGTCTTGGACTGCTTCGACCGACGACTCGGCCGTCGACCACTATGAGGTGACGTGGGCAACCGAGACCGGGCCGACCTTCTCAGGGGAGACCTATGACACGACCTTCACTGCCGATGTGTTGAGTCCGGAGACTACCTACACCTTCACGGTGGTCGCGGTAGATGTCGTGGACAAGCAGTCGAGTGCTGCTACGGTCACGGGAACCACCAAGGCAATGGGCACTGCAGCCCGCGAGGGTGTCGCTCCGCGGTCAACGACGCTGAGCACACCGAAGTCGAGTGCGCCAGCCGACGGTTCCTCGGCCACCAAGGACGAGCCCTCGCTCGACGATATCCTCCCGTTGCCGGAAGCGGAGTCGGCCGAGTCGGATGAGCCGGCCGAGCCTGAGGCGACGCCGAGCGAGTCGGAGAGCCCGGCTGCGCGGCCGACCACCGAGGAGCCGACCGACGAGGCGACCGAGGAAGCTCCCGCCGAGGAGGACGAGGGTGGCCTGCTGGGCGACATCGTCGACTCGGTGACGAGCGCCGTGGCCGCGGTGTTCTAGTCGGTCACACGCCGAGAAACAGGGCGGGGAGGGCTGAGAGGCTCTCCCCGCCCTGTTGCGTGTCCGGGCGGCCGTGAGGACGCCGAACGCTCACCGAGGTGACTCGGCGAACTCACACTGACTTCGTGGAGTTCACCGAAAGAACCGACCCTTCACCGAGCTACCTCGGTGAGCATCCAGGCTCGCCTGGGTGTAAACGATCGAAAACCAAGGAGTCGGATGCCCAGCGCCCCCCACAAGCCCTGGACATCCGACGATCTTGGGTGACCGACACAAGTGTGCGTCAGTCGTGCGCTCAGGTTAGGCATAGAAACGCCCATGGATCCAGATGGTTAAGACGAAATTCATGAAGTTCTGTGCGGATTCGAACAGAATCGAACAGATCTGAGGCCCCGAATCATCTAGATCCATACATTAGGATTTCGCTGTGCGTGTGATGACGTCCCGAGCTCGCGCAGCAATCTTCGCCCCGATCGGCGACGAGGGCCGGGCGGCGCGCGTCGAGAACCGGCTCGCGGAGGCGATCCGTTCCGGCGTACTTGCACACGGCGAGCGGCTCCCGAGCGAGCCCGAGCTCGCCCAGATGCTCGGCGTCGCGACGGTCACCGCGCGGGAGGCGCTGGTCGCACTGCGGGCCAAGGGGTTGGTGGTGACGACTCGGGGGCGGGGCGGCGGCTCGTTCGTGCGCGCCCCCAAGAGCGCGGACATCGTCGAGGAGCGGCTCGCGTCGATGTCGCGGGTCGAGCTGCGTGACCGGGCCACGGTCTACCTGGTGGTGCTCACCGGGTGTGCGGAGATCGCGGCAGAACGTACGGACCCTGACGAGGTCGAGGACCTGCGCGACCTGCTGATCCCGCTCAACGTCAGCGACGTGGCCCGCTGGCGCAGCGCGGACAGCGAGCTCTACCTGTCGGTGGCCGCGCTCACCCAGTCGGCCCGGATGACCCGCGAGGTGGTGCGCCAGGAGGCCGACTTCGGCGCGCTGCTCCGGATTCCGCTCAACGAGCCGGGCTTCCGGGAGGCGACCGCGACCCGCCATCAGGAGCTTGTCGAAGCCCTCGCATCGGGGGATGCTGTCAGGGCACGGGAGAGCGTACGTGAGCACGTCGCCCACTCCCTCGAACGCTTGGCCGAGATCCATGAGGCGGTGCGACGATGACCGAGACCATGACCCCCATCGACTGTGTGGCGCAGGTCGAGCAGCATTTCGGCCCGATCGTGACCGAGCTCGAACGCGTACGCAGCGAGGTGGCCGCCCTCTTCGAGTCCGGCCCGGTGACCACCGCGTCCCTACGGGAGCGGCTCGAGCCCGGATCCCTGGAGTTCCTGCGCAACCCCAACCTCGTCGGCGGTGGCTTCGTCGTCGCGCCGGGTGTGCTCAGCGACCGCCGGCTCTACCTGGTGTGGTGGCAGGGCGAGGAGCGTGACTTCCTCGGTGACGCGGATGCGCCGGGGACCGGCGAGGCGATCGACTACACCCGCCAGCCCTGGTACCGCACCCCGGAGCGCACGGGGGAGCTGACCCTCGTCGGGCCGTACGTCGACTTCGTCTGCACCGACGAGTACGTCATGACCACGACGATGCCGGTCCACGCCGGCGGTCGCATGGTCGGCGTCGCCGGGGCCGACACCCTGGTCGAGACGCTCGAGACGATGCTCCTGCCCGGGCTGCGCGAGGCCGGTGCGACGCTGGTCAACGGTCACGGCAAGGTGATCGTCTCGGCCGACCCGCAGCTGGCCACCGGTGCCCCGCTCACCACCGCCCGCGACATGATCCCGTGCCGGGGTCTGCCGCTCTCGGTCGCGCTCTCCTAGGCCGTCGGCTTCATCATGTGGCGCGGGGTGGTGAAGAAGAGCACCGCCACGAAGCCCACCGCCAGCGCGATCGCGGGCAGCAGCGTCGCCTCGGCCATCGCCTGGGAGAACCGGTCGGCGATCTCCGCCGGCATCTCGCCACCGGCGCCGCCGCCGGCGGTCTCGGCGCTCGCGTCCAGCCCGTTGGCACCGATGCGGGCGTCCATGAGCACCGCGATGGCGGCCGAGCCGACCACCGAGCCGACCGTCCGGGTGGCGTTGTAGACGCCCGCCCCTGCTCCGGCGTGGAGCGGTGGCAGGTTGCGGGTGGCGGCCGCCGCCAACGGCGCCCACACGAACGCCATCCCGACCCCGAGCAGACCCATCGGGAGGAGGATCTCCCAGACCGCCGATCCCGGCGTCATCGGCCGGGTGACCCAGAAGATCGCCGTGGCGCAGCAGAGGAAGCCGAAGCTGGTGAGCCAGCGGGGGTGGACCTTGTCGTTGATCCGGCCGACCACCGGCGCGAGCACCAGCGAGACCGCGGCCATCGGCACAAACAGGAGGGAGGCCTCGAGCGCGTCGTAGCCACGCACGATCTGGGCGTAGAGCATCAGCGGGAAGCCCATCGTCGTGGCCGCCATCCCCATGCAGGTGATCGCGATGTTGGCGACCGAGAAGTTGCGGTCGCCGAAGAGGCCCAGCGGAAGCAGCGGCTCCTGCTTGTTGCGCGCCTCCCACAGCACGAACAGGCCGAGCACGACCACGCCGCCGACGACCAGCGCCCAGATCACCGCGTCCCAGTCGCGCTGCTCCCCGTCCTGCAGGCCGAAGACCAGACCGAACATGCCGATCCCGCTGAGCGCGACGCCCAGCCAGTCGAAGACGTGCGGGTGGGTCGGCAGCAGCGGCACCAGCCGCCAGTTGAGGACGAGCGCTGCGATGCCCACCGGGATGTTGATGAAGAAGATCCACTCCCAGCCGCCGAGATCGACGAGAACACCGCCGAGGATCGGGCCGACCAGCGTCGCGATGCCGGCCGTGGCACCCCACAGCGCCATCGCCGCACCGCGGCGGTCCGCCGGGAAGATCCGGGTGATCACGGCCATCGTCTGCGGCGTCATCATCGACGCGCCGACACCCTGCACGGCGCGGGCCGTGATCAGCATCGTGATGTTGTCCGAGAGCCCGCACCACAGCGACGCGAGCGTGAAGATCGCCAGGCCGCCGAGATAGAGCCACTTCGGCCCGAACCGGTCGCCGAGGCGCCCCATGATCAGCACCGGGACCGCATAGGTCAGCAGGTAGGCGCTGGTCACCCACAGCACGTCGTTGGTGCTCGCCTCGAGGTCCCTCATGATGTCCGGCGTCGCGACGGTCACGATCGTCATGTCGACGAGGATCATGAAGAAGCCGATGCACAGCGCGGCCAGGCTGCGCCAGGGATGTTCCACGGTGGTGCCCGGCGTCGTCGACGTCGTATCGGTCATGAGCACAGTCAACACCCGACCACCGACATTTGGTGGCGGAGTACGCAGGCACAATGGTCGGCATGACCCACCAGGACCTGATGGCCGGCCCGCCGCCGACCCACCTCCCCGCCGACCCCGCGACCGACGAGCTCTCCGCCGGCACCGAGCCCGCCGAGGTCGTACGCCGCCACCCGGCCTCGCCCGCGGCCTGGGCCGCGCTCGCCACGGCGGCGAAGGAGTCTGGCGCCGAGGACGTGACCATCTACGCCTACGCCCGCGTCGGCTACCACCGCTCGCTCGACATGCTGCGCCGCAACGGCTGGAAGGGCCACGGTCCGGTGCCGTGGGAGCACGAGCCCAACCGTGGCTTCCTGACCAGCCTCGCCCTCCTCGCCGAGCAGGCCAAGGCGATCGGTGAGACCGACGAGTGGGAGCGCTGCAGCGAGTTCCTGCGCGACAGCAGCCCGACGGCGTACGACACGCTTCTCGGCTGATCTACCGAATCGCGTAGGACCAGCGATTTCGCCTAGCCTTGCCCTGTGACTGAGCAGACCACCAACGCCCCCGAACCGGACCTCAACGAGCAGATGCTGGTCCGGCGCGAGAAGCGCGAGCGCCTGCTGGCCCAGGGGAAGAAGGCGTACGCCATCGGCGTCGGCCGCACCCACACGCTCGCCGAGGTGCGCGAGGCCTACGAGGACAAGCTCGAGGCCGGCGACGAGACCCAGGACGTGGTCACCGTCGCCGGCCGGGTCATGTTCGTCCGCAACACCGGCAAGCTCGCGTTCGCGACGCTGCAGGAGGGCATCGGCACCCGGCTCCAGGTGATGCTCTCGCTCGCCGAGGTGGGCGAGGAGGCGCTCGCGGACTGGAAGAGCCTGGTCGACCTCGGTGACCACGTCGCCGTCACCGGCCGGGTGATCTCGTCGCGGCGCGGCGAGCTCTCCATCATGGCCTCGAGCTGGGAGATGGCCTCCAAGGCGCTGCGGCCCCTGCCGGTGCTCCACAAGGACCTGTCCGAGGAGGCCCGGGTGCGGCAGCGCTACGCCGACCTGGTCGTGCGCCAGGAGGCGCGCGACATGGTGCGTACGCGGGCGAAGATCACCCAGGCGATCCGCCGCCGTCTGGAGGACGACGGCTACCTCGAGGTCGAGACGCCGGTCCTGCAGCTCATCCACGGTGGCGCGCACGCGCGACCGTTCAGCACCCACATGAACGCGTTCGACCAGCCGATGACGCTGCGCATCGCGCTCGAGCTCAACCTCAAGAAGGCCGTCGTCGGCGGCGTCGACAAGGTCTACGAGATCGGCCGGATCTTCCGCAACGAGGGCGTCGACTCCACCCACAGCCCCGAGTTCACGATGATCGAGGCTTACCAGGCCTACGGCGACCAGTTCACGATCGCCGAGGAGATGCGGCAGATGTACCTCGCCGCCGCCGACGCGGTCGGCTCCCGCCAGGTCGAGACGGAGGCCGGTGTCATCGACCTCGACGGCGAGTGGAAGTGGCTGCCGGTCTACGAGGGTGTCTCCGACGCCGTCGGCGTCGAGGTCACCCCCGACACCGACGTCGACACGCTCAAGGCGCTCGCCGACAAGCACGATGTCGAGCTCGACCCGGCCTGGGACGCGGCCAAGATCGTGATGGAGCTGTGCGGCGAGCTGGTGGAGCCCCACCTGATCCAGCCGACCTTCCTGTGCGACTTCCCGGCGATCGCCCAGCCGCTGGCGCGGATCAACGACGAGGAGCCCGGCAAGGTGCTCGCCTGGGACCTGATCATCGGCGGTGTCGAGCGCGGCACCGGGTTCACCGAGCTGATCGACCCGGTCGTGCAGCGCGAGGTGCTCACCCAGCAGTCGCTCCTGGCGGCCGGTGGCGACCCCGAGGCGATGCAGCTCGACGAGGACTTCCTGCGGGCGCTGGAGTACGGCGCCCCGCCGATGGGTGGTCTCGGCCTCGGCCTGGACCGGGCGATCATGCTCTTCACCGGTGCCGGGATCCGCGAAACCATCCTCTTCCCCTTGCTGAAGCCCGAGGCCTGAGGCGGCAGTCCGTTCCTTCGTCAAGGTATGCAGGCGAAGGCACGCTTCCCGTGCGGAGTTCCGCAGGGGAAGCGAGACCTCGGCTGCGTACCTTGATCGAGGTCCAACTCCATACCTGGCACTAGAGTTCCAGTTATGGAGAACGGCCGGTCGGAGACGCTGATGACCGCGCTCGGGTTCGACCCGGGCGCGGCTCAGCTCTACAGCCGTCTCCTTCCGCTCACCGGGTGGCCGTGTATGGCAGTGGCGGCGACGCTGTCCACCTCCGAGGGCGAACTGAAGGAGGAGGCCGCGCCCCTGATCGAGAGCGGTGTCATCAGCTGCGGTGAGACGTTGACCGTGCTCAGCCCGACCGCGGTGGTCGCCCACATGCTGGAGCGGGCCGCGACGAGGGCCCAGGACGCCCACGACCACCTGCTCAAGATCTCCCAGTCGGTTCCGTACGTCGCGGGCACCGCCGCACGGCTCCCGGCCACGATCGGCGAGGAACGTCCGATCGACGGCGAGGTGATCGCGACCGAGTTCACGCCGGAGACCTTCGAGCGGCTGGTCTCGGCCACCTCGGGCGACATGATGTGGCTGCGCCCGGCGGTGACCGTTCATCCCTCGGAGATGCGGTTCATCTCGGTCATCGAGGGCGCGACCAAGGCGGGTCGCCGGTGCCGCGGCATCTACCCGGTGGCGGCCCTGAAGCACTCGCCCGACGTGCTGCGGATGCGGGTCGAGATCGGTGAGGAGATCCGGATCCTGCCGGACGTCGCCACCCACCTGATGGTGGTCGGCAGCACGCACGCGATGTTCCCGGACCCGTTGGGCCCGGTGGAGCAGCCGTTGATCAACGTACGCCAGCGGGGCGTCGTCGAGGTGGTCACCGGCTACTTCGAGGAGCTGTGGCGCCGTGCCCTTCCGGCGGCCGAGCTCGAGGATCTGCCGAGCGCGGAGCGCCGCCTGCTGCTCGCCGAGCTGGCCAGCGGGGCCCAGGACGAGCAGATCGCCCGGAGGCTGGGTGTCTCGCTGCGTACGGTCCGGCGGCGGGTTGCCGAACTGCTCGTGGAGCTCGGCGCGAGCTCACGGTTCGAGGCGGGTGTCGAGGCCGCGCGGCGAGGCTGGCTGTGACGTACGGCTTCGGATTTGCTAGCGTGTGGTCGCAAGAGCCCTGGTCTTGCCAGGGTTTTTCGCATTCTTGATGGATCCAGTGATGGATCAGCACACACTAGATAATGGTGCGTCGAGCAGCCGCCTCACGGCGGAGGGACTCCGTCCTGAGCGAAGGAGCAACACATGCCCGCGATCACGATCATCGGAGCCCAGTGGGGCGACGAAGGCAAGGGCAAGGCGACCGACCTTCTCGGTGAGCACGTCGACTACGTCGTGAAGTTCAACGGCGGCAACAACGCCGGTCACACTGTCGTGATCGGCAAGGAGAAGTACGCCCTCCACCTGCTGCCCAGCGGCATCCTGACCCCCGGCGTGACGCCGGTGATCGGCAACGGCGTCGTCGTCGACCTCGCGGTCCTCTTCGAGGAGCTGACCGCCCTGGAGGAGCGCGGCGTCGACACCTCCAAGCTGAAGCTGTCGGCCAGCGCCCACGTCATCGCCGACTACAACCGCCAGCTCGACAAGGTCACCGAGCGCTTCCTCGGCTCGCGCAAGATCGGCACCACCGGCCGCGGGATCGGACCGACCTACGCCGACAAGGTCAACCGCATCGGCATCCGTGTCCAGGACCTCTTCGACGAGTCGATCCTGCGCGGCAAGGTCGAGGGCGCGCTCGAGCTGAAGAACCAGCTCCTCGGCAAGGTCTACAACCGACGCGGCTTCACCGTCGAGGCGATCGTCGACGACCTGCTGTCCTACGCGGACCGGATCGCCCCGATGGTGTGCGACACCGGGCTGCTGCTCAACCAGGCGCTCGACCGGGGCGAGACCGTCCTGCTCGAGGGTGGCCAGGCGACGCTGCTCGACGTCGACCACGGCACCTACCCCTTCGTGACCTCCTCCAACGCCACCTCGGGCGGCGCCTGCACCGGCTCCGGGATCCCGCCGACGCGGATCGACCGGGTGGTCGGGATCGTGAAGGCCTACACCACGCGCGTGGGCGAGGGGCCGTTCCCGACCGAGCTCTTCGACGAGTCCGGCGCCTACCTGGCCCAGAACGGCCACGAGTTCGGCACGACCACCGGCCGTCCGCGCCGCTGCGGCTGGTACGACGCCGTCATCGCCCGCTACGCCGCCCGCGTCAACGGCGTCACCGACTTCGTCCTCACCAAGCTGGATGTGCTCGGCGGCCTCGACGAGATCCCGGTGTGCGTGGCGTACGACGTCGACGGCGTCCGTCACGACGAGATGCCCGTCAACCAGTCCGACTTCCACCACGCCAAGCCGATCTACGAGACGCTTCCGGGCTGGAAGGAAGACATCTCGGGCGCCCGGTCGTTCGGCGACCTCCCGGCCAACGCCCAGGCGTACGTGAAGTTCGTCGAGGAGATCTCCGGCGGCCCGATGTCGGTCATCGGCGTCGGCCCGGCCCGCGACGAGACGGTCATCATCAACTCGCTGACCTAAGGTTGGCGCGTGACTTCTCGCAAGATCCTCGTCGTCGGCACCGGTGGTCGTGAGCACGCGCTCGCGCTGAAGCTCTCCCAGGAGGGGAACGAGGTGCACGCCGCGCCCGGTAACCCCGGGATCGCGGAGTTCGCCACGCTCCGGGACGTGGACATCATGTCCGGTCCCGCGATCGCTGCCCTGGCCGGCGAGCTGGGCGCCGACCTGGTCGTCGTCGGGCCCGAGGCGCCGCTGGTGGCCGGGGTCGCCGATGCCGTGCGCGACGCGGGGATCGCCGTCTTCGGGCCCTCCGGCGACGCCGCACAGCTGGAGGGGTCGAAGGCGTTCTCCAAGGACGTGATGTCCGCGGCCGGCGTGCCGACCGCGGGCTCGCGGGTGGTCTCGACAGGCTCGACCACCGGAGCCGAGGAGGCGGCCGCCGCGCTGGACGAGTTCGGCGCTCCGTACGTCGTCAAGGACGACGCCCTTGCCGCCGGCAAGGGCGTCGTCGTGACGCGTGACCGCGAGGAGGCGCTCGCGCACGCGGCCGGCTGCGAGCGGGTCGTGATCGAGGAGTTCCTCGACGGCCCCGAGGTATCGCTGTTCGCGATCTGCGACGGGACCCGGGCTTACGCGCTGCAGCCGGCCCAGGACTTCAAGCGGATCTTCGACGGCGGCAAGGGCAACAACACCGGCGGGATGGGCGCCTACTCGCCGCTGCCGTGGGCACAGCCCGACCTGGCCGACGTGGTGCTGGCGACCGTCGTGGAGCCGACGCTGGCCGAGATGGAGAAGCGCGGCGCCCCGTTCGTCGGGTGCCTCTATGTCGGGCTCTCCCTGACCGCCAAGGGTCCGAAGGTGATCGAGTTCAACTGCCGCTTCGGCGACCCCGACTCGCAGCCCGTGCTCGCCCTCCTGGAGTCCTCGCTCGGCGACCTGCTGTTCGCGGCGGCCACCGGCGCGCTGGACACCGTCGAGGCGCCGACCTTCTCCGACGGCGCCTCGGTCACCGTCGTGCTGGCCTCGGCCGGCTACCCGGAGTCGTCCTCGAAGGGCGACGTCATCACCGGTGTCGGCAACGCCAACTCGATCAACGACGTCGACGTGATCCACGCCGGCACCGCGATCGTGGACGCCTCCACGCCGGAGGAGCCCGACCACCGCCACCTGGTCACGGCGGGCGGCCGCGTGCTGGCGGTCCGCGCGAAGGGCTACGACATCGACGACGCGCGCTCGCGGGCATACGCAGCCGCCGACCTGATCACCTTCGACGGTCTCCAGCGGCGCTCCGACATCGCCGCCGAGCCGCTCGGCGTCGTCGAGGGCGCCTCGCTGCTCTAAGGCATCTCGGCCGACTACGACAGAGGGTCCGACCTTGTGAATCGTTCACAAGGTCGGACCCTCTGTCACAGTCGCTGAGTAGGCTCTCCTGCATGACCTGGGTCGTGTTCGGCGCTGCCTTCCTGCTGCTGCTCGGACTGCTGGTGGCGGCCTGCAACAAGGCGCTCCGCTCCTCCCGACGTGGCGTCTCGGCCGGGCTCGGCGACGGCCTCGGCAACTTCATCGACGTCTTCGACCCCGGCAACGCCCGCGCCGCACGCGAGCTCAAGGAGCAGGACAACATCGGCCACGTGATCCCCTCGCCCGACGGCGACGACCCGCCCCACGGGGTCGACCTGAAGGCCGGCCGGGTGACGATCCGGAGGACCTGACCCGCCCGAGCCGCCCGCCCGCGCGCTCAGTCCTCGGCGGGCGGGGTGACTGCCTCGTCGGGGCGGTGGGCGATGACGTCCTCGTAGTAGGACTCGGCGGCGTTGATGAGCTTGACCCACTCGCCGGCGAACTGGGAGAGCACCCAGCGGTGCTCGAGGATCTCGTGGAACATCTGCGCCGGGGTGAGCTTGGCGGCGGCGCCGGGTGGGCGCATGGCGACGATGGGCTCGTAGATCTCGCGCAGCCAGCGGCCGGCGGCGACCTCGATCGGCAGGTCGCCGAGCTCGCGGGTGGCGCGGAAGGCGGAGATGTCGTTGAGGATCCGCCGTGCCTGGGCGTCCTGGACGTCGAGCCCGGTCAGCGTACGCAGCTCGCGCCGGTGGTGGCCCAGCTCGACCACCCGCGGGCGGAGTGCGACCGTGGCGCCGTCCTCGCTGGTGGTGATGTCGAGCTCCTCGACGTCGAAGCCGAGGTCGTGGAGGCGCTCGATGCGCTGCTCGATGTGCCACATCTCCTCCGCGGAGAAGACCTGCTCCTCGGTGAGCTCGCGCCACAGCGCGTCGTAGCGGTCCTGCAGCCGCTCGACGATCGCGTCGATCGGGAAGGCCTCCGGCAGGGACTCGCTCGCCTGCAGGTCGAGCAGCTCGCCGTAGATGTTCTGGTAGGCGACGTCGAGGTCGTACTCCCGCAGCCGGTCGGAGAGCTCGGGCTTCAGCTCCCCGGTCTCGGCATCGACCAGGTAGGCGGCGAATCCGGCCGCATCGCGGACGAAGAGGACGTTCGACAGGGACACGTCGCCCCAGTAGAAGCCGGCCAGGTGGAGGCGTACGAGCAGGACGACCAGCGCGTCGATGAGCGCCGGGAGCCGGTCGGCTGCGAGCCCCCGCTCGAACAGCGCGCGGTAGGGGAGCGAGTAGGTGAGATGGTCGGTCATCAGCGCGGCGCCGAGGTCGTTGCCGTCGCGGTCCTTGCGGCCGGTCACGACGCTCTTCGCGACCACTGTCGGCAGCCCGAGGCGCTGCAGTTCGCGCAGCATGTTGTATTCGCGCCGGGCGATGTCGGCCTGGGTCTCCTTGACGGCGTAGATGTTGCCGCGCACGCGCACGATGCGTACGACATGGCGGCTCAGGCCGCGCGCCAACGGCACGACGACGTCGTCCGGCCACTCCTCCAGGGGGAGCGACCAGGGCAAGGTGTAGAGGGCCGGATCGGGCCGGCTGGCGAGCATCCGCAGGGCCATACCGCCACGTTAGTGGGGTGGCGCGCAGGTCATGGGAGAATGTCCACCGTGACTGTGGTGCCCAACGTCCTCGCCAACCGCTATGCCGCTGCCGACCTCGCTGGGATCTGGAGTCCCGAGCACAAGATCGTGCTGGAGCGCCAGCTCTGGATCGCGGTGCTCAAGGCTCAGAAGGATCTCGGCATCGACGTCCCCGACGGGGTCGTGGAGGCGTACGAGAAGGTCGTCGAGGACGTCGACCTCGACTCGATCGCGGCCCGGGAGCGGGTGACCCGCCACGACGTGAAGGCGCGGATCGAGGAGTTCGCCGCGCTGGCCGGCCATGAGCACATCCACAAGGGCATGACCTCGCGGGACCTGACGGAGAACGTCGAGCAGCTCCAGGTCCTCTCCAGCCTGAAGGTGATCCGCGACCGTGCCGTCGCGACGCTGGCCCGCCTGGCGCGGCTGGCGACCGAGCACGAGAGCACCGTCATGGCCGGCCGCAGCCACAACGTCGCAGCCCAGGCGACCACGCTCGGCAAGCGGTTCGCGACCGTCGCCGACGAGATGCTCGTCGGGCTCCAGCGGGTCGAGGAGCTCATCGCCCGCTACCCGCTGCGTGGGATCAAGGGCCCGATGGGCACCGCGCAGGACATGCTCGACCTGCTCGACGGTGACGCGGAGAAGCTCGCCCAGCTCGAGGAGCGGGTCGCGGCCCACCTCGGCTTCGAGAACGTCTTCACCAGCGTCGGCCAGGTCTACCCGCGCTCCCTCGACTTCGACGCCGTCTCCGCGCTGGTCCAGCTGGTCTCAGGCCCCTCCAACCTCTCGACCACGATCCGGCTGATGGCCGGCAACGAGCTGGTCACTGAGGGCTTCAAGGAGGGCCAGGTCGGCTCGAGCGCGATGCCGCACAAGATGAACTCGCGCTCCACCGAGCGGGTCAACGGCCTGTCGGTCGTGCTGCGCGGCTACCTGTCGATGATCTCCGAGCTTGCCGGTGACCAGTGGAACGAGGGCGACGTCTCCGACTCGGTCGTGCGCCGCGTCGCGCTCCCCGACGCCTTCTTCGCCGCCGACGGCCTCTTCCAGACCTTCCTGACGGTGCTCGACGAGTTCGGCGCCTTCCCGGCCGTGATCCAGCGCGAGCTCGACCGCTACCTACCGTTCCTGGCGACCACCAAGGTGCTCATGGCCGCCGTCCGCAACGGCGTCGGCCGCGAGGAGGCCCACGAGGCGATCAAGGAGGCCGCCGTCGGCACCGCGCTGTCGATGCGCAAGGGACAGGCCGAGAACGACGTCTTCGCCAAGCTCGGCGCCGACCCCCGCCTCGGCCTGACCGAGGAGCAGATCCAGTCGCTGGTCGCCGAGCCGATCGAGTTCACCGGTGCCGCCGTCGCGCAGGTCCAGGAGGTCGTACGCCGCGTGGAGGCCGTCACCGCCCGCCACCCCGAGGCCGCCGCCTACGCGCCGGGGGAGATCCTCTGAGTCCCGTGATCACCGTCGCGGCGGTCGTCTTCCGCGACGGTGACGGCCGGATGCTGACCGTCCGCAAGAACGGCACCGTGAGCTTCATGCTGCCCGGCGGGAAGCTGGAGCCGGGGGAGTCGGCCGCGCAGGCGGCCGTCCGCGAGGTGGCGGAGGAGCTCGGCGTACGTCTCCGGGTCGAGGAGCTCACGCTGCTCGGTGAGTTCGAGGCGGATGCAGCCAACGAGCCGGGTCATCTGGTGCGTTCGACGGTCTTCACCTGGGCCGGCGAGGTGACGCCGGACGCGGCCGCCGAGATCGCGGAGCTGCGCTGGGCGAGCCTGGCCGAGATCACTGACGGCGCCGACTTCGCCCCGCTGACCAGGGAGTACGTCGTCCCGGCCCTCCAGCCCGCCTGAACCCCGACGGCCGGCCAGCGCCCGGTGGCAGACTGTCGGTATGTCCGGGTACTTCGCCGCCAACTCGATGGTCGTCCGTGCGATGCGTCAGCGGGCGGTCGGCCTCACCTGGGGACAGCGGGCGCTGGTGATCGGCGGTCTGCACCCGCGGCTCTTCGTCGGCACGGCCCAGCACACGGCCCACCGAGCGACGCCCTACACCCGGCTCGCGCTGACCGCTCGGCTGATGGAGACGGTCTTCCTCGGCACCACCGAGGACGCCGACCGGGCGCTCGCGTTCACCGCGCGCCGCCACGTACCCGTCGACGGGACGATGGAGGTCGACGGCGGCCCCGCGCACCCGGTGGGTGCGCACTATTCGGCCGCAGACCCCGGCCTGATGTGGTGGACGGCGGCGTTTGCGCTCGACTCGGTCGAGTTCATGTACGACGCCCTGGTCCGTCCGCTCCGCCCGCACGAGCGCGAGGAGCTCTTCGACGGATTCGTGACCTGGGCGGGTCTCTTCGGCATGCCGGCCGAAGCCGCGCCGGCGTCCTATCCCGACTTCCGTCGCCGGTTCGACGCCTGGCTGTCGTCGGACGAGCCGCATCTCGTCGACGAGGCCCGCCTGGTCGGACGCCACATCGCTGGCACCGCCGGCTACCACCTCCCCGGTGGCACCCCGACCTCCGAGACGCTCCGGACCGTCGTCCAGGGCAGCCTCCCGCCGATCGTCCGCGAGCACTATGGCATCCCGTGGTCGGCCGCGGCCGAGGCGAGATGGCGGGCCGTACGCACCGCCAGCCGCCTCGCCCACGGCCGTCTCTCGCTCCTCGCTCCCACGCCGCTGCTGCGGGGGAGGAGCGAGCACTTCTACAAGGTCGTCCAGCGCGGCGAACAGTCCTTGGTGCGTCGAGGCGGCGTCAGCATCCCCGGCGTCTCTGACGTCTCTGACGCCCCCGACCTCAGGCAGGCTTGACGTCCAGCACGACCTCGAACTCCAGCAGGTCGGCTCCGGTGGAGACCGGCTTGCGCGGCGCCTCGCCCGGTGGGGTCGCGTGGGCGGCCCGGGCATCGCCGTCACGCCAGGCCGCGAAGGACTCCTCCGAGTCCCAGTGGGTGACGACGAAGTAGCGGTCGTCGCCGGCGACCGGGCGCAGCAGCTGGAAGCCGAGGAAGCCCGGCGACTTGTCGACCGTCCCGGCCCGAGCCGCGAACCGCTTCTCGAGCTCGGCGCCCGCACCGGCCGGAACCTGGATTGCATTGATCTTCACCACAGACATGCCGCAAACCTATGCGAGGGCTGGGGACGAGGCGTACGTGCCTGCGACGATGGACGGCATGTCCGACCCGGTAACCGTGACCATCGCCCGCCGCGTCTCCGTGGAGCGCCGCGACGAGATGGTCGCCTGGATGCAGGCGGGGATCCGGCTGGCCAGCGAGTTCCCCGGCTTCCTCGGCGCGGGCTGGGTGCGGCCGTCGCCCGACTCCGACCAGTGGCACCTGCTCTACCGGTTCGACTCCCACGAGACCCTGGGTCGGTGGGACAACAGCCGCCAGCGCGGCTGGTGGCTGGGCGCGGGCGAGCCGTTCGTCGAGGAGACCCGGATCGAGCGGCGTACGGGCATCGAGGGCTGGTTCGACCCGCCGAGCACCTACGACGTCGAGCAGGTCTCCGGGGTCGCGTCGGCGCCGCCGCGGTGGAAGCAGACGATCACGATCTTCCTGATGTTCTACCCGGTCAGCCTGCTCGCCAACTGGGCGCTCGGGCCGCTCGTGGCCGGCTGGGCGCTGCCGCTGAAGGTGCTGGGCGTGATGGTCGTGACGCTGCCGTTCATGACGTACGCCGGGCTGCCGTGGATCACCCGCAACATGGAGTGGTTCCTGCACGGCCGGCCCGCTCCCTGGCGCCGAGGCGCCGACCGCTAGGGCCGCGGGCCGCTCGCCTCGGCGGAGAGCACGGCGTCGAGGAGCCCCGGGAACCGGGCGTCGAGGTCCTCGCGCCGCAGCGAGAGGCGCCGGCCACGGCCGTTGGCCTCGTTGCGGACCACCCCGGACGTACGCAGCACCTTCATCAGGTGCGACTTGGTTGACTTCGGCACGTCCGGGCTGCTCAGCTGGCATTCCGCCATGTCGAGCGGGCCGTCGGCCAGCTGGCGGGCGATCGCCAGCCGCTCGGGGTCGCTGAGCGCGAAGAGGACGGTCGTCAGTGAGATCTCCGACCGCTCAGGATGCGGAAGGTCCGGGGAAGAACTCATGGTTCGATAATAGTTGCACAGTCGACGGAAGGCACGTACTCTCGAACGAAAGGTTCGAAAAAATTCGAACGATGGATGGAGTGGTGATGTCGGCAGAGGTAGTGAGCGGCGTGACGACGGACGCCGTCTCGGGGCGGCGGCTCGGGGCCGGGGTGGCTCTCGGGGCGGTCGTGCTGATGATGGCGGGGGCCAGCGCCCCCTCGCCGTTCTATCCCGACCTCCAGGTGGGCCTCGGGCTCCAGCCCTGGGTGATGACGGCGGTCTTCGCCGTCTACGCCGTTGCCCTGCTCGGCACGCTGCTCGTGTTCGGCTCGGTCTCCGACCATGTCGGCCGGCGGCCGGTGGTGACCGTCGGGTTCGTCCTCCTGGCGGCCAGCTTCCTGATCTTCCGCGGTGCCGATACCGCCGCCGCCCTCTTCGAGGCACGGATCCTGCAAGGGATCGCGAGCGGGCTGCTGCTCTCGACCCTGTCGGCCGCCGTGACCGACTTCGAGCGGCCGTCGCGACCTGGTTCCGCGGCGGTGGCCAATGCCGTCGCTCCGATGGTCGGCCTGGCGGTCGGTGCCGTCGTGGCGGGCGTGGCCATGGAGATGGCCGGCGACGCCCGGTCCATCGTCTTCGACGCCCTCGTCCTGCTGTCCCTGCTGCTCGCGGCAGGTGTCTGGCTCGTGCCCGAGACCGCGCCCCGCCACGAGGGCCTGGTGGCCTCGCTGCGTCCGCGGATCGCGGTGCCGCCGGTGATCCGGGGCCTGCTCGCCCGCAGTGTCCCGGCGATCTTCGCCGGCTGGGCCACTGGTGGGCTGTTCCTCTCCCTCGGCGCCGCGATCGTGCGCTCCGAGCTGGGCGCGACCAACCACATCCTGCAGGGGCTGGCGATCGGCGCCCTCGCCGGCGCGGGAGGGCTGGCGTCGTACGTCTTCCGGCACCGCTCGGCGCGGACGACGACGCTCTACGGCACCGCGGCGCTGGCCGCCGGCACCGTGCTCAGCCTGCTCGCCCTCCTGACCGGTTCGGTGGCGGCGTACCTCGTCGCGGTGGTCATCGCGGGCACCGGCTTCGGCACGGCCTTCTTCGGCATCCTGCGCTCGATCATGCCGCTCCTCCCCGCCCATGAGCGGGCGGAGGTCTTCGCGGTGATCTTCATCGTGTCCTACCTGGCCTTCGGCATCCCCGCCGTCATCGCCGGGGTGCTCACGCCACAGCTCGGGCTCGCGGCCACGACCTACGTCTACGGCACCGTCGTGGCGGTGCTCTCCGTGGCCGCCGGGCTGCTGCGCTGGCGCAGCGGCGACTGAGCGGGTGCGCCTCAGGGGTGGGCGATCGCGCCGCCACCCTTCCGCTCCTGGTACGCCGCCGAGAGCTCGTCGTAGGTCCGGCTGAGCCGGGCGAGCTGCTCGGGGTCGGCGAGCGGGGCGAGGCCGCTGCTGGTGAAGTAGGCGTTGGTGCGGTTGTAGAGGTCGCGCCCCGGGTCGGCCTCGTCGCGGTCGGGATCGGGGACGGCGTAGACGCCCTTGAGGATCGCCAGGTCGTAGGGGATCGCGAAGGAGTCGGCCGAGTCCTGGTGGCTGAAGAGATAGGCGAACTCGGGGAACCCTGACCAGGCGATCCCCGACAGGCACAGCGAGCACGGCTCGTGGGTCGCCAGCAGCAGGCAGTCGGCCGGCGCGGGCCGGTCCTCGGCCGGCAGCTCGAAGAAGCGCTTGATGGCATGGATCTCGCCGTGCCACAGCGGGTTCTCGGTCTCGTTGTTGGTCTCGGCCACCACGAGGGACAGGTCCGCGCGGCGCAGGATCGCGGCGCCGAAGATCTTGTTGCCCGCGGCCACCCCGGCACGGGTCAGCGGGACGATCTCCTGCTCGATCACGTCCAGCAGGCGGCGTACGTCCGACTCGTCGGTCAGGTCCATCAGACCAGGGCCTCGCCGCCGTGGGTGGCGAGCTTGCGGGCGACCTCGGCGAGGTCGGCGCGCCAGATCTCCTCGGGGCCGGGCGGCAGGATGTCGTCCCAGTCGGGCGAGAAGCTGCCACGTATCGAGAGCAGGTCCTTCGGGCGGGCGAGGAACCACATGTGCAGGTGCTCGGCGCCGTCGCCGATCCGCATCGCGTGGCAGCGGGCGATGTTGGGCAGGCTCTCGATGATCCGGACGAGCCGCACGGTGAGGACACCGAACTCGGCGGCCTGGTGCTCGTCGAGATCGGGCAGGTCGTAGTGCTCGAGCGGCTCGAGGATCAGCACCACCGGCAGTCCGGACTGCTTCAGGTGCTTCACCCGCCAGGACTCGTCCTGCCAGATCACGTCGGGCCGGTCGGTGGCGCACAGGTTGCAGTCCACCCCGCCCTCGCCGCTGCGAGGCTCCTCGGGGGCCGGGGGAGCGAGGGGCTTGGGGGCGATCTGCCCGTCGCGTACGACCCACGGGAAGACGTCCCACTCGGTCACGCTCGGCGCGGGCAGGTGGCCGCCGGCCTGGACGCGGGCGTAGATCTGATCAGCTGTCTCGGCCATGGTTCGAACCATGCCACAGCGGGCGGAGATGTAGCACGCAGTTAGTCGTCTCTTAGGCTGATCCTGTGGCTGAACTCAACATCCCCCCGGCGCCGGCGATCCCGGGCGCGAAGCACCTCCACTCCGGCAAGGTGCGCGACCTCTACGAGCTGGAGGAGGGTCCTTACGCCGGCCAGCTCCTGATGGTCGCCAGCGACCGCATCTCGGCCTTCGACCACGTCTTCGACGCGGTCATCCCGGACAAGGGCGAGATCCTCACGAAGCTGTCGCTGTGGTGGTTCGAGCAGTTCGAGGACCTGGTGCCGACCCATGTCCTCTCGACCGACGTGCCGGAGTCGGTGGCCGGCCGCGCGGTGGTCGCCCAGAAGCTCCACATGCTTCCCGTCGAGTGCGTCGCGCGCGGCTACCTGACCGGCTCGGGCCTGCGTGAGTACGAGAGCACCGGCGAGGTCTGCGGCATCCGGCTCCCGGCCGGTCTGGTCGACGGCTCCCGGCTCACCCCGCCGATCTTCACCCCGGCGACCAAGGCCGAGCTCGGCGACCATGACGAGAACGTCACCTACGAATACATCTCCAAGCTGATCGGCGAGGACGACGCCGCCGCGGTGCGCCGGCTGACCCTGGCGGTCTACCAGCGTGCCGACGAGATCGCCCGCGGCTGCGGCCTCATCCTGGCCGACACGAAGTTCGAGTTCGGCGTACGCCAGGACGACCTGGGCATCCGCACGATCGTGCTCGCCGACGAGGTGCTCACCCCGGACTCCTCTCGCTACTGGGACGCGAGCCAGTGGCACCCGGGCGCCGCGATCCCCAGCTTCGACAAGGACGTCATCCGCCGCTGGCTGCTCTCGCCCGAGTCCGGTTGGGACCGCGCCGCCGGCGGTCCGCCGCCGGACCTGCCCGAGGAGATCGTCGCGCGCACGCGGGCGAAGTACGTGGAGGCGTACGAGAAGCTCACCGGCCACCGATTCTGAGACGCGTGTCGCACTAATAACCTGGACTCGGTTTCCTGCGGGCCTACTTGCGGGTAGGTTTGTGACGCGTAACACGCACACGACTGGAGGCCATGTGTCCACGTACAACCTTGCTTCGCTGCTCGAAGACTCCGCGGCGAACTATCCCGAGCGCACCGCGATCGTGCTGGGAGACGTCCGTCTGAACTATGCGCAGGTCAACGGCGCCGCCAACCAGGTCGCGAACCTGCTGGCGAGCAAGGGCATCGGCGCGGGTGACCGGGTCGCCCTGATGAGCCCGAACCTGCCCTACTTCACGATGGTCTACTTCGGCATCCTCAAGGCCGGAGCCACCGTCGTGCCGCTCAACGTGCTGCTCAAGGGACGCGAGGTGGCCTACCACCTCAAGGACTCCGACGCGAAGGCCCTCTTCGCCTTCGAGGGCACGCCGGAGCTCGCCATCGGCGCGGAGGCGCACGCCGGCGCGCAGGAGGCCGGGGTCGAGAACTTCTTCCTGATCACCGCCGACCCGACCGCCGCGTCGCCGATCGAGGGTGTGACCACCCTCGGCCAGGGCATCGGGGCCCAGCCGCCGACCTTCGACACCGTGGCCACCGACGAGGACGACACCGCGGTCATCCTCTACACCTCCGGCACCACCGGCCAGCCCAAGGGCGCCGAGCTGCGCCACCGCAACATGCGCGACAACGCACTGGCCGGTGCCGAGCTCTTCGGCGCCGACGCCGAGCGGCCCGACACCTACCTCGCCGTGCTGCCGCTCTTCCACGCGTTCGGCCAGACCGTCGTGCAGAACGGTGCGATCGCCTTCGGCGGCACCGTCGTGCTGCTGCCCCGCTTCGACGCCGCGGCCGCGCTGGCGACGATGCTCAAGGAGAGCGTGAGCTTCTTCGCGGGCGTGCCGACCATGTACTGGGGGCTCCTCGGTGCCCTCTCCGAGGACATCGACGTGGCCACCCTCGCCAAGAACCTGCGCGTCGCCGCCGCCGGTGGCTCGGCCCTCCCGGTCGAGATCCACAAGGAGTTCGAGAAGCGCTTCGGTGTCACCATCCTCGAGGGCTACGGCCTCTCCGAGACCTCGCCGGTGGCGTCGTTCTCGCTCTACGGCCAGCCGGTACGTCCGGGCTCGATCGGTGTCCCGATCCCCGGTGTCGAGATGCGCCTGATCGATCCGGCGTCGTGGGACGACATCGAGTGGACCCCCGACGCGATCGGCGAGATCGCGATCAAGGGCCACAACATCTTCAAGGGCTACTACAACCGCCCCGAGGCCACCGCCGAGGTGCTCACTTCGGAGGGCTGGTTCCGCTCCGGCGACCTCGCCAAGCGTGACGAGGACGGCTGGTACTACATCGTCGACCGAGCCAAGGAGCTCATCATCCGCGGCGGCTTCAACGTCTACCCGCGTGAGATCGAAGAGGTCCTGCTGACCCACCCGGCGGTCTCGCTGGCCGCCGTGATCGGCGTCCCGCACGACTCCCACGGTGAGGAGATCAAGGCCGTCCTCGTCCTCAAGCCCGGCGCCTCCGCGACCTCCGAGGAGATCGTCGCCTGGTCGAAGGAGCAGATGGCGGCCTACAAGTACCCGCGCATCGTCGAGATCGTCGACGCCCTCCCCATGACCGCCACCGGCAAGATCCTCAAGCGCGAGCTCAAGTAGGACATTCCGTACGCCGGCAGGTGCCGTAGCTCGAAGATCGCAGTCACGTGGTGGCTGCGATCTTCGAGTTTACGGGTAAGCGTTGGGGTAGAACGGACGGTGTGGACCACTCGGGGAATGCGAAGCAGCCGTTCGACCGTGACGGGATGGAGCGGCTGCGCGACGAGGTCCAGGGCGGGGTCATCTCGAGGAGACAGCTGCGTGAGCTCCATGCCCAGGACCATGACATCCGTCGCCTCGTACGCAATCGCGAGCTCGCCGCGATCCATCCCGGGGTTTACGTCAATCACACCGGCAATCCGACGTGGGGCCAGCGTGCCTGGGCGGCAGTGCTGGTGTGCTGGCCAGCTGCTCTCACGGGTCGCTCGGCGCTGCCGAAGCCGCCGGAGCGAGGTCCCATCGAGGTGATGGTTCCGATGAATCGCACCGTGCGCGCACCCGATGGCGTGATCGTCCGGCGGCGCGCTCGGTTCGATGGGTACGTCGACTGGGCCGCCTACCCGCCCCGGCAGCTGCTCGCTGAGGCGGCGATCGACGCAGCAGCCGAGGGGAGTGATGTGGGTGAAGCGTTCTCGATGCTTGCCGACCTCGTTCAGACCAAGGCTGCGACGGCATCGGCCCTGATTCAGGCTCTCGGCTACCGCAAACGGTTGACCGACCGGAGCCTTCTGACCGAGCTGCTCGAGGACCTGAAGGCCGGCGCGTGCTCGGTCCTCGAACGGGAGTACCTCCGCCGCGTCGAGTGTGCCCATGGTCTGCCGGCGGGCGAGCGCCAGGTCGCCGACTCGATCCAGGGCGTCTCGGTTGAGCGTGACGTTGTCTATGCGGCGTACGGGCTGGTCGTGGAGCTCGACGGCCGTGCCTTCCACGGCAGCGCTGCAGCTCGAGACGCCGACCACGCTCGTGATCTGGATGCTGCCGTCGCCCGCAAGGTTCGGACTGCTCGGCTGACCTACGGCCAGGTGCTCGGTGACCCTTGCCGGACGGCGGCTCGCATCGGTGAGCTGCTTCGGCTCGGGGGTTGGGACGGTCAGGTTCGCTCGTGCCCGGACTGTCCGGCGGACACTGCGTGACCAGCTCGAAGATCGCAGCCACCGAGTGACTGCGATCTTCGACCTACGGCCCGATGTGATCGTTGCGATCCACGCCGAGGGCGTCGAGAGCCGCCTCGACCGCGGCGATCCGCCCGGCTCGGTCGGCTGGGATGAGTTCGACGGAAGCGTGACCGTCGGCGATCCGGATGCCCAGGAGGGTGCGGTTGGCGTGAGGGAGCCGTTCGACTCGCACCTGGAAAGCTCGCGCTCTCCGGTCGAGGATCCATCTCGGCTCCGTGTCGCCCATACCCCAGACCTCGATGAGACCTGGACGGACGCCGAGAGCGATCGCCGCACCGTTGTTGAGGCCGACCAGGTTCACACCCAGCGCCCGTGCGTGACCCCTGGTGCCCTTCGATGCGAACCCCGTGACGACGGCGGCATCGGGATGGGCTGCAAGAATGCGCCCGGCGAGGACGCGTCGGCGCCGGGTCATCATCGCCGTGACCAGGGCGATCCCGACCGCGATCAGAGCCCATGACACGACCACGGTGATCAGGACCTCGATGGCTCTGCCCTCGGCGCCGAACGCCCGGGCCATCAGTAAGGCAGCAAGTGGTGCGACACCGAGCGTGACCTTCACAAGATGGTTGCGACGCTCTGCACGTTTGTTGAGCCGTATGCGTGGTGTGCGCATCACGGGATCTCCAGTCTCCACGAGCACAGAATCATCGCGTGTCCGGACGTGGCGGGCCATGTCATTGCGGGACCGCCGGCCGGCACGGGGTGTGAAGCCCGGCGGTCACCCGCCGGGTCGCTCACGCCGCGACGGTGTTTGGAATCGGAGCATCTCGCGCGAGGTGGCGCCGGCGGCGGCCAGCGCGAGCAGGCAGGTGATGCCACCGCTGACCAGGGCGAACGAGCCGGAGGTCAGCTGAGCGACGGCACCGCCGCGGAGGTTGCCGACCTCGGGCCCGCCGACGCCGACGATCATCTCGATCGCGGCCGTCCGGCCGCGCAGGTCGTCGGGGACGGCGAGCTGGATGAGCGTGCCGCGGGTGACCACGCTGACCGAGTCGGCGGCTCCGGCGACGGCGAGCAGAGCAAGGCAGAGCCACGGCGACGTGGCCAGTCCGACCGCACCGAGGCTGAGGCCCCACACGGCGGCGGCGGTGATGGTGATCACGCCCGGACGGCTGCGTCGGGTGAACGAGCCCGAGACGAGGGAGGCCGCGACGCCACCGACCGCGATCGCGGTCAGGAACAGCCCGAGCGTACGTGGGTCGCCGCCGAACCGCTCGTCGTTGATCAGGGGGAACAGGCTCACCGGCATGGCCAGGACGGTCGCCGCCAGATCGACGAGGAGCACGCCGCGTACGACGGGCTGGGTGGCGGCGAAGCGCAGTCCTTCCAGGACTCCGCCGCCGCTCTTGCCGGCGGCCGGAGCGAGGGCGGGGAGGCCGAGGACCCCGAGGAAGCCGGCGGCGAAGGAGGCGGCGTCGACGGCGTACGCGATCTCGAGACCCGCATAGCCGATGATCACACCGCCCAGCGCCGGACCCAGGAGCATCGATCCCTGGAAGCTCAGCCGGTTGAGGGCGAGCCCCGCGGCGACCTGGTCGGCCGGGAGCAGGCGCGGGATCACGCCCATGCCCGCGGGGGCGGCGACCGCGCCGGTGGCGGCGATCAGCCCGACCAGCGCCAGGACGGGCCCGATCGATGCGGGTGAAATGCCGAGCCACAGTGCCTGAGCGACCAGCAGCAGGGCCAGCGTGAGCTGGACGACGGTCGTGGCCATCAGGATCGAGCGCCGGTCGGCGCGGTCCGCCACGGAGCCGCCCCAGAGCCCGATCGTGAGCATCGGGACCAGCTGGGCGAGGGCGACGCTGCCTGACCAGAACGGGCTGTGGGTCGACTCCCAGACCTGGTACATCACTGCGACGACCGAGACCTGCCCACCGAGCCCCGAGACCGCCCGCCCGATGAAGAACCGGCGGAAAGCGGGTGACGTACGCAACGGCGTGATGTCGATCAGCAGATGGCGCACGAGGAGCGATCGTAAAGAGCGGGCGGGGCAGGGGCGAACGGTTTAGGTGAGCGGCGTATGGCCCACCTAGACTGCAGCCATGCCTCGCGTTGTCGTCGACGTCATGCCCAAGCCCGAGATTCTCGACCCGCAGGGGAAGGCCGTGCTCGGCGCCCTGCCGCGGCTCGGGTTCACCGGGGTCACCGAGGTCCGTCAGGGCAAGCGGTTCGAGCTGGAGATCCCCGAGGTCACCGACGACGCGCTCGCCCAGATCGAGAAGCTGGCCGAGACCTTCCTGGCCAACACGGTGATCGAGAACTACGTCGTCCGCGTGGAAGAGCCGGCGAAGTGAAGATCGGCGTCATCACCTTCCCGGGCACGCTCGACGACGTCGACGCCCAGCGCGCCGTCCGCGTCGGTGGCAACGAGGCCGTCGCGCTGTGGCACGGCGACCACGACCTCCAGGGCGTCGACGCGGTGATCCTGCCGGGCGGTTTCTCCTACGGTGACTACCTGCGCTGCGGTGCCATCTCCCGCTTCGCCCCGATCATGACCGAGGTCATCGAGGGGGCCCAGAAGGGTCTTCCGGTCCTCGGCATCTGCAACGGCTTCCAGATGCTCGTCGAGTCCCACCTGCTCCCCGGGGGCCTGCTGCGCAACGACCACCTCAAGTTCATCTGCCGCGACCAGAAGCTGCGCATCGAGAACACCTCGACCGCCTGGACCTCCGCGTTCACCCAGGACCAGGAGATCGTGGTCCCGCTGAAGAACGGCGAGGGGCAGTACGTCGCCGACGCCGACACCATCAAGCGGCTCGAGGACGAGGGCCGCGTCGTCGCTCGCTACCTCGACGTGAACCCCAACGGCTCGGTCAACGACATCGCCGGCATCACCAACGAGGCCGGCAACGTCGTCGGCCTGATGCCCCACCCCGAGCACGCGGTCGAGACCCTCACCGGATCCGGCACCGACGGTCTCGGGTTCTTCACCTCGCTGGCCGAGAAGGCCTTCGCCTGAGGAGGTTCCTCCAGCAAGGCGGTGTCCTGGCCTGTCGAAGGGTATGCAGGTCAATGCACACATCCCGCGCGGAGTTCCGCGCGGGATGTGTGCGTTCGGCTGCATACCTTGACGAAGGAACACCTCAGCGGGCGTGCGAGAGGTCATACCAGGTGATGTCCGTCGCGAAGCCGTTGACGGTGCGCCCGAGGCGTCGCTGGTAGTTGGTCAGGCCGACGTGGGTGGTCCAGTCCAGGACACCGGTGACCTTGACCCGCTCCTCGGTCCGGGTGGTGGAGTTGAGCGCGCGCTGGAGGTCGCGGACCTGGTCCCCGGCGGAGCCGCGCTTGAGGATCGGGTGCCGGTTGGCGGCCCACAGCGTCTTCCAAGCGCCCCTGGTCCACAGGTCCCGGACGACCAGCCCGTGCGTACGCTGCCAGTCGTGGACCGCGGCCCGTAGCGCGGAGCCGTAGTAGCCACTCATCACGCCGTCGAAGGTGCCCCGGGTGCTGAGCATGCACTTGAGCGCCTTCACGTACGCCGCCGGCGGGGTGTAGCTGCTGGTCGCCGGCTGGAGGTCGGGGTAGTAGTCGAAGTCGACGCGTACGCCGCCACACCTGACGACCGCCGGGGCATAGGAGCCGCGGCCGACGTCGAGGTAGTCGGTGTCGATGTTGATCGTGACACCGCCATGGGTCTCGTCGTGGCCGCCGCGATACTGCTTGACGCGGTCGTGGTCGCTCCACACCGAGTCGGGGATGTAGGTCGTGGATGTGTTCGCCTTGCCGTCCCAGTCGGCGATCCACAGATCCGCCGGATAGGTGAACCCCGCCGGCTGGGCGCGCAGGACGTCGTAGATCGCCTTGATCCCCGACGCCGCGCTGGAGTACATCGCCGAGCGGTAGCCCAGCACCTTGATCCGGTAGCTCCAGGCCGAGATGAACCACATCGCCGACTCACGACACGTCCGGTTCGTGATGTCGAAGGCCTCCAGGTCGTAGAACATCGTGCTGCCCGCCGCGATCCCGTACGCCTGGGCCGCGGCCACGGCCGCGTTGGCCTCGTTGATCGCCTGACGCCTCGCCGCCGCGTAACCGTCGGCAGGGTCGGGGTTGATCTTCGGGTCGTCGCCGTAGCGGGGATAGCGCGGGTTGCACGATGCCTGCGGGCCGAGCGTGACCGGCAGCAGCCGCCAGCCCCGGGCCTGCTGGTTGCGCACCCAGGTCGCCGAGAGGTAGGTCTGGACGCGGCAGCCACGCGACTTGCCAGCGATGTAGATGCCCACGCCGGTGAAGTTCGAGTCCTTCCACCACTGGTCCATCGCGGTCTGCGACGGTGCCTGGCACTGGTCGAAGCCGAAGCCGGTGAAGTTGCCCGGGGTGACCGGGTTGGCGGCTGTCGCGGGGCCGGCCGAAGCCAGCCCCGCGACAGTCAGGATGCTTGCGATGACGCCGACGGCAAGGATGCGCCGGGCGTACCCGTGTCTGGTGAAGCCCCTCATGGTGTGTAGTTATCAGATCCGTGACCTGAAGTGGCAGAGGTCGAACGACTCGTGTCGAGGGTCCAATGTCCCCGATGCCACAGGTGACGGCTCAGTCGACCTCGACCGCCGCCGGCCCGGCGACGTAGGCACGCGTCCCGGCGGGCCGCCGGAGCACGACGCTCAGCGACGCGATGATCCCGAGCGCGCCGAGAGTGGCTGCGGCGTAGAAGGCCTCACGCATGCCCGGCACGACCTCGCCGGGGGTGCCGTTGGCGACGTAGACCGAGGCGATCACGGCCAGGCCGATCGAGCCGCCGAGCTGCTGCATCGTCTGCACCAGACCCGAGGCCGAGCCGGCGTGCGCGGGGTCGACACCCTCCAAGCCGAGGGCCGTGGTGGAGGTGAAGACGAGCGAGGCGAAGGCACCGTTGAGGAGGAACGGAGCCAGCACGGCGCCGGCGTAGGAGCTCGATTCCGACAGCGTGCTCAGCCACACGAACGACGCGGTCAGGCCGGTGGCACCCAGGACCAGCACCCGCGGCATCCCGATCCGGGCTGCGATGCGAGGTGCGATCCGGGACATCGCGAAGATCATCAGGGTGAGCGGAAGGAACGCCAGCCCCGAGGCGAGCGGCCCCATGCCGAGCACACCCTGCAGGTAGATCACGGTCAGGTAGAACGTCGCGAACTGAGCCCCGACCAGCCCGACCGCGGCGATGAACGCCGCGACCCGGCGGTGGCTGTTGAAGAGGTGGAGCTGCAGCAGCGGGTGGGCGACCCGGCGCTCGGTGAGCACGAGGGCGACCAGCAGGAGCAGGCCGACGACGATGCCGCCGATGGTGCGTACGGAGGTCCAGCCGTGCTCGGGAGCGCCGATCAGCGACCAGACGATCGCGGCCGCACCGCCGGTGGCGGCCACCGCGCCGACGACGTCGAAGCGTCCCGGGCGGCGGGCGGTCTCGGAGACGAGGCGGCCGACGAGGGCGAGCACGACGAGCCCGATCGGTACGTTGATGAACAGCGTCCAGCGCCACGACGCGATGTCGGTCAGGATGCCGCCGAGGATCAGCCCGATCGAGGCACCGCTGGAGGAGACGGCCGCGAAGAGCGCGATCGCCCGGGCCCGGCCGGCCTCGTCCTTCGCCGAGGTGGTCAGCAGCGCCAGCACCTGAGGTGCGGCGATCGCGGCACCGAAGCCCTGCAGCGCGCGGGCGATGACCAGCAGGTCGTCGGTCGGCGCGAGCCCGCCGGCCAGGGAGAAGAGGGTGAAGACGGAAAGACCGGCGACGAACGTACGCCGCCTGCCGAAGACGTCGCCGAGACGACCGCCGAGCAGCAGCAGGCCGCCGAAGGCGAGGGTGTAGCCGTTGAGCACCCAGGTGAGTGCTGCGGGGGTGAACTCTAGGTCGTCGGCGATCCGGGGGAGCGCGACGTTCACGACCGCCGCGTCGAGCACGATCATCAGCTGAGCGACCAGGACCAGGGCGATCCCGGCGCCGGCGGCCTTGGCGGCCGCGGGTGGCTTGGGTGGTGCCACGGTGGATGTCATTCGAGAGCTCCTGTTGGAGACGGAATTGGAGTACAGTGAAGCGGAGGAAGTCTCCGCTTGACCAGAACACTACCGGAGAGTGTCTCCGGTTAGCAACGCATTTAGATGCGGGAGCGGTGCTTGCTGTTAACTTGAGGCCCCGCAGAGCCGCGGGAGCCACTGAGGAGGTCTGGATGAGAGCCGACGCGCAGCGCAACCGCGAGCGGCTGATCGAGGTCGCCCACGCCGTCTTCAAGGAGCGTGGTCTCGACGCACCCCTCGACGAGGTGGCTCGACGCGCAGGCGTCGGCCCGGGCACCCTCTACCGTCACTTCCCCACGCGCGAGGCCCTCCACGAGGCGATCATGGCCACCTGGATCGAGGAGGTCTCCGCCCACGTCGAGAAGGCGATGGCGACCGAGGGCGGGTGCCGGGAGAAGCTGCTCGCCTGGTTCGAGGAGTACGTCGCGCTGCTGACCCGCCACCAGGGCGCCGCCGCCAAGATCACGGCCTCCTTGGGCTGTGCTGACTCCCCGCTGCGCACCAAGTGCCAGACCTACGCCGACGCCAACGAGAGCGTCCTGACGGAGATGGCCGACCAAGGCGCGCTGCGTGAAGGTGTCGACAACCTCGACGTGTGCCGTCTCCTGGGCGGCGTCGCGACCATGGCCGACCAGTCCTCGCTCGACCCCAAGGACGTACGTCCCATGCTCGATGTCATCGCGAACGGCGTCCTCAAGAACTGACCTTCCCTGGGGCACACTGGGCGTATGTCCTTCACCTCGCCGGTCGGCGGCCCGCAGAGCCCGCTGAAGCTGGAGTTTCCCCAGTCGCTCGCGACCTATGACGACTACGCGGCCGCGCAGAAGACGGTCGACTTCCTCTCCGACCACGAGTTCCCGGTCGAGAACTGCATGATCGTCGGCACCGAGCTGAAGCAGATCGAGCGGATCACCGGCCGCCTGACCTGGAGCAAGGTCGCCCTCGCCGGTGTCCTCTCCGGTGCCTGGCTCGGTGTCTTCGTCGGCCTGATCATGTCGCTCTTCGGCGGCGACAACTTCCTCTTCATCCTGCTCTCGACCGTCCTGCTCGGCGTCGTCTTCGGCCTCGTCTGGTCGCTGATCGGCTACGCCGCCACCCGCGGCACCCGCGACTTCTCCAGCGTCAAGATGATCGTGCCGGCCAAATACGAGGTCCTCGTCGAGCACAAGGTCGCCGCCCGTGCCCGCGAGCTCCTCGCCGGCCTCCCCGGCGCCCTCCCCAACCCCTTCTCCTGAGCGCCCACCCCCGCGCCTGTCTCGGATGATGAGATGGGCGCGGCGTTCGTGTGTAGCCACGCGTGTTCCGGGGAAGAACTCCGTTGAAGAGGGAGGCCCCGATGTCATCTCAGATCAACGTACGTCCCGACGAGCTCGTCAAGCTCGCCGACCGCTGCATCGACTGGGCGATGGACCTGACCGGTGCGACCACGGACAACGCCGGCGCGCTCCAGGTCGCCGCGCGCGACGCCGGCAACACCCAGGGTGGCTACGACACGACGGCTGCCCACGGGCCGTTGGTCGAGGCCGCGTCCAGCGCGCTCGAGTCGTTCGCGGCCGTCTTCGAGGCGGATGCCGACGCCCTCATGCTGTGCGCGTTCGACATCTCCGCGACCGACGAGGAGGTCGCCCGGGCCGCCCGGTCGAGCAACTCGCTGCCCCCGGGGCCGACTCCGCGACCGCCGGAGCCGACTCCGGGTCCGAAGCCGCCTTCGCCCACGCCGAGCCCGTCGCCCGGCCCCACCCCGACCCCGCGCTGAGGAGCACGAGATGTCCGAAGGCACCTGGAAGTTGTGGGACGACGCGGCCTCGATCGACGACGCGTCGCGTGGCTGGAGCTCCGTCGCGAAGGCGCTCGACGGCGTCACCGAGGCGTTCATCAGCGGCTCCAAGGACGTCATCGCCGACTGGGAGGGACAGACGGCCGAGTCCTACGAGGGGCACCGCAAGACGCTCCTGACCGACCTCGACAAGGCGCGCGAGCTCGCCGACAAGGCGTCCGCGGCCATGGCCAGGATCGCCGGCACCGTACGCATCGCCCAAGGCCACCTCGACCAGTCCTGGGCCACCGTGGCCCACATCCCGCACCAGGGCAGCCCGTCGGGCGACATCCGGTTCGAGCCCGAGTCCCCCGAGGACAGCAAGCTGGTCACCGACGCCATCGCGCGTGCCTCCGAGCTCCGGACCGGCCTCGATCGCGACCTCAACGCCGATCGGCAGGTGCTGATCGACACCACCGCTGCCTGGCAGGGGCTGTCGACGAGCATGGCGGCGATCGCCGAGTCCGGACAGGACCCGTTCCACCTCCCCGCCGACGTGGACTCGGTCGGCATGATCAACGTCGACGGAAAGACGTACATCAACACCGGCAGCGGCGACGACGTGGTCACGGTCGGGATCAACCCGTTGACCGGGAAGCAGGTCGTCACCGTCAACGGTCAGATGTACGAGGTGCCACCCGGCAACGAGATCGTCATCCGCGCCGGCGAGGGCAACGACGAGATCAACGTCCCGCAGGGCACCAACGTCAACCTCACGCTGCTCGGCGGCAGAGGTGACGACCGGCTCAACGGCGGCAGCGGGAGCGACCGCATCCTCGGTGGCCAGGACCGCGACCACATCTTTGCCGGCGACGGCGACGACCGCGTCTCGGGCGGCACCGATCGCGACTACATCGACGCCCAGGGCGGCAACGACCTCGCCACCGGAGCGGGCGGCGACGACACCGTCTACGGCATGGCCGGAAACGACCGGATCAGCGGTGGTCGCGGCCAGGACTACCTCGAAGGGGCAGATGGCGACGACCTGCTCGTCGGCGGCGACGGCAACGACATCGCCTCCGGTGGTGACGACAACGACCGGATTCACGGCGGCGCCGGCGATGACGTGACGTACGCCGGGCGGGGGACCGACACCACCTACGGGGGCTCGGGTGACGACAAGGCCCACAGCGAGTCCGGAGACACCGACGAGGACGTCGAGCAGCACGTGACGGTCCAGATCACCGAGGTCCCGGAGTGGATCAAGATCGAGGGTTCGCCGGAGTTCGTCGCCCGGACCCGCGCCGACCTCGAGATGCTGGCCGCGTCGCCGACCGGCCAGCAGATGCTCGCCGCGCTGGACCGGAGGCACGACGACTCGGGCGTGTTCGGGATCGGGCAGGAGAACCTGACCATCCGCGAGTACGTCGGTGACACACCGAACAGCTCGGCGTCCGACGGGCCGATGGGCGGCAACGAGATCGAGTACATGCCGGACATCGACACGATGAACACCGGCAACCGTGCGCCCCAGACGCCCGTCGACGGCCCGCCGGTCGCGGTGCTCTACCACGAGATGGCGCACGTCTACGACTACATGCACGACACGCTCGAGCCCGGCGAATATCACGGCGACGACCCCGAGAACCAGGGGACGAACAACCGCGAGCGTGAGGCTGCCGGTCTTCCCGTCGATCACGACAACGACCCCAGCACGCCCGAGCGGATCGACCCGGACCACCCGTACGTCTACACCGAGAACGGTCTCCGCGACGAGATGGGAGCTCCGCACCGTGACCACTACTAGGTTGATGATGCTCGCATCACTGCTGACGGCGGGAGGTCTGATGATGAGTGGCTGCGCGAAGGCTCCCGAGGGGGAGCGGAAGATCGACGGGGTCCGGTTCGAGTCAGAGATCGCCACGGCCGGCGATGCGCTCGAGATCAGCTATCGGGTGGTCAACGACGCGGACACCGATGTCTACGTGATCGACTCGGTGCCGACGTACGCCAACGGGGCGCTGCAGCCGGAGTCGGCCGACACCGTCTACGTCCTGGGCAGCGGTGGGAGCAGGGCCGAGGTGAGCAAGCGGGTCTTCGCGTTGCCCGACGACAAGACGTTCGCCCAGATGCCGGCGGTCGGTTGGGTCGAGCTCGCTGCGGGTGAGGAGCTGAAGCGGGACGTACGCGTGCCGTTGCCGCTCGAGGAGTATCGACCGTTCGACGACGACTCCGTCCCGGGGCTTCCGGACCCGGTCGAGGAGGTCATCTTCTGCGTCGGTGTCCTCGACCTCCGCGACCTCTACCCCGACGGTGTGCCGGCCGACGTGACGGGTCTCGCCCACTCCGACTCGGCCGCCGAGGCCCAGCAGATCTTCTGCTCCGATCCGACGTCCCTGGACTGATGATGCGCGCCGGCGTACTGGTGGTGGCACTGCTGATGTCACTCGGCGGGTGCGCTGAGGACTCGCCCTACGGCGAGTTCGGTCCTACGGGCCCGGCGCCGTCCCCGGAGGCGACGTTCGATGCCGACGTGACAGTCGGCGAGACCGGGGTCCAAGTGAGCTACCGGTTCGCCAACGGCGGTGACAAGCCGTTGATGCTCGTCAACCGCCCGGGGGTGGCGGCTGGGGCCGGCGTCCGCTACCGGGAGGACGCGGCGTACGTCACCGAGGATGCCGGTGGCGGTGTGCTGTTGTCGCAGGCGCTTTTCGGGTTCCCCGACACCGACCAGACCTGGGAGTCGGTTCCGCGAGTCGGAGTCACGGAGGTGGCGCCGGGTGAGACTGTCGAGGGCGATGTGATGTCTGCCGTGCCGCTGACCTGGTTCCATCCGTTCGGAAGCGACTTCGGATCTGGGCCGTTGTCGATCCCTAGCGATGTCGATGAGGTCAGGTTCTGCCTGGGCGTGGTCTCCTCACCCTTCCCCGAATCGATGACGCCGCGGACCGAGGAGGACGGAATGCAGACCGTCGGACACGCGAGCGCCGAGCAGCACCTGTTCTGCTCGGCGCCCGAGGAGTTGTGAAGCTGAGCGTGGCTCATAGGTCACGCTCAGCTTCACGACCTCGAACTCAGCGGCCGTGGGCCAGGTCGTACCAGGTCACCTCGGTGGCCATGCCGGTCGCGGTGCGGCCGAGGCGCTTCTGGTAGGCGACGAGGGCGACCTGGGTGTTCCAGTCCATGACGCCGGTGATCTTCGGACGCTCGGGTGCGGAGGTGGCGCTGAGGGCGCGCTGGAGGTCGCGGACGCTCTCGCCGGCGGAGCCACGCTTGAGGAGCGGACGGCTGTTCGCCGCCCACAGCGTCTTCCAGGCACCCTGGGTCCACGTCTTGCGCACGGTCAGCCCGTGCGAGCGCTGCCAGGCGTTGATCGAGCTCACCAACCCGCGGTCGTACGTCCCGTCGATCGGCCCGCCGAAGTTCCCGCGCTCGCGGAGCATGCACTCGAGCGCCTTGGTGTAGATCGGCGAGGGGGTGTAGGAGCTGGTGCGCGGCTTGAGGGCGGGATAGCTGGTGAAGCTGACCGGCACGCCGCCGCAGTGGGTCACCGGTCGCGCGTAGGAGCCCCGGCCGAGGTCGACGAAGTTGGAGTCGATCTCGATGGTGGTGCCGCCGTGGGTCTCCTTGTGCGGGCCGCGGTACTGCTTGACGCGCTTGTGAGGGTTCCAGGGCGAGTCGGGGATGTAGCGGGTCGAGGTGCCGGCGCGGCCGTCCCAGTCGGCGATCCACAGGTCCGCGGGGTAGACGAAGCCGCGCGGCTGGGCGTGCCAGACGGCGTACATCGCCTTGATCCCGGACGACGCGCTCGAGTACAGACCCGGGCGGTAGCCGAGGCTCTTGATCCGGTAGCTCCAGGCCGAGGCGAACCACATCGCCGACTCACGGCAGCGCTTGTTGCCGATGTCGAAGCCCTCGAGGTCGTAGAACATCGTGCTCCCGGCGGCGATGCCGTAGCGCTTGGCGGCGTCCACGGTCGCGTTGGCCTGGGCGACGCCCTGGCGCTTGGCGGTCGCGTACTGGTCGGTCGAGTTGGCGCTGATCCGCGGGTCGTCGCGGTAGCGCGGGAAGTGCGGGTTGCAGGATGCCTGCGGACCGAGCGTGATCGGCAGGAGTCGCCACCCGCGGGCCTGCTGGGTGCGCACCCAGGTCGCGCTGAGATTGGTCTGGTTGCGGCAGCCGCGGGAGTTGCCGGCGATGTAGATGCCGACCGCGCCGAAGTTGGAGTGCTTCCACCAGCGGTCCATCGCCGCCTGTGACGGCGCCTGGCACTGGTCGAAGCCGTAGCCGGTGAAGTTGCCCGGGGTGACCGGGTTCGCGGCCGCCGCGGGGCTGGGTGTTGCCAGCCCCGCGACGCCGACGACGCCGGAGATCAGGCTCGCGCCGAGTGCCCGTCTGACGTACTTGAACCTGGTGGAGTCCCGCATATTTCGTCACGGTAGTCACAACTGTCACTCAGTTACCAGGGGACTCGCCCAGGCATACGTCCGAGCTTCGCTCGGTTACTCCCTCGCTCGGCGCGAGCGGACGAGCAAGCTCGCCGCTCGACCTCGCTCCGGTCGTCTCAGGAGTACGCCAGCAGGGTCTCGTTGATCTTCTCCCAGGCAGCCTTGAGCTCCGCCAGGTCCTCGGGCCGCTTCCGAGCCAGATCGGCCTGCTCGCGTACGTCCTCGCTCAGGTCGTAGAGGTGGTCGGTGCCGTCGAGCTGCAGATACTTCAGCGAGCCGCGGCGCAGCGCCCGCTGACCGCGCATCCGCCAGAAGAGGTCCTGGGTCTCGCGCGGCCGGCCACCGAAGAGGAGCGGGACCAGACTGGTGCCGTCCAGCGGGTAGTCCGCCGCCGGCGTCGCGCCGGCGAGCTCCAGGAAGGTCGCGGTCCAGTCGGTCGTGACCACGGGCTCGTCGCTGACCTGGCGACCGGGCAGGGTGCCGGGCCAGCTCAGGATGGTGGGCACCCGGATGCCGCCCTCGTTGAGCCCCGACTTGGCGCCGGTGAACGGCCACACGTTGGAGAACCGCTCGCCGCCGTTGTCGCTGGCGAAGAAGACCACGGTGTCGCGGAGCTGGCCGGTGCGCTCGAGGGCCTTGATGACCTGGCCGATCGACTGGTCGAGGTCCTCGACCATGGTCTTGTACGTCGCCAGCGAGCCGCCGTCGTTGTGGAAGAGCACGCCCTTCTCGCCGTCCTCGATCCGGGCGGTCAGCTCATCGCTCACCGCCTTGTCCTCGGGTCCCTCCCAGGGCCAGTGCGGGGTGGTGAAGTTGAGGTTCAGGAGCCACGGGGCGTCGTGGTCGCGCTCGAGGAAGCTGACGGCCTTCTCGGTGACGATCTCGGTGTAGTAGCGGAGGTCCTCGACCTCCACCTCGTCCTCGTAGAGGTCGTGGTCGCCGTTGTGGTTGATCTTGGAGAAGTAGTCGAGCCCGCCGGAGAAGTTGCCGAAGAACTCGTCCCAGCCGACCCGGGTCGGGCTGTACCAGGGCAGGTAGCCGCAGTGCCACTTGCCGAAGAGGGCCGTCGCGTAGCCCTGCTCCTTCAGTAGCGAGGCGAGCGTCGGATGATCGAGCGGGATGCCGTGGAGCTTGTTGGGCGACGAGATGGGCTCGGGCAGCCCGCCGGCGAGGCGACCGGGATAGCGCCCGGTGTAGAGCCCGAAGCGGGTGGGGGAGCAGACCGAGGAGGCGGAGTAGGCATCGGTGAACCGCACGCCCGAGGCTGCCAGTCGGTCCAGGTTGGGCGTCCTGATGTCCGGGGAGCCGTAGGCGGACAGGTCGGCCCAGCCGAGGTCGTCGCCCAGGATGATCAGGAGGTTCGGCCTGCGCCGGGGCCGGTTGACCTTACGGGCCTTGAACGGCTCTTCGGCGGCGGCGTTGGTGGGGGTGGCGAGGCCGGTGGCGGCGACCGCGCCGGCCCCGGTTGCCAGGAGGCTGCGCCGACTGAACGTGCTGGGGGAGGACACCGTGTGGCCTTTCTCTAGTGAATAACTACGAATAGAAGACTAGAGGGCGGCTCGGTCGATGATCGGAAGTCTCGGGTGACGGACGTCCGGGACGTTGGTCCTGGCGGGTTGATGGGCCCTAACCAAAGCCGTGCGGCGGCGTTAACTTGGTAAAGGAACGGATCGCAAAGGGGGTGGGGACCTGTGCAGCAGCGACGTGATCGGGTGACGCCGGTCCTCTTCGCGATCACCGTCTTGCTCGCGCTCACGGTCGCCGGGATCATCCACGTCGCCTACGGCGGCCAGGTGGGCGGGCCGTTCGCGGTCGCCGACCAGGTCAGCTCGACCACCAAGCAGCCCAACACGCCCTACGTCTGCTGGGACGGCAACGGCTCCGGATCCTTGACCCGGTGCCCGGACCCACGCGGCGAGGACGGCATGAGGTGGGTCTTCCCCGGCTACGACGATGCCGCCCGGAGCGGCGAGTGCACCCGCGCCGAGACCGGCCGGCGCGACCTCTTCGTCGAGTGCTCGATGACCTGGCGGGGCAGCCGGGTCCACCTCCACTACGCCTACTGGAGCACGTGGCAGACGGGCCAGAAGAAGTACGCCACCACCGGCTCGACCCCGAGGATCGAGCAGCGCCCCGACGGCGCCATGTCGCTCTCCTGGCGTCCGCGGCGGCTGCCCACCCCGCACGGCGAGGCGTCCTGGGTCACCGCCGAGATGGTGGAGGGACACGGCTGGGGCGTCGCCGCCTACGCCGGGGACGGCGAGGTCGCCCGGCAGGCGCTCGAGGAGTTCGGTGAGATCCGCGACCTGCGGGAGTGGCGCGGGCTGCCCAGATGATCGGCGCCCGGGTGACGACTCGGGGGATTGGGCACTTCTGACGTAGATTTCTGCCCGTGACCGAGACTTCGTCCGCTGCCGTTGCGTCCGATCTTCCGCTCCTGGACACCGTGCACCACGCTGCCGGTGACCCCGACCGCGAGCAGCCCTGGGCCGAGCTCGGCCTGAAGGAGGACGAGTACGCCGAGATCCGCCGCATCCTCGGGCGCCGGCCGACCGGTGCCGAGCTGGCGATGTACTCGGTGATGTGGTCCGAGCACTGCTCCTACAAGTCGTCCAAGGTGCACCTGAAGCAGTTCGGCGAGATCCCGCAGGAGACCCCGGCCGGCAAGATGCTCGCCGGCATCGGCGAGAACGCGGGCGTGCTCGACGTCGGGCAGGGCTACGCGGTCACCTTCAAGGTCGAGTCCCACAACCACCCGAGCTATGTCGAGCCCCACCAGGGTGCCGCGACCGGCGTCGGCGGCATCGTCCGCGACATCCTCGCGATGGGCGCGCGACCGGTCGCCGTGATGGACCCGCTCCGCTTCGGTCCGCTCTCCGAGGAGGACACCCACCGGGTGCTGCCCGGGATCGTGTCCGGCATCGGTCACTACGGCAACTGCCTCGGTCTGCCCAACATCGGTGGTGAGGCCGTCTTCGACGCCTCCTACCTCGGCAACCCGCTGGTCAACGCGCTCTGCGTCGGTGTGCTGCGCCACGAGGACCTCCACCTCGCGAAGGCAAGCGGTGCCGGCAACCTGGTGATCATGTACGGCGCGCGCACCGGCGGCGACGGCATCGGCGGCGCCTCCATCCTGGCGTCGGTCGAGTTCGACGAGGACGGCCCCGCGAAGCGGCCGAGCGTCCAGGTCGGCGACCCGTTCATGGAGAAGCTGCTGATCGAGTGCACCCTCGAGCTCTTCGCCGCCGGCATCGTCCGCGGCATCCAGGACTTCGGCGCGGCCGGCATCTCGTGTGCCACCTCCGAGCTCGCCGCCGCCGGTGACGGCGGCATGCACGTGCACCTCGAGCGGGTGCCGCTGCGTGACTCGACGCTCGCTCCGGAGGAGATCCTGATGAGCGAGTCGCAGGAGCGGATGATGGCGGTCATCGCGCCCGAGGACGAGGCGACCTTCATGGACATCTGTGCCAAGTGGGACGTCGAGGCGGCCGTGATCGGCACCGTCACCGGCGAGGGCCGGCTGCGCGTCGACTGGCATGGCGAGACCATCGTCGACGTCGACCCGACCACCGTGGCCCACGACGGCCCGGTCTACGAGCGCCCCTACGCCCGCCCGTCGTGGCAGGACGCGCTGCAGGCCGACGTCGCCGAGAAGCTCCCGCGTGCGGCCTCCGCCGACGAGCTCCGCGAGACGATCCTGAAGCTGGTCGCCTCGGAGAACCTGTGCGACAAGTCCTGGATCACCGAGCAGTACGACCGCTACGTGCGCGGCAACACCGTCCTGTCCCAGCCGTCCGACGGCGGCATGATCCGCGTCGACGAGTCGACCAACCTCGGTGTCGCCCTGGCGACCGACGCCAACGGGCGCTTCGCCAAGCTGGACCCCTACGCCGGCGCCCAGCTCGCCCTGTCGGAGTCCTATCGCAACGTCGCCTCCGTCGGCGCCAAGCCGCTGGCCATCTCCGACTGCCTCAACTTCGGCTCCCCGGAGGACCCCGACGTGATGTGGCAGTTCGCCGAGGCCACCCGCGGCCTGAAGGACGCCTGCCTCGAGCTCGGCATCCCGGTCACCGGCGGCAACGTCTCCCTCTACAACCAGACCGGTGAGGTCGCCATCCACCCCACGCCGGTGGTCGCGACGCTCGGCGTGATCGAGGACGTCACCACGCGTACGCCTTCGGACTTCCAGGCAGCCGACGAGGTCGTCGTGCTGCTCGGTGAGACCCACGAGGAGCTCTCCGGCTCGGAGTGGGCCCACGTCGTGCACGGTCACCTCGGTGGCCTGCCGCCCAAGGTGAACCTGGCGGCCGAGAAGGCGCTCGCCGAGCTGCTGCTGGAGGCACGGTTCGTCACCTCCGCCCACGACCTCTCCGACGGTGGCCTGATGCAGGCCCTGGCCGAGCCGGCGATGTCGTCGGGGATCGGCGTCTCCGTCACGATCGCCGGCGACCCGTTCGTCGCGCTCTTCTCGGAGTCGGTCGCCCGCGCGATCGTCACCGTCAAGGCCGACGACGTCGAGCGGCTCACCTCGCTGGCCGAGCGCAACGGGGTCGCGGCGACGAAGCTCGGTGTGACCGGTGGTTCCGCCTACCAGATCTCCTACGACGGCGGCGCCGTCGAGATCCCGCTCGAGGAGCTCACCGGCGTCTGGCGCTCGACGCTGCGGGACGCGCTGGCCTGACGGTTCCCTCGCCGCCGCGGCTTCCGGTGGATGATCCACTCGGCGATCAGCAGGTTCACGACCCAGCTGACCCAGGCAGACGCCGCGGCGGCACTGGCGAGGGTCGGGTCCTCGGTGCCGATGTCGGCGCCGGTCATGACCTCGGGCACGAACATCATGAGCAGCACCATGCCCCAGAAGCGGTTGGCGACGATCGAGAACGCCATCGCGTAGCTGCGGTACATCCACTCGCGGTGGTCCTTGAAGCGCCGCTGCCGGGCGGCGCGGTAGCCGAGCACCGTGAACAGCAGGAACAGCACGCCCAGGAAGGTGTTGCCGACCTGCTGCGCCGGTCCGGCGGCGGGGAACTGGCTGGTGACCAGCGCCGCCACGCCCGTCGGGATGCCGGTGACCACATAGGTCCGCCCCGTCCAGCGGTGCACCTTCGGGTGGTGGGCGCGCAGCCACGGCCACAGCTGGAGTACGCCGCAGCAGAGCATCACCGAGCCGAAGAAGATGTGCGTCACCAGGGCGGGATAGAAGGCGGGCCCGCGGTCGGTGGCGACCAGCGACTGTGACGGGTCCAGACCCACGTATCGCGGCAGCGCCGAGACCAGGAAGATCACCGTCGCCGCGCCCAGCGGGAACAGCCACCATGGGCGGGTCAGAGGTCTTGTCGTTGTGCTCATGGGCCGTCCGATCTAATAGCGTATGACGTTAACTGTTTATAGAATACGCAGATCGGATGGGCGGTCAATCGGTTTCGGGGAGGAGCAGGGCATGATGGACGCGATGAGTTCTGACCTGATCCCTCGTCTGTGGGGCAAGCCTCCGGCCGGCCGGCGTGGCCCGAAGCCGGCGCTGAGCGTCGCCCAGATCGTCGAGGCCGCCTATGTCATCGCTGATGAGCAGGGCCTTGCCGCCGTCTCGATGGCCCGGGTCGCCGAGGCGGTCGGCTGCTCGCCGATGGCGCTCTACCGGCACGTGAAGAACAAGGACGAGCTGCTCATCCTGCTCGCCGACCGGCTCTGTGCCGACCTGCCTGAGCCCGACCGTGACCTGGAATGGCGCGAGGGTCTGGCGGCCTGGATGCGCGCCCAGGTCGACCTGGCGGTGCGCAAGCCATGGTTCCTGGACCTGCCGATCGCGGCCACGCTCCCCGGTCCGAAGCGCCTGGCCTGGATCGACCTGGGTTTCTACTATCTGCGCGACGTCACACTGCCCGCGGAGGAGAAGCTGGCGATCCTGGGCATCGTCGCGCAGTACGCCGTGGGCGAGGCGAAGATCGAGGTCGAGGCGGCGCTGTCCGAACCGGACAACCCCTATGCCTCCTTCGAGCAGATGCTCGTGACGTACGCCGATCCGGAGCGGTTCCCGAACCTGATGGCGTCCATGGCCACCTGGCGGCCGGCCTCGCCTGGTGAGGGATCCGACTCCGACGATCCGTCGGCCCTCGGGCAGAGCCTGTTGATGGCCGGCATCGCGGCCCACATCGAGCGCCACATCGAGCGCGGCGCCCCCAAGTAAAGGTCGATACCCTGGCGGGGATGTTCCCCCACCTGCATCGCCCCGTGTCCGTTGTCCTTGCCCTGTTGCTGGCGGCAGCCGCGCTGCTCGTCGGTGCCGGTCCGGCCTCCGCAGGGGAGGGCGGCACGATCAAGCGGCTCGCGAACGCCGCTCGTGCCGATGCCGGTCTGGACCCGCTGACGCGGGACTCCGCCCTCGACGGGCTGGCGCGGAAGTGGGCCTACAAGATCGCCGCCGACGGGGAGCTCTCGCACAACCCCGACCTCGCCGAGCAGGTGCCGGAGGGCTGGCAGGGGATCGGCGAGAACGTCGCCATGGGTTACCCGACCGGGGCCGAGATGCACCGTGGCTGGATGAGCTCCGAGGGGCATCGCGCCAACATCCTGGGCGACTACACCCACATCGGGATCGCGTTCGTGGTGGTCGACGGCACCAGCTGGGGCGTCCAGGTCTTCGCGAAATACCCGCGGGGCGTGCGCCCGACCGCGACACCGGAGGCCACCGCGCAGGCGCCGACCGCGCCCGCGACGACCGAGGCGCCGACTCCTCGGCAGACCTCGAAGCCCAAGAAGTCGGCGACGGCGTCGCCGGCCCCGTCGCGTACGCCGTCCGTTGCGGCATCGCCCTCGACGTCGGCCTCGGCGTCACCGTCCTCGCCGGAGTCGAGCGCGGCCCTGCCCGGGGACGACTCGGAGACGGCCGGCCCGGTGACCTTCACCGACGCCTCCGACGGTCCGACTGCTGTCTCGAGCGGGCTGTTCGGGATCGGCTACGTCGAGATGGCCGTCGCGGTGCTCGGGCTGTCCGCGCTCGGGCTGCTCAGCGCGTTCCTGCTGGCGCGGCGCCGGAGTCGCGATCGACGCCGGCGCGACCTCGAGGCGACTCGGCCGGGGAGGCCGGCTGGACCCTACCCCGGCGGCGGCCCGGTCCACCGGGGTGCGGTCCCTCCCGCTCGGCCCCACCCCGGCTACCCGGGCTACCCCGTTCCCGGCCGTCCCGTCCCGGGCCGCCCCCACCCGTATCCCGGCACCCGACGCCAGTGGTAGCGACCTAGTCGGCGACCGCGGCCACGGGCTGACGGTCCTCGGCCGGTGCCGTCCGAGCCGAGGACGTACGCCGGAAGACGACGAACGCGACCGCCGCCGAGATCGCCATCATCGTGACCGGGAGCCAGAAGGCGACGCGCAGAGCCTCGGCGGCCAGCGGTGCGACGGCATCGAGCTCGGCCGGCGACACCGCGCTGAGCGCTCCGATGCCGTCGCCGCCCAGCCCGGGGAGACGGGCCGAGAGGGCGGCGGCCAGGAGCACGGAGACGCCGGCGGTGCACAGCGCCGTGGCGACCTGGTTCATCACGTTGATCAGCGTCGAGCCGGCCGGGATGGCGCTGTCCTCGAGATAGCGGGTCGCGATGGTCATCGTCGGCAGCATCACGAACCCGGCGCCCGCGGTCGCCACCATGTGGGTGAGGGCCAGGGCGAGCATCGGGGCGTCGGCACTCAGCTGGAGGGCCAGGGCGCCGAAGCCCAGGGTGGAGACGACGATGCCCGAGCCGATCACCGGCAGCGGCGGGAAGCGGTCGATGAGGCGCCCGGAGATCTGGATCATGATTCCGGCTGCGACGCCTGCGGGAGCCATCAGCAGACCTGCGGTGGTGGCGGACTCGCCGCGGACGACCTGCCAGTAGAGCGGCACCAGGATCATCGAGCCGAAGTAGCCGCCGGCGAAGCAGACCAGCAGCGCGGCGCTGCCACCCGTGAGGCGGCGGCCGAGGAGCCGGATGTCCAGGAGCGGTGCCGCGGCGCGGAGCGCGTGCCGGACGAAGAGCGCCACGAGGACGATCCCGGCCCCGATCGGGACCAGCACCTGGGCGTCGAGCAGGGTGCCCTCGGCGAAGGAGGTGCCCAGCACCAGAAGCGCCATCGCGGGCGGGAGCAGGAGCAGGCCGCGTACGTCCAGGCGGGCGCTCGGTCCCCGCTCCAGCCGCGGGAGGTTGCGCATCCCGAGGACGAGACCGAGCAGGCCCAGCGGCAGGTTGATCAGGAACATCCACCGCCACGACATCGTGTCGAGCAGCCAGCCGCCGAGAACCGGTCCGAAGACGGGACCGACCAGCACCGGCAGGCCCATCAGGGCCATCAGTCGGCCGCGCTCCTCGGGTGGTGCCGAGCGCAGCGTCAGGGTCATCGCGGCCGGCATCACGAAGCCGCCGCCGAGCCCCTGCAGCACCCGGAACGCGATCAGCGACTCGACGTTCCACGACGCCGCGACCAGGCCGGAGCCGAGGGTGAAGACACCGATCGCGGTCAGGAACACCTGGCGGGCGCCGAACCGGCTGATCGCCCAGGCCGCGGCCGGGATGACCGTCGCCAGCGCGAGCGTGTAGCCGGTGGCGACCCATTGGATCACCGGCAGCGAAGCGCCCGTCTCCTGGGAGAGACGGGCGATCGCGACCGCGACGATCGTGATGTCGATCGGGATCATCACCGTGCCGGCGATGACGGTGAGCACGATCGTTGTCGGGCTGGGCTGTCGAGTCATGCGTTCAGTCTCGAACCTGAAGTTGACTTGAGGTCAAGAGATTCAGCTCGACTTCTCCATGGTCCGTACGCCGACCAGCACCCCGAACGCCGCGACGGCTGCCGCCGCGACGAAGCCGCCGATGACGACATCGGCCGGGAACTCACCGGCGAAGAGCGCCCGCTCCGCCTCCACGACGTACGTCATCGGGTTGATGTCGCTGAGGAACCGCAGCCAGCCGGGTGCGCCGTCGAGCGGGAGGAGGACGCCGGAGAGGAGCAGCAGCGGGAAGATCAGCATCTGCTGGACCGTCCAGAAGACCCAGTCCTGCTCCTTCGCGGCGGTGGCGAGAGCGAAGCTGAGCGCGCCCAGGCCGATCGCGAAGAGCGAGACGATGACGGCTCCGACCAGGACCCCGCCGAGGTGGAGGTCGAAGCTGAACGGGGTCACCACGGCGAGGATGACGGCCGTCTGGAACAGCACCGGCACGACCTCCTTCAGGGCCCGTCCGACCAGCAGGGACGGCCGGGACAGGGGCGAGACCAGCAGCCGCTCGTGGGAGCCGGAGCGGATCTCCGCGGTCAGGTCGGCGCCGGTCATCGAGGCGCCCATCAGCGCGGTCATGACGACGATGCCCGGCACGAACCACTGCAGCGCGCTGCCGTTCTCGACGTCGGGCAGGAGCGGCGCGAAGAGGCCCAGGAAGACCAGCGGCTGCATCATCGCGAAGAGCATCGAGGCCGGCTGGCGAAGCTTGGGTGTGAGCTCTCGGAGCAGCACGGTCCAGGTGTCGGTGAGGAATCCGGTCGGCCTGCTCGGCACCCGGGTGGTGTGTCGGACCTGTGCGGCCGGGACGGTGAGGGTGGTCATGCTGCTGCTCCTTCGGTCTGGGTGATGGACTCGGTGGTCTCGGCCGACTCGCGCAGGCTGCGGCCGGTCAGGTCGAGGAAGACGTCGTCGAGGGTGGGGGCGTGGACCTCCATCCGGATCGCTGGCGTGCCGTGGGCGGCCAGATCGATGGCCAGGGCCGGGGCGCTGTCGGCGCCGCGCGGCGTACGGATCGAGACCTGCGTCCCGTCCCGCTCGATGAGCGTCGGGCCGGTCAGTGCCGACTCGGCGCGGGCGGCGGCAGTCGTGGCGTCGGCCTCGGTGGCGAAGCCGAGGAGCATCAGGTCGCCGAGCCTCTCCTTGAGGCGGGTGGCGGTGTCGTCGGCGATCACCACCCCGTGGTCGATGACGATCACGCGCCCGGCGAGCGCGTCCGCCTCCTCGAGGTAGTGGGTGGTGAGCACGATGGTGGTGCCGTCCTGGTGGAGTCGGCGGATCTGCTCCTGCAGGTTGGCGCGGTTCTGCGGGTCGAGGCCGGTCGAGGGCTCGTCGAGGAACAGCACCTCGGGATGGTTGAGCAGCCCGATCGCGATGTCGAGCCGCCGCCGCTGGCCGCCGCTCAGCGTCTGGACCGGCCGGTCGGCGTACTCCTGGAGGTCGAAGGCGGAGAGCAGCTCCTCGATGCGCGCCTTCGCAGCCACGCGCGGGATGCCGTGGGCGCGAGCCTGCGACATCAGCTCGTCGCGGCCGCGCTGGACGAAGGCCGCCGCGTTGCCTTGGCCGACGTAGCCGATCGACCGCCTGACGGACGCCCGCGAGCGGACGACGTCGTGGCCGGCGACCTCGGCGGTGCCGGAGGTCGGCGGGATCAGGGTGGTCAGCATCCGCAGGGTGGTCGACTTGCCGGCTCCGTTGGGGCCGAGGAAGGCGACGAGCTCGCCCTGGTGGATCTCGAGGTCGAGCCCGCGTACGGCCTCGACGGTCTTCTTGCTTCTGGTGAAGTGCCTGGTCAGAGCCTCGGTGCGGATCACCGGCCGCTGGTTGGTGTGGTTCGTCATGTCTCCAGCCTCTGAAGTCATCCGGCCAGTTTCTGTCCGCTTTTGAAAAATTCTTGCGAGAACCGGTTTAGAAGTCCGACGAATGGGTAAGAGGGGAGTAGCGCGACGACGGTCGGCTCGAGGAGGGGGCGAGCCGACCGTCGCGCGGGCTCGGGCCAGGTTCCCTCCGGAATCAGGCCACTACCTGGCCGCAATGAGGCCTAAGGTCGACGGCATGAGCGAGCGTCAGCGAGCGACAATCCGATCTGTCATGCCGCCGCGTCCGTATGATGGCGCTTGCGCTACGGAGGTGGCGGCATGAGCACGAGCGCCCGGATGCTGCAGCTGCTCTCGCTGCTGCAGACCCATCGTTTCTGGCCCGGCACGGAGCTGTCCGTACGCCTCGAGGTCAGCGATCGCACGCTGCGGCGCGACATCGAGCGGCTGCGCGATCTCGGTTATGACGTGGACGCCACCCGAGGGGTGGCCGGCGGTTACCAGCTCCGGGCCGGCAACGCGCTGCCGCCGTTGCTCCTCGATGACGAGGAGGCGGTCGCGATCGCCGTCGGGCTGCGCACCGCGGCCGCCGGCATGGTCGCGGGGATGGGGGACGTCTCCGCCCAGGCGCTGGGGAAGGTCGTCGCACTGATGCCGCCGCGGCTGCGGCGGCGGATGGACGCGGTCACCTCGCAGACCGACTCGATCCCCTGGGGCGGCCGGGTGCCGCTGGACGCCGGCGTGCTCGGGATCCTGGCGCAGGCCTGCCGCGACGACGAGGCGCTCACCTTCACCTATCAGGCGCCCGAGGCCGAGCCGACCCGGCGCCGCGTCGAGCCCCACCGCCTGGTGTCGCTCGGCAACCGCTGGTATCTCCTCGCCTACGACCGGGTCCGCCAGGACTGGCGCTCCTTCCGCGTCGACCGGGTCAGCGACCCGACGACCACCGGCCAGACGTTCCGCCCGCGGGAGATCCCCGGTGGCGACGCGGCGGCGTACGTGCAGGCGGGGATCCGCTCCCGTCCGGCTGCCCACGACATCTGCGTCCACCTCCGCGTCGAGCCCGACGTGGTCGCGCGGCGGGTGGGCCGCTGGGGCGAGGTCGAGCCCGCCGAGGGCGGCTGCCGGCTGCGGATGCAGGCCGACGATCTGGGCTGGCCGATGATGATCCTCGCCGGCGTCGACGCCGACTTCACGGTCGAGCAGCCCGCCGAGCTGGCCGAGATGGTCAAGCAGGCGGGGGAGCGGTTCGTCCGCTCAGGCTCGACGCCCTAGCCACTCCTCGCGCAGCAGCCCGTAGACCACCAGGTCCCGGCGCTCGCCCGGATAGGCCTGAGCGCCGCGCATGGTGCCCTCGTGGGTGAAGCCGAGACGTTCGGCGACCGCGCGGCTGCGCTTGTTGTGGACGGAGGTGTCGATGATCGCCCGGGCGATGTCGTACTCGTTGAAGAGCGTGTCCAGCATCGCCGAGACGGCCCGGGTGACCAGGCCACGACCCTCGAAGGCCTCGCCCAGCCAGTAGCCGATCGTGGCCGACTTCTCGTAGAGGTTGATCCGCGCCGTGGTGGCGCCGGCGACCTCGCGGTCCTGGCGGATGACGCACGGGATCGCCTCGCCCTTCACCCACTGGTTCAGCAGGTAGGTGCCGAACCCGGCGACACTCAGCATGGTCTGGTTGCCGTGCGCCCACGGCTCCCACTCGCGGAGGTGGTCGAGGTTGGCGTTGATGAGCTTGTGGACGGCGAAGTCGGTCGATCGGTCGCGCAGGACCATCTCCGCGCCGTTTCCGAGGTCGATGCTGAACAACTGTTCTCCTACTGAGCCGGACCGGAACCTGGATGGTAGCCGTCCCGCAGCGCATCCAGGAGCAGCGTGCCGTACGCCCGCATCTGACCCAGCACCGGGACGACCTCGCCCTCGAAGCGGCAGATGACCGCGTACGCCGCCCGCCGGCCGGCCACGTCGAGCAGCCCGACCTCGGCGCGGACGCCGTCGTCGGTGCCGGTCTTGCTCCACACCCGCAGACCCAGGGCCGGGTCGGCGTGGGCCAGCGGGTCCAGGCCGAAGGCGGAGGAGACCATCGACAGGTCGGTGGCCGGCGCCAGCCAGGACATGACGGTCGGGTGCGGCGTACGGAAGTAGGCGACCCAGTCGGCGGCACAGCCGAGGGAGAGCGTCGGCGGGTCCGCCGGCGTCCGTACGTCCCGGACCGAGTCGTTCAGCATCGACCCACCCGGGGCGAGCCGAGAGGCGACCGCCTGGACCGGAGCGAGACCGACGTGGTCGAGGAGCACGTTGGTGGCCAGGTTGTCCGAGACGGCGCCGACCAGCCGGGCGCAGTCGGTCATGGTCAGGGCGGGGATGTCGAGGTATTGCCACAGCCCGCTGTCGGCGACCGGCTTGACACTGTCCTTGCGCAGCAACAGCTGTCCCAGCGAGTCGTCCTCGTCGAGCAGCTCGGCGAGGTGGTGCAGCAGGAAGACCTTCCCGACGCTGGCGGTCGGCAGCAGCAGATCCGGGTCGGACTCGATGAGCACCTCCCCGGAGTCGGCCTCGACCGCGAGGATCGACCAATCCGTCTGTGACCTCATGAAACGGAGCCTAGGCGGAGGACGACTGCTCCTCGCGCAGCTCGCCGACGACCTGGATCTTCTGCCAGATCTTGCGGGAGAGATCGACGGTGAGGCCCTCGACGGTGCTGACCGTGTCCAGGACGACGTTGTCCTGGGAGTCCTCGGCGCACAGCGCGGCGGTCTTGCCGACGAGGCTGAGCAGCTCCGAGCAGTACTCCAGGTAGTGGATCAGCTCGTCGGCGTCGAGGGTGAGCCGGACGCTGGCCGAGGTCGGCGTGAATCCCGTACGAAGTCGCTCGGGGTCCTTGGTGAGCTGGTGCATGTCGATGATGTGGGCCAGCGAGCGCAGCCGGTGCAGCAGCCTCAGCGCCCGCGACCGCAGCAGCCGCTCCGGGATCGTGTAGAGGAAGAAGATCGCGACCGCGGCGAAGATCAGGTCGTTGACGGTGCTCTCCATCAGCGGCAGCCACTGGACACCGGTGAGCGTCTCGTCGCTGAACGCCGTCGCGAGGCCCCAGATGATGGCGACCAGCGTCAGCGCGAGGACGGCCAGGATCAGCACGCGAGAGACCGCGCGCGTCCACAGCAACCGTCTCCGGAGCCGGTCGCCGACACCGGAGGACTCGCGGATCAGGCCGGACAGCTCCTCGGCGACCTTCACCAGGCCCCGGTCGGGGAAGCGTGCCGCGATCCGTCCGTGCAGCGTCTCGACGGTCTTCAGCACCATCTCCGACTCGAGTCTCTCCAGTCCCACGTCACGGGAGCGTAGTGGTCGCGCGCCGCCACGGTGGGCAACTGCCGCAGATAGGGTGGCGACGTGCCAGCTCGACTCAAGCCCGCGGCCGCCGCCGACGTGGCCGCTGCTCTGGATCGCGTACGCGCCGAGGAGCCTGCCAAGGCCGACCTACGGCTCCTCACCAAGCACTTCCTCGCCGTGCTCGAGCAGCGCGCGCCCGGCAGGAGCGTCGAGGTCCGGGTCCCGCCGTACGCCGCGGTGCAGTGCGTCGAAGGGGTCAGGCACACCCGTGGCACTCCGCCGGCGGTGATCGAGACCGACGCGGCCACCTGGATCGCGCTCGCCACCGGGGCGATGACCTGGTCCGACGCCGTCGATCAGGCCCGGGTGAGGGCCTCGGGAGAACGCACCGACCTGTCGGCTTACCTGCCCTTGTAATCTCACCCTATGACCCTCTCCACCGAAGACATCAAGGCCCGTGTAGAAGACCTCTTCCCCGGGATCCGCAAGGACCTCGAGGACCTGGTGCGGATCGAGTCCGTGAGCGCGGACCCCGCGCGCCTGAGCGAGGTCGAGAAGAGCGCGGAGAAGACCCGCGACCTCTTCGCGGCCGAGGGCTTCGAGGTGGAGATCGTGCGCGCCTTCGACGGCGCCCCGCCTGCCATCGTCGGTGAGAAGAAGGGTCCCGAGGGCGCCCCGACGGTCCTGCTCTACGCCCACCACGACGTCCAGCCCGAGAACGACCACGCCGACTGGGACACCCCGCCGTTCGAGCCCACCGAGGTGGGCGACCGCCTCTACGGGCGCGGTGCGGCCGACGACAAGGCCGGCATCGCCGCCCACATCGGCGCCATCCGGGCCCTGGCCAGCCTCGATGAGAACGGTGGCCTCCCGGTCACCGTCCGCCTCTTCATCGAGGGTGAGGAGGAGGTGGCTTCTGCCACGCTGCCCCAGCTGCTCGAGAAGTACCAGGACAAGCTGAAGGCCGACGTCATCGTCATCGCCGACTCCGGCAACTGGGACATCGGCGTCCCGGCCCTGACCACCTCGCTGCGCGGTCTGATCCGTGTCGACGTCGAGCTCCGCACCCTGGGTCACGCCGTCCACTCCGGCATGTGGGGCGGTCTGGCCCCCGACGCGATCATGGCCCTCGTACGCCTCCTCAACACCCTCTGGGACGAGGACGGCGCGCCCGCGGTCGAGGGGCTCGTCTCCGGTCCGGCGGCCGACGTCGACTACCCCGAGGAGCGGCTCCGTGCCGAGTCCGGTGCCATCGCGGGCCTGCAGTGGGTCGGCAAGGGCAGCGCCGTCGAGCGGATGTGGACGCAGCCGGCGATCACCATCACCGGTCTGGACGCCCCCAAGGTCGACGGTGCCTCGAACACGCTGTCCCCGAGCGCGCGCGCCAAGGTCACCATCCGGATCGCCCCCGGCGACTCCGGCGAGAACGCCGTCGCCGCCCTCACCAAGCACCTGGAGAAGCACGTCCCGTGGGGCGCCGAGCTGACCACCAAGGTCGTCGACACCGGTGAGCCGATCGCCCTGGACGCGACCGGCCCGGCCTACGACGCGGCCCGCGCCGCCTTCACCGAGGCCTGGGACGGCACCGCCCCGATCGACATGGGTGTGGGCGGCTCGATCCCGTTCATCGCGGAGTTCCTCGAGGCCTTCCCGCAGGCCAGCGTGCTCGTCACCGGCGTCGAGGACCCCGACACCCGCGCCCACGGCGCAAACGAGGGTCTCCACCTCGCCGAGTTCAAGAAGGTCGTCGTCGCCGAGGCCCTGCTGCTCCAGAAGCTGGGGAGCCGCTGACCGTTCACCGAGTCACCTCGGTCGAGTGGCACTTCCTTCGTGGAGCTCCGCGAAGGCAGTGCGCGTTCACCGAGTTACCTCGGTGAACATCCGCCGCGCCAGCTGGACACCAGGCAGCGTCAGCGCCACCCGGGTGCCCTCGCCGGGGCGGGAGTCGAGTTCGACCAACCCGTGGTGGCGGCTGGTGATCTGATCGACCAACGTCAGACCGAGCCCAGCTCCGCGCGAACCACCGAGCGCGGAGTTGGAGCCTCGGTAGAACGGCTTGTAGACCTCGGACTGCTCCTCGTAGGCGATGCCGACACCGGCGTCGGCGACGATGATCGTGACCTCGTTGCCGGCGCTGTAGAGCATCACCTGCACCCGCGAGCCCCGGTAGCTGTAGGTCAGCGCGTTCTTCACCAGGTGCAGGAAGGCGGCGCGCAGCTCGCGGGGGTCGCCGACGACGTACGCCGGTCCGGTCGGTGTGGTCAGGACGCACTCGATGTCCTTCTGAGCGGCGTCGGGATCGAGCTCGTCGAGGACGTCGTCGAGCATCTCGGAGATCTCGATCGTGGTCTCGCCGGGGGCGTTGGCCGGGTCGCGGATCCGGGACAGGAGCAGCAGGTCGCTGACGATGCCCTCGATCTGGGCGCTGCGTACGGTGAGCGTCTCCACCTGAACGATCCACGGCAGGGTGTTCGCCTGCTCAGCGCTCAGCGCGTTCAGCGACGTGCCGAGTGCGTTGACCGGGATCCTGAGCTCGCGGGCGACCGCCTCGATCAGCTGGTTGCGCTCGCGGTCGGCGTCGGCGAGCTGGTGGGCCAGGTCGCGCTCCTGCGTGTAGGCGTTGGCGGTGAGCACGATGCGTCCGAAGTCGCGACCCAGCTCCATGGCCAGCCGGCCCTCCGCGTCGGACCAGATGGGCCGCCCGGGCGCGCGGAGGAGAACGATGTGGCCCAGCCACTCGTGGTCGGCCCCGACCGGCACGACCAGGACGCTGTCCGCGCCCAGGGTCTCGAAGAACTTGTCGGCGACGGCGGCCTGCTCACCCCACTCCGGGGAGCTCGTGATCCGCTCGCGGGACAGGATCGAGTAGGTGCCCTCAGCCCAGTATCGGGAGGTGTTCCTCGAGGTGAGGGACGCCAGGCCCGGGTCGGGGTCCCAGTTGAGGCCCGGGGTCGAGTGCACGACCATCTCGTTGTGGGGGCCCTTGGTCGCCATCCAGATGCCGTCGGCGCCCAGGCCGCGGATGAGTGCGTCGTGGCTGGTGTCGAGCACGTCGGCGAGGCTGAGCTTGGAGCTGGCGTCGCGGAGGAACTCCTTGGCGGTCTCGAGGTTCGCGGCGCGCTCGTAGAGCCGCTCGCGCTCGAGGTAGCCGTGCACGACGCGTTGGGCGCGCTTCGCGAACCGATTGAGCACGCGTTGCTGGGTGAAGTCGGGCCGGCGACCACTGACCGGCATGTCGACCGAGAGACAGCCCTGGATGGAGCCGTCGTCGCCGAGGATCGGCGCGATCAGCATGTCGTGAGGATGCCAGGCGTCCGCCGCGTCGATCATGTTGGTGGTGGAGACCCAGCTGCCCTCGTGAAGGTGCACGCGCTCGTGCGGGACGAACCGCCAGGCGCCCCAGTTCTCACCGCGGGCGAGATTGTCGCGCAGGTCGGCGAGGGCCCATCGGGTGCCGAGGATCTCCTCGGCCGTCTCGCGCTGGCCGTGTGCGTTCAGGCCGCTGATGAAGCCGTGGACCGCCACCACCTCGAGCTCATCGCCGCGGACCACGTTGATCGCGGCGATGCCGAAACCGAGCAGCTCGCAGATGCCTTCGGCGATCATCTGCAGGGCCGGATCGACCACCGGCAGCGCCATCCTGCTCGACGTGCGCGATGGCACGTCGAGGGCATCAACTGGCTGTGGTGGGGGCATCCTTGCTCTCAGTGAGGTCGGTCACGGCGAGTGTTGCAACGGCGTGGCAGTCCTGAGGACCTGGGCACCACGGAGTGTTGCACGAATCGCCCGCCCTGTGCAGCCGTCGGTCGCTGTCTCGACCAGATTGTGACGTTCGGTTAACCAAGTGAGGTCGCGTCGTGGGCCAACGGCAGGACCAGCGAGACGCGGGTGCCGGTGCCCGGCTCCGAGCGGAGCGTGACGCGGCCGTCGTGGCGACGCGCGACCCGGTCGACGATGCTGAGACCGAGGCCTACGCCCTTCCGGCCGCCGATCGCCTGGCTGGTCCCGCGGTAGAACTCGGTGAAGACCTGCATCTGCTCGGCCGCGGGGATGCCGACCCCGTTGTCGGTCACCGAGATCGCCGCCTCGCTGGCGCTCTCCACGATGTAGAGCCGCACATGGCCGCCGCGATGGGTGTAGACGAGCGCGTTGTCGACCAGGCGGAGGATCGCCGCCTTGATCTCGCTGCGGTCGCCCAGCACGTAGACACTGCGAGAAGGCACGTCGATGCTCATCTCGATGCCACGCTTCTCGGACTCGTACGTCCTCTGCTCGAAGATCTCCTGCAGGAGCGAGGTCAGGTCGACGTGGGTCAGGGTCGGCCGCGAGGAGGGGTCGGAGAAGCGGGAGAACAGCAGCAGGTCGTCGACCATCGCGACCAGCTGGTCGGACCGGCTGATCAGGTTGCCGACCTGCTGGAACCAGGTCGTCGATCCGCGGTCCTCGTGGCGCATCGCGTCGATGCCGGTGGTGAGGGCGGTGAGCGGGTTGTGCAGCTCCTGGGCGACGGACTCGATGAGCCGGCTGTGCACCTTGTCGGCGGTCGCGAGCCGCTGGGCGAGGTCACGCTCCTGGGTGTAGGCGTTGGAGGTGAGCACGATGCGCCCGAAGTCGCGCCCGAACTCCATCGCGAGCCGCCCCTCGGCGTCCGTCCAGCGCGGCCGTCCCGAGCCACGCAGCAGCACGAGGTGGCCCAGTGCGGTGGTCTCGACGCCGATCGGTACGACCAGGAGCGAGTCGGCGTCGACCGCGTCGAGGAACTCGAGGCCGAGCCTGGCGTACTTCCGCTGCTCCACATCGCCCTGCTGCAGTGAGTGCCGAAGCAGGTCGCGGTTGACGATGGCGTGCTGGCCGTCGTGCCACAGCCGGGTGGCCTGGTAGGCCTGGCCTGCGGCGATGTTGCTGCTGTCGGTGGAGTTCCAGCCGAGGCCGGGCGAGGCATAGACCACGGACCCGCCCTCGCCGTCCTGGGCCTGCACATAGAGCCCGTCCGCGTCGAGACCTCGGCTCATCGCCTCCTGCGTGGCCTCGAGCACCCCGGTGAGACCGAGCTGGGAGTTGGCCTCGCGCAGGAAGCTCTGCGCCTCGAGCAGGTTGTTGGCCCGCTCCTCGAGGTATTCGCGCTGCAGCGTCAGCAGCACCGCTCGCCTCGCCTGGCGGGCGAACCGGTTGAGGATCCGCTGCTGCCGCCGGCCGGGCCTGCGACCGTTGGTCGGGCGATCGATCGAGAGGACGCCGACGAGCTCGCCGTTCTCGTCGTAGAAGGGAGCCAGGAGCTCGTCGAGCTGATGCCAGTCCTGCGGGTCCTTCAGGATGTCCTCGTCGGTGTCGGGGACCCAGTAGCCCTCCGCCTCGCCGATGGTGTTCTTCTCGTGGGGGACGAACTTGATGTCGCCCCAGTCCACCGACATGTCCAGCAGGTCGGTGACTACCGAGACCGGGAACCGGGTGCCGAGCATCTCGGCGACAGTCATGTCGCCGTCGACGGTGTGACCGGTCTCGTCCCCGTAGGCGGCGACGATCTCGAACTCGTCACCTCGGCGGATGTTGATGACGGCAGCGCCGAAGCCGACGAGCTCGGTGACCCCCTCGGCGATCAGCTGCAGACCGGGGTCCGGGGTCGGGTACGCCTCGGAGGCGCCGTCTGGCACGTCCGGACCCTCTGAGGGCGTACTGGTCATGAGTTCTCCGCCGAGCTGAAAATGCAACCCGTTCCCGGGGCGTAAGGTTAAACAATGGGCAGCGTCACACGGAATGTGCTTCCCACGCCAGGGGTCGAGTCGACGGATATCAGTCCGCCGCGGCGACTGACGATTCGAGACACGATGGTCAGACCGAGGCCGGTGCCTGGCTGTTTGAGCGCTTTCGGGTTGGTCGAACGGAAGAATTCGGTGAAGAGCCGGTCCTGATCCTCCGGCGAGATCCCGAGGCCGTGGTCGGTCACCCGGAGCTCGAACCAGCCCGGACTGGTGCGCGTGCTCACGATGACCTGACCGCCCTCGGGGCTGTATTTGATCGCGTTGGTGACCAGGTTGATCACCACTCGGTCCAGGTCGCCGGGAGCCAGGGTCACGTAGACGTCGTCGGCCGGCATCTCGAAGACGAGCTCGTGGGCATCGCTGGGGGGCATCTCGGCGCTGAGATGCGTGTAGACGTCCTCGAGCACGCGCGCGACCTGGATCGGCACCGTGGTCGGCAGGTGGTCGGGGTCGGAGACCTTCGACAGCATCGCCAGGTCGGCCACGATCTTCTCGGTGCGATCGCGGTTGCGCGTGAGCGCGGTCAGCACCTCGGCGTACTCCTCCTCGGACTCCGCGTAGGGCAGCGACTCGATGTTCCACCGGAACGCGGAGAGCGGGTTCTTGAGCTCGTGGGCGACCGTCGCGATCAGTCGGCTCTTGTGGGCCTCGAGCTCGCGCAGGGAGTCGACCGCCGCCTTCTGCCGCAGGTACGCCCTGGAGTTGTGCACCACACGGCCGAAGTCGCGGCCGAGGTCGGCGGCGGTGATCAGCTCGAGCTCGCTCCAGTGCGGCTTGTCGGGGCCGCGGCAGAGGAGCATCGCGCCGTACCACGTCTGGCCGGACCCGATCGGGACCCCGACGATCGAGCCGACCTTGTAGCGGCGGACCCATTCGGTGATCCGCTGCTGCGCCACCGGGTCGGGGTGGGGCAGCCGCTCGGCGCCCTCAGGGGTCTGGACGGTGATGCTGCGCTGGTCCCAGAGGTATTGCCCGTAGTCGACCATGAACGGGCTGGTCAGGTCCTCGATCGGGAGCTTGAAGTCCTCCCGGTAGACCTTGGTGCGGATGCCCCGGCCGCCCGGCTTGGACATGTGCAGCCAGAAGTCGGTCAGGTCGAGCACGTCGACCAGCCCGGTGCTCAGGGAGTTGAGGATCCCGTCGGGGTCCAGCTCGCGGCCGGCGCGGCGGATCACGTCGCGGGCGGCCTCGGCGAGGCGCACCTGCTCGGAGAGCTCCTCACGCTCCAGGGCGAGCAGGATCGCGCGCTGTGCCTGCATCGCGTGGCGGCCGAGCACGGCGCGCTTCTCAGGGTTGGGACGTAGCCCGTCGGTCGGGACGTCGACGATCAGGGTCCCGCGGAGCCTGCCGGCGTCATCGCGCAGCGGCGCGACCAGCAGGTCGAGCGGGTTCCAGGCGCCGGCGGCATCGATCGTCGTCATCGTCGGGATCCAGCCATACACGTCGTCGGTCGGGTCCAGTCGCTCCGCCGGGACGAACTTGAAGATGCCCCAGTCGTCGGCCCGGGCGAGCTCGGCCTCGAGCCGCTCGATCGGGGTGACGATGCCGAGCAGGTCGGCGCGTGCGGAGTCCTGGCCCGAGACCACCGCCATGTGGAGGTTGCCGTCGGCCCGGGCCACGCTGATCGTGGCCATCTCGAAACCCGCCAGCGCGGTCAGGCTGTCGGCGATCAGCTGGAGATCGGAGAGGTCCTCGCCGGGGGTGAGCAGGCCGCCGATCTCCGCCAGATCGGTGGTGATCGTCGTCATCGTCGTGGTGAGGTCGCTTCTGGCGCGCTTCCCGCCACCCAACGGCGGTGGGGCAAATCCTGGCGGCACCGTCAGTCGGTGACCACCGGCGGGCGGGGGCGCTGAAGAAGTCATCGGGGCGATTATCCGGGAAGAGCGTCCCGGGCGGTAGGGCGGACGTAGATAGTTCTTTGCAATCATGATCCCGAGACGTTCATGTGACCACTCTTACAGGACGGTCAAGGGTTCGGTGATCGCCCGAGGGCGGCCTTACACTCGATGCCGTGGTCAACCTCACCAGCTCAGGTAGGCACGTGTCCCGACGCAAGGGTGGCGACGGCCGGCTCACCGCCGCCCTCGACCCCCACGATCAGGGTCCTCAGGACCACTGCGGAGTCTTCGGTGTGTGGGCGCCGGGCGAGGACGTCGCGAAGCTGACGTACTTCGGCCTGTACGCCCTGCAGCACCGTGGCCAGGAGTCGGCGGGTATCGCGGTCAGCAACGGACGCCAGATCCTGGTCTACAAGGACATGGGTCTGGTCAGCCAGGTCTTCGACGAGCCGACCCTCGACTCGCTCAAGGGCCACGTCGCCATCGGCCACGCCCGCTACTCCACCACCGGGGCCTCGGTCTGGGAGAACGCGCAGCCGATCTTCAAGCCGACGCCGGACGGCTCGGTCGCCCTCGGCCACAACGGCAACCTGATCAACGTCGCCGACATGCGCGCCGCCGTCGAGGTGCTGCCCGAGCACGCCGAAGGCCGCCACGCACCGGTGTCGACCAACGACACCTCGCTGCTGACCGAGCTGCTCGCCTACCACCCCGACTCCTCGCTGGAGGCGCGTGCGCTGGAGGTGCTGCCGACCATCCGCGGCGCCTTCTCGCTGGTGTGGATGAACGAGGACACCCTCTTCGCCGCGCGTGACCCGCAGGGGATCCGCCCGCTGGTGCTCGGCCGCCTCGACCGCGGCTGGGTGATCGCGTCCGAGGACGCCGCCCTGGCCACCGTCGGCGCGAGCGTGGTCCGCGAGGTCGAGCCCGGCGAGATGATCATCATCGACGAGTCCGGTCTGCGCTCGGTGCGGTTCGCTGAGACCGATCGCAAGGGCTGCGTCTTCGAGTACGTCTACCTGGCCCGCCCGGACGCCAACATCGCCGGCCGCAACGTCCACGAGTCCCGCGTCGAGATGGGCCGTGAGCTGGCCCGCGAGTTCCCGGTCGACGCCGACCTGGTCATCCCGGTGCCCGAGTCGGGGATCCCCGCGGCCACCGGCTACGCCCTGGAGAGCGGACTGCCCTTCGGTCAGGCGTTCGTGAAGAACGGCTATGTGGGACGCACCTTCATCCAGCCGTCGCAGACCCTGCGCCAGCTCGGCATCCGGCTCAAGCTGAACGTGCTCGAGCACATGGTGCGCGGCAAGAAGGTCGTGGTGGTCGACGACTCGATCGTGCGCGGCAACACCCAGCGCGCCCAGGTGCGGATGCTGCGTGAGGCCGGCGCCCTGGAGGTCCACGTGCGGATCTCGTCGCCGCCGGTCAAGTGGCCGTGCTTCTACGGCATCGACTTCGCCACCCGCGCCGAGCTGATCGCCAACGGTCTCTCCGTCGACGAGATCGCCGCCTCGGTCGGTGCGGACTCGCTCGGGTACATCTCCCTCGACGGGATGATCTCGGCGACCCGCCAGGAGCGCAGCGCGCTCTGCACGGCCTGCTTCACCGGCGAATACCCCGTAGAGCTGCCCGACGAGAGCATGCTCGGCAAGCACCTCCTCGAGGTCTCGCTGCAGTCCCCGACCGAGGGCAAGGCCCTTCCGGTCCTGAACAACCCGTGATCGGAGATCCACCAGTGACCCAGAGCCAGAACGCGTACGCCGCCGCAGGTGTCGACATCCATGCCGGTGACCGCGCCGTGGATCTGATGAAGGTCTGGATCGAGAAGTCCCGGCGCCCCGAGGTGCTCGGTGGGGTGGGCGGTTTCGCCGGTCTCTTCGACGCCTCGGCGCTGAAGGCGTACGAGCGGCCGCTGCTGGCCACCTCGACCGACGGTGTCGGCACCAAGGTCGCGATCGCGCAGGCGCTGGACAAGCACGACACGATCGGGTTCGACCTGGTCGGCATGGTCGTCGACGACCTGGTCGTCTGCGGCGCCGAGCCGCTGTTCATGACCGACTACATCGCCACCGGGAAGGTCGTCCCGGAGCGGGTCGCGGCGATCGTCAAGGGCATCGCGGAGGCCTGTGTCGAGGCCGGCTGCGCGCTGGTCGGCGGCGAGACCGCCGAGCACCCGGGTCTGCTGGCGGCCGACGAGTACGACGTGGCCGGCGCGGCCACGGGCGTCGTCGAGGCTGACAACCTGCTCGGTGCCAATCTGGTGAAGGCGGGCGACGTCGTCCTCGCCATGGAGGCCTCCGGCCTGCACTCCAACGGCTTCTCCCTGGTCCGCCACGTGCTGCTCAACTCCGGCGCCTACACGCTGGACGCGCAGATCGCCGAGTTCGGCCGTACGCTCGGCGAGGAGCTCCTCACCCCGACCCGCGTCTACGCCAAGGCCTGCCTGGAGCTGGCCCGTGGGACCAAGACCCACGCCATGTCCCACGTCACCGGTGGCGGCCTCGCCGCCAACCTGGAGCGGGTCATGCCCGCGGAGCTCTCCGCGCGCATCGACCGCACCACCTGGACCCCCGCCCCGGTCTTCGACCTCGTCCGGCGCACCGGCTCCGTGGCCCTGCAGGACCTGGAGATGACCCTCAACTGCGGCGTCGGCATGGTCGCGCTGATCGACCCCGAGGACGTCGACGAGGCCGTACGCATCCTCGCCGGCCACGACATCCGCGCCTGGGCCGCCGGTGAGGTCACCGACACCCAGGGTGGCAAGGTCGAGCTCACCGGGGCGTACGCGGGCTGGAACGCCTGAGGCGTCGCAGGACCTCTCGAAGCACGTAGGGCGCCGGAGCGGGAAGCTCCGGCGCCCTTCGGCGTTTCTCAGGCCTTGCGCACCTGCACGACCGCCGGCCGCGGGCCGGCGAACTCGCCCTCGCCGGCGGTGCCCTCGACGTAGTCGGGGAAGCGGGAGTTCGGAGCCTCCCAGGTCCCCTCCTCACCCGGGTGCTGGACGGCGACGAAGACCGAGCCGTCGCGGTCGTGGATGACCGGCCCGCAGGTCTCGGCGTCGCGGGGGACGGCGAGGAACTGCTGGACGTGGCCGCGCTCGGGTCCCGCGAGCGGGACCTTGAAGAGCCCGTCGAGCTTCTGGATCGAGCTCGGGGCGCCGTCGGTGGAGATCCACAGGTTGCCCTCGGAGTCGAAGGCGACGTTGTCCGGGCAGGAGATCGGCGAGACCTTGTCCTGCGGGTAGCCCGCGAAGTAGGTCGAGCCGTTCACCGACGGGTCGCCGGCGACGATCACGAGGTTCCACCGGAAGACGCGCGAGGTGTGGTCGCCGTCGTCCTCGGTTATCTCGACGATGTGACCGTCCCGGTTGGTGTTGCGCGGGTTGGGCTCGTCGGCCGGGGCCTTGCCCGTGGTGCCGCGCTGGGAGTTGTTGGTGCAGGCGACGTACACCTTGCCGGTCTTCGGCGAGGGCTGGACGTCCTCGCAGCGGTCCATCTTGGTGGCGCCGGCCTGGTCGGCGGCCAGGCGCGTGTAGACGAGCACCTGCTCGACGCTCATCCCGGCGATCTGGCTGCGGCCGTTCTTCACCAGCGGGATCCACTGGCCGTAGCCGTCGAACTTGCCGTCGCTCGGCAGCGTGCCGGTGCCGTCGATCTCGCTCGCCGGCGAGTCGCCGTGGAAGCGCGCGACGTAGAGGTCGCCCTCGTCGAGCAGGGTGAGGTTCCGGCGCCGGTCGTTGGGGTTGTAGCGGCCCTTGGAGACGAACTTGTAGAGGTAGTCGAAGCGCTCGTCGTCGCCCATGTACGCCACCACGTGGCCGTTCCTGGCGACGATGACGTTCGCGCCCTCGTGCTTGAGGCGGCCCATCGAGGTGTGCTTCTTCGGCGTCGAGGTCGGGTCGGTCGGGTCGATCTCGACGATGTAGCCGAAGCGGTTCGGCTCGTTGGCGTAGTCGGCGCTCCGCGCGTCGAAGCGCGGCTCGATGGCCTCCCAGCCGTACGTCGACGGCTTGTCGGCCAGGCCGTAGCGCTTCTCCTCCGCCGAGGTGCCGGTGGCGTGGAAGTAGCCGTTGAAGTTCTCCTCGCCCGACAGGATCGTGCCCCACGGCGTGGTGCCGCCGGAGCAGTTGCCGATCGTGCCCAGCGCCACGGTGCCGGTCGGGTCGGCGGCGGTCTTGAGCAGGTCGCTGCCGGCGGCCGGGCCCGTGATCTTGAACGGGGTGGAGGCGGTGATGCGGCGGTTCTTCGGAGCCGAGGGGACGTACGTCCACTTCTCACCCGGCGCGGAGCGCTCGAGCTCGACGATCCCGAAGCCGTGGGCGGCCATCGCGATCTCGAGCTGCTCGGTGGCGTCGAGGTCCGGCGGGAACATGATGTTGGGGTTGACGTACTCGTTGTTGCAGCACAGCAGGGCCTTGGTGCCGGCCTTGTTGGTCACGATGACGTCGGTGTAGTCGTTGTTGTAGCCCCAGGCGAGCGCCTGCTTCTCGGCCGTCTGGCTGTTGACGTCGAAGGGAACGCCGCCGGGCAGGATCGGGTCGCCCCAGCGGATGATCGGGTCCCAGGTGTAGCCCTGCGGCACCACGAAGGTGTCCTCGGTGGCCGCGACGGGGGTGATCGCCTTGAACGGAAGGTTCGTACGTCCCCCCGAACCGCGGCCGGCGGCGAGACCCGCCTGGACGGGGCTGGCGGCGGCCGCGAGGCCGCTGCTGCCGACGGCGAGGGCGACGGCGCCCGCACCGGCGAGACCCAGTGCGTGGCGGCGGCTGAGCGCCTTGCCGGCGATGTCACGGAAGTAGCCGTTGTCGGAGGTGTTGGGTGCGGGCTTGGCGCACGCGCTGTCGCACTTGAGGGCGCAGGTCACGGCGCTGCGCTTGCCGCGCGTGTGGCCGCTCATGGGCAGCAGCGACAGCATGGTGCGGCGGCCGTTCGTCACGGCGGGGGCACCTTCGTCGCTGCACGAGGGGCAGGCGGTGTCGGTCTGGATGTCGCTCAGTTCGGTCACTGCAGTTCCGTTCAAGACGCGGGGGTTGTGTCAGGTCTCCCAAGAATCGGAAGGGAGGCTATGTGCGGCGAGTCAACCGCCCGGCCCCGCAATCTGTCGGCGAGGTGAACGGCGAATGACGACTCATCAGGCCCGGAATCGTGTGACGTCAGTAACATTCGCTGCCAGCGAACGGATTTTCGACACCCCGGCGTGCGGATTCTTGGGATGAACCGGTAGCGTTATCCCTACGAGAAACCTGTGAACAGCCCGGGACTATCCCGGCCAAGTGCGACGAGGGGGCTGGACCCTATGGGGCGCGGCCGAGCGAAAGCCAAGCAGACGAAGGTCGCACGCGACCTGAAGTACCGGACCTATGAGACGGACTTCGGGGCCCTTGCGCGCGAACTTCACGGTGATGAAGACACCAGTCAGAAGTCCGATCAGCAGCCGGACGACTACGACGACTGGTCGGACTACGACGCGGGATCCTCGCGCGACTAGGGTTGGTCGGCCACGGCGGCAACGTCTTGGTCGACATCCCTCAGACCGATCGGCTGATCGCAACCTCCCCGTGGGTGCCGTAGCCGGGTAGCCGGCCGCCGTAAGGCGTGCCGTCGAAGGCGACGTGCAACCACTCGTCCCCGACCGGGATCAGCGTGGGCCACGGAAGGTTCGAGACGTAGGTCGAGCGGAGCTCTGCGACCTCGTTGAGGTCCAGGTCGAAGATCGGGTAGCGAGCACGGACGCGACGCGGATTGTCGCGTCCGTCGCTGGCGCCGACCACGAACGTGCCGCCCAGCGGGACGAGCGTGGTGCCCTCGGTGGCTCTCCGGTCGGTTCGTGCTGCCCGCAGGGTGAGTGCGTCCAGACTCGGTCCGCCGGCGAGCACGGGGTGGAACTCGAAGTACCTCTCCGCCCTCACGTAGCCGACCAGCCACTCGCCGTCGTGGCGGACGAGGTGGGGGTCCCAGACTCCGACTGACCCGTCCGTGGGCAGCGTGAGCGGGCTCGCGTCGAGAACGTGCTCGCCCCTGGTCAGGTCCTCGCGCGAGCGGGCGATGGTGACGCCGACCGGGTTCCACGGCTTGCTCGGGTCGGTCTTGTCCGGTGCCTTGAACGAGGCCCACGTGCTCGTCGCGACCAGCCATTCGTCGCCGTCGCGCACGAGATGGGTCGCGTGGTCGCCCTGGACCAGTCCCTCCCGGCGGAAGTAGAGCGCGCCGCGATGGGTGAAATCGTACGTCACCGGGTCCAGCGCCCACACCGACGTGTGCGCCGTGGGGAAGAAGCCCGGCCCGGCACTGGTGGCGGTGAGCAGCAGGGTGCCGTCGTCGTCGCGGAACGGCGAGCCCTCGGCGTACGTCACGACGCGGATGTCGCGCAGGCCGAGCTGCCCGAACGCGCCGGTGCGCACGTCCTCGGCAGAGCCCTCGTGGCTCGCGGTCAGGCCGGCGAGCCACGCCGGCTCACGCGGCTCGATCCCGAGCTCGGAGAGGTCGACCCGTGCTCTGGCCACCCACTCCCCGTCCCCCTGGGTCAGCGCGGTCAGCATCGTCCCGGTCAGCGTCAGCGCGAACCGGGCGACCCCGCGGCCGGCCCGGCCGTGGCGCCGGCTCGCGTGGGACGTACGCCGCGACCCGGTCGTCACCTCCAACGAGATCCGCCGTCCGTCGTAGCTCCCGGTGAGCACATCCCCACCCGAGGTGAAGGTCAGCGAGACCGGGCCGTCACAGGCAGCCTCGATCGCGGCGTTGGCCGCGGGCCGGGCGGGGCTGGTGGACTCGACCGCGATCGTGACGGGGCGCTGGCGACGTACGATCTCGAATTCGGGAAACATCGGCTCCAGTCTTCCGGGCGCGTGGCCACCGCCCTAACGCAGCCCCCGGACATAGGCCGTCGCTCGCCGCAGGTCGTGGAGACGTGCCTCCCAGGTGATGCCGAGGAAGAGCAGCAGGAGCCCGGCCGCACCGAGGACCCACCACTGCTGCAGCGACTCCGCCGAGGGCATCTGCGCCAGGGCGAGGACGGAGGCGACCAGAGCGCCGCCGACCAGCGGTGCCGCCCAGCGCAGCCAGGCACCGCCGAGGATGAAGGCCAGGCAGGCGATGCCGAGCACGGCGGTCCGCATCGAGACGGGATCCTGGAGGGCTGCCGGGACCGACGGGATGAGCGCGAGGAAGACACCCGGTCCGAGCACCGGCAGTGAGGCGACCTCCCGGTCGAGGCGGAGCTTGACCACGCCGAAGACGACCAGCGCGATCGCGGGCGGCAGGGTGTAGACCTCCCAGGTGGCGGTCGACGTGTCTGCCAGCCGGATCCACAGCGCCACGGTGGCCAGCGAGGCGCCGACCCAGCCGAGCCAGCGGCGCTCGTGGTGAGCGATCGCGTGCGCCGAGACGGCGGCGCCGGCCAGGACCAGCAGGATGCTCAGCCAGGGGAGATCGACGCCGCGCGTCCCGGTCACGGCAGGGCCATCGGGGGTCAGGACGATCGTCGGACCGAAACTGACCGTGCCGACCACGATCGTGACGACCGCGGCGACCGCGGCGGCGATCTCGGCCGAAGGCAGCAGCCGGAAGACGGTGACGGCGGCCAGGATGACGATGATCCCGGCCGCGGCGTGCGGCTTCGTGATGTCGTTGAGGTTCGCGAACATCCAGCAGAAGGCCGTCAGCGTGATGATCCAGTAGGGAGCGGTGACGGCCTTGGCCTGCTGTTCCGGGGTGAGCCGGTCCACGGCGATCGCCGCGGCGGTGAGCACCCCGGCCACCACCAGCGCGAGCAGATCGTTGCCGAAGGCGGCGCCGAGCGAGCCCAGCCCGAGCAGACCGGCGATCGTGAGCCGCGGTCCGGACTGCTGCGGCTCGTGACGCAGGATCGTCGCGATGCACATGACCCCGGCGATCAGCAGCAGGATCGCCAGCCAGTCGGTGTCGAATGTCCAGCCGTCGACGAAGGCGCCCAGGCCGATCGACACGGCGGCACCGGTGGCGGCCGCGGCCTCGATGGCCGGGCTGCGGCGTACGAGCACGATGACGCCCATCGCGACGACGACCACCACCGCGGTGTAGGGGCGATCGACGTCGGCCAGCCGGGCCGCCTGCCAGACGGCGGCGGTCAGGGCGAGGATCCAGTAGGCGGTCGCGACCTCCCTGGTCGTGGCGGACTGCATGCGGTCGACGAGGACGGCGAGGGCGGTGAGGATGACGGTCACGACCAGGGCCTGAACGTCTCCGGAGAGGACCGCGGCCGTGGCCGCGCCGATCCCGACGGTGCCCGCCACGGCCAGCGCGGGAGGCTGGCGGTGATGCAGGCCGATGGCCGCGGCGAGGATGGTGGCGAGGGTCAGCATGACCGCAGCCCAGGTGACGTCGACCGCGCCGATCCCGATCGAGATCGCGGCGCAGGCCACGGTCGCCCACCAGCCCGACGCCCGGAAGCGGAAGAACGTGATCAGCCCGAGGACCGTGACGATCACGCACGCGGCCCACTGCCGCTCCACGTCGATCAGCGGCGCGAGCGACCACAGGCCGAGGGTGAGCGTCACGGCGGAGTAGCTGGCGGTGACCTCGCGGTCGGCGCCGACGAGACCCTGCCCCGCGTACGCAGCCACGCCCGCCAGCGCGAGCGCGACGACCACGGTCAGCAGGTCGCTGGGCAGCGCGGTGGCCAGCGCGACCACGCCGAAGATGCCGGCGGCGACGAGCCGTGGCCGCCGCTCCGCCCACCAGGCGAGGGCGACGGCGACGCCGAGCAGCAGCAGCGCCGGGACCAGCAGCGGGGCGCCGTAGCAGGCGGCCGTGACCGCGAACCCGGAGAGACCGCCGGCGATGATGATCCAGCCGATCGTGGGTCGGTAGGTGCGGAACGCGGGCGGGTTGGCCCGGTAGAACCAGGCGGTGCCGAGGGCGAGGATCGCGAGCTGCGCCGGCTGCGTCAGCCACCCCGGCAGCAACGGTTCGGGACCGGTGACCGCGTCGAACGCGGACTCGGTCCAGGGCACGGCCGCGAGCCGGACGGCGGCCGAGACCGTCAGGATGAGCACGGTGATGCTCAGGCCGGCGGCGTACGGCGTCAACGCCGCGGCCGCCCAGCGCCACGGCCGGGGGAGGGTCATCAGGGCACCGGCGGCGATCAAGGTGACGATCACGGCCACGACGGTCAGGGTGATCGCGCCGTCGTCGAGGGCCGGCTGGGTGAAGGTGTAGGCGGTGATCAGGAACGAGACGCCGACCATCGCCACCTTCGCGTCCTTGGGCAGCGGGAACAGCAGTGCCACGACCGTCAGCACGGCTGCGGCCCCGAGCAGCAGCGGCAGGGTGCCGCCGCGCAGCAGCTCGGAGCCGGTCAGGGCCGGGTCGGCCAGGCCGCGGACGATCAGCAGCAGCCAGAAGCCCGCCATCACGACCATCGACCCGATGGTCAGCGCCTGGAGGTCGGTCTTGCTGGCGACGATCACCACGACGAGCGCGATGACGGCGGCGATCAGCGGGAACCAGATGAGATCGGAGATGAGCTCGAGGCCGATCAGGGCGGTGAGCACACCGGCCGCGGCCGCCACCTGTGGCCCGATCACCGAGTCGAGCTTCTCGCTGCGGGCGCCGACCAGGGACATCGCGGTGCCTGCCAGGAAGACGGCGATGCCGACGATCACCAGGAAGCCACGGTCCCAGTCGGCCCCATCGAGCCAACCGGCGTACTTCATCCCGGCTATGTCCAGGGCGAGGAGTCCCAGCGCCAGGGTCCACACGCCTTCGGTGCCGGCGCGCAGCTCGAGATGCATCAGCAGCGCGCCGCCGATCGTGAAGAGTGCGGTGAAGACCAGCAGCATCGTGGTGCGGCCGCCGAGACCCATCGCGGCCCAGGCGACGGCGAGGAAGATGACGCCCGCGACCAGCAGGAAGAGCACACCGACACCGACCAGGATCAACGGCACCGTGATCGGCGCCCGCCGGGCCAGCGGAGCCCCCGGGAACGCCGCAGGTCCCGCGACGGCGGTCGCGGCCGGAGCTGCCGGAGCCGCGAGCGGTGTGGCGACGGGCTCGGGCTGGATCTGCGGCGGCGCCGCAGGCGGCGCGGCCGGCAGCGGCGCCGGGGCCGGCGGCGGGGTCCGTCGAGCGGCTCGGCTGGCCTCCTCGCGGATCGAGCGCAACCGGGTCATGAGTACGTCGGCCCGCAGCAGCGTCCCGTAGAGCTCTTGGGCGACGGCGTTCTCCAGGGGCAGCCCACAGTGCGGGCACGGGCTGGTGCCGGGCTCGAAGGCCTCCCGGCAGTCGGGGCAGCGACCAGGATCGGCGTACTTCACAGCCAACCATCCTTGCGTAGTTCCGCCGCAGCGTGTGCGGGAAACGCAGGGTGTGCGCTGAGACTTGATCCAGAATGACAACCGGCTTCGACCCATAGTTGCAGGTCGAAGCCGGTTGCTGCTTGTGGGCAGGGGCGGGGTCGAACCGCCGACCTATCACTTTTCAGGCGATCGCTCGTACCAACTGAGCTACCTGCCCAAGCGAGGTGAAACATTACCGGAAGCGACCGCGACGTTCCGAATCGGGACCCGCACACGGACGTACGGCCTCGCTTTGGTGGCCTAGGACGCAGCCCTCTAGGATGTCCCGGCAGGCCCCCTTCGTCTAGCGGCCCAGGACCCCGCCCTTTCACGGCGGTAGCGCCGGTTCGAATCCGGTAGGGGGTACACAGTCTCTCCATGACTCGAGTCTGGATATCGCGCGGCACCGCCGGTATCCGTACAGATACTCAGATCCGAGGGCGTACGCCGCAGAGTTGGTGCGACACTTCGACCGTGAGCGCGTGGACGTCGCCTGCGGCGATCGAGGTCGAGAGCCGGCTCTTCCGTGCTCTCGCGGTGCTGCGCGTGGTGGTGCTCATCAACGCGGTCGGGCTGACGATCTACCGGGCCGCCAACTTCGACCCGCCCGTGGCCGCGCTGGTCTGTGCGCTCGTCATGGTCGGCTGGACCGCCTTCGTCGTCTGGGCGTACGCAGCGCCGAGCCGCCGCACGGCGCTGCTCGTCGGTGCCGACCTGGTGATGGCGCTCGGGCTCCTGCTGGTCACCCCGCTGGTGAAGGGGCCCGGGTTCCAGGCGAGCGTGCCGGGGTTCTGGGTGAGCGGGGCGCTGCTCGCGTGCGCGATCCACTACCGCTGGATCGGGGGTCTGCTGGCCGGGGTGGCGCTGGCGGCCGTCGACCTCGGGCTACGGCAGGAGATCGACCAGTCGATCTACGGCAACGCGTTCCTGCTGGTCATCGGGGGCCCGGTGGTCGGCTACATGTGCGAGTCGGTGCAGCGGATGGCCCTCGAGCGCGACGAGGCGCAGCGCGCGGCTGCACGGGCCGAGGAGCGGGCGCGGCTCGCCCGGGTGGTCCACGACGGTGTCCTGCAGGTCTTGGCCCTCGTCCAGCGCCGCGGCGGTGAGCTGGGTGGCGATGCCGCCGAGCTCGGCAGGCTGGCGGGGGAGCAGGAGCGAGAGCTGCGGTCGCTGATCCGCGGCGAGCAGCCGGGCGGCGGCCCGGCCGCCGGGATGACGGACCTGGCCGCCACGCTCGCCGAGCTCGAGACCGGCTCCGTGACCGTGTCGGGACCCGCGACCGCCGTCGAGATGCCGGCACATCCGGCCGAGGAGATCGTCGCCGCGACCCGCGCAGCCCTGGACAACGTACGTCGCCATGTCGGTGAGGACGCCCGCGCCTGGGTGCTCCTGCAGGCCTTTCCCGACCGTGTCGAGGTCTCGGTGCGTGACGAGGGCCCGGGCATTCCCGAAGGCCGCATCGTGGAGGCGGAGCACGACGGCAGGCTGGGCATCGTCGGCTCGATCCGGGGCCGGATCGAGGACCTCGGCGGCAAGGCAGAGCTGATCACCGGAGCAACCGGGACCGAGTGGGAGCTCACGGTCCCCCGAACAGGAGTGGATGGATGAGCACAGTGATGGTCGTCGACGACCACCCGATGTGGCGCGACGCGGTGGAGCGCGACCTGGCAGGTGCGGGCTACGAGGTCGTCGCCACCGCCAGCACCGGCCGGGAGGCGATCACCAGGTTCGCCGCGACCCGGCCGGAGGTGGTGGTGCTCGACCTGCAGATCCCCGAGCCCGACGGCGTCCAGGTGACCACCGAGATCGTCTCGCTGCGCCCGACGACCAAGGTCCTGATCCTCTCCGCCTCGGGCGAGCAGAACGACGTGCTCGCCGCGGTCAAGGCGGGCGCCACGGGCTATCTGGTCAAGTCCGCCTCCCGCGACGAGCTCTTGGAGGCGGTCCGCCGCGTGGCCGCCGGCGACCCGGTCTTCACCCCCGGCCTCGCCGGCCTGGTCCTGGGCGAGTTCCAGCACAGCGCCGCCACCGAGGTGTGCGGCGACAAGCCGACGCTCACCGACCGCGAGACCGAGATCCTCAAGCTCGTCGCCAAGGGCCTGAGCTACCGCCAGATCGCCGACCGCCTCGTCCTCTCCCACCGCACGGTCCAGAACCACGTCCAGAACACCCTGCGCAAGCTGCAGATGCACAACCGCGTCGAGCTCACCCGCTACGCCATCGAGCAGGGACTCGACGAATAGGTGTCGCTCGAAACTCCTGCTCCTTCCACTGAACGAGAAACGTCCCTGGTGGGATCCGCGCGCGCGGCGTCAGTGTGTCGCTGATCATGCGCTGTCGCAGTGTGTTGCTGCGCTCTGAGGATGGAGTCAAGAGATGAGAAACCCGAGGACCGCGGTGGCCAGACGGGTCGCGGTGTCCCTGGCCACGGTCGGGCTTGCCGCTGCCACGACGTTCGCGGGGTCGGCCGACCCGGCGCGAGCGGATCGCGCTCTGCTGCCGCCGGAAGCCCATACCGACATCGCCTACACCGAACCTGTGCCGGAGACGACTCAGGGCAACCTGCTCGACATCTACCTGCCTGCTCGGCGGGCCGACAAGCCGCTGCCCCTGTTCATCTACACCGAGGGTTCCGCCTGGTTCGCCGACACGGGGAAGAGCTCGGGAGCAGCCTGGGCCGAGCGACTCAACCCGTACGGTTTTGCGGTCGCAGGCGTGAGCGTCCGTTCCAGTTCGCAGACGCAGTTTCCCGGTCAGCTCCATGACATCAAGGCCGCGATCCGATATCTCCGGGCGAACGCCGACACCTATGGGCTCGACCCTGACCGGTTCGCCATCGGAGGTTTCTCCTCTGGGGCCTGGACCGCGGCGATCGCCGGAACAGCGAACAACGTCGGCCCCGACCTGGAAGGAACGACCGGAGTGACCGGCGTATCCAGCGAGGTGCAGGCGGTCGTCACCTTCGCGCCGCCGACCGCGTTTCGGCTGATGGACTCACAGGCGACGGAGTACTCGGTGCTCGAGCACAGTGTGCCGTCCTCCCCGGAGTCCATACTGACCGGATGCACTGGCTACCCGACCGGGATCGGCGACCCCGCGTGCACCAGCGCCGACCTGGCGAACCCGCTGAACTACGTCACCCCGGACGACCCGCCGTTCCTGATGTTCCACGGCACGCACGACCAGCTCCTGCCGCCGGGGCAGTCTGAGGTGCTCTTCGAAGCCTTGGCTGAGAACTGTGTGGCTGCGGAGTTCCACCTGGTCGATGGCCCCGACCACACCTACGACTACATCGACGCTCCGGGCGAGGCGCCGGTGGTCGGGCAGGTTGTGAACCAGGTCGACCGGCACTCCTGCCGGACCAGGTCATTTGATGGCCTGCGCCCGGGCACCGTCCCGAGTGTCGATCTCGTGGCGCGGTTCCTCTACCGCAGCATGGGAGTGGAGGCGAAGGCACGTCCGTGATGCCACGTGGTGGCGCCCGCGTGAGCGGGTGCCACCACGACGTGTTCTAGGTCGAGTGTCCACTGGTCGGAAGGGTGGCCAGCTCGCGTTCGATCCCGCGTGCCGCTACCTGCATGGCGCTGACCAGCTGCGCCTCCTGGTTGAGGTTGGGAACCACGACCCCCAACGAAGCCACCACTGAGTCGCCTCGGGCGATCGGTACCGCGATCGAGCAGGCGCCGAGCGTCATCTCCTCGCTCGTGGTGGCGTAGTGGCGTTCCAGGACCTGGTCGAGCTGGCTGGCCAACAAGCCCGCATGGGTGATCGTGTAGGGGGTGAACCGCTCCAGCCTGGCGAGTGCGTCGTTCCGCACGTCGGCGGGCGCGTGCGCGAGCAGCACTTTGCCGACGCCTGTGGTGTGCAGCGGGAGCCGCGCCCCAACGGCACTGACCACGGGCACCGAGGCATGGCCGCCGAGCCGGTCGAGATAGAGGGCGCTGAGCCGGTCGCGGACCGCGAGGTGAACGGTGGCGAAGGTGGCTCCGTACAGGTCGTGAAGGTAGGGAGAGGCAAGTTCGCGCAGTCCGGTCTCGACCGGTGCCAGCAGCCCGATGCTCCAGAGCTTGCGGCCGATGACGTACTCCCCGGAGTCGCGCTTGCTGACTGCTCCCCAGGCGGTCAGGTCGGCCAGGAGCCGGTGCGCCGTGGCGACGGGCAGGTCCGCCCGGCGAGCGATCTCGCTGAGGGTGAGCGCACGGTGCTTGGCATCGAAGGCTCCGAGGACGGTGAGAGCCCGGGACGTCACGCTCATTCCTCGTACGGAGCTGTTGCCGGCCAATTTTGCGATGCCCTTCTCGCCCAGTGGAAACCAGAACTCCTGCCAGGTCCTTGGTGCGTCTAGGGTGACGCCCGGATTCGTGAGATGCAAATCACATTCGTCCGATGTGACCAAGTTGGAGACGTGGCCGAGAGCGACCGCGTCGAATGGGCCCCGGCCCGAGGGAGGGATGAACGATGACCCGTTGGAAGACGACGCTGGGGTCGTTGATCGCTGTGGCGACCGCTGCGGCTGCGCTGGCCGCGTGCGGCGGTGGCGCGAGTGAGGACAAGACCGGTGGCTCGGGGCCGGACAAGGTCGACGTCGGGGTGATTCCGATCGTCGACGTGGCGCCGATCTATCTCGGCAAGGACAAGGGCTTCTTCAAGGACGAGGACATCGACCTCTCCCTGGAGACAGGTCAGGGTGGCGCCGCGATCGTTCCCGGTGTGGCCTCGGGCCAGTTCCAGTTCGGGTTCTCGAACCTGACCTCGTTGATGGTGGCGTCGGAGCAGGGCCTCGGAGTCAAGGTCGTAGCCGCTGGAAACAGCACGACCGGTGAGGTGGGCAAGGACTTCGGCGCCGTCGTGGTGCCGGGCGACAGCACGATTGCCGACGCTGCTGCCCTGGAGGGCAAGAGCGTCGCTGTCAACACCCTCAACAACATCGGCAGCACGACGATCAACAAGGCCGTGCGTGATGCCGGTGGCGACCCGACCAAGGTCAAGTACGTCGAGCTCGCATTCCCCGACATGCCGGGTGCTCTGGCCAACGGCCAGGTCGACGCGGCGTGGGTCGTGGAGCCGTTCTTGACCATCACGAAGGGGCAGGGGGCCAAGCCGGTGGTGTGGAACTTCGCCGAGACCGACCCGAACCTGATGATCGCGGCGTACTTCACCTCGCCGAAGGTCCTCGCCGAGGACCCGGATCTGGTCAAGCGCTTCACTGCCGCCCTGAACAAGTCGCTGGACTATGCCCAGGACAACCCCGACGAAGCGCGGGCGATCATCCAGACGTACACCGAGCTCGACGCGGATGCGGCCGCGAAGATCACCTTGCCGAAGTGGTCGAGCACGATCGACGAGAACTCGTTCACGGTGCTCGGCGACCTCGCCGTGACCGACGGCGCGCTGAAGTCGAAGCCCGACATCGGAGCACTGCTGCAGTGAGCGCCACCTCAGTGGTCGGGTGGCGGGCGAGCATCGGAAGCTCGCCCGTCGCCCGCGGGCTTGCCGGGGTCGCCGGCCTGGTGTTCCTCCTGGAGCTGGTGCCTCGCATCGGGGTCGTGGACCCCCGGTTCTTCCCGCCCTTCAGCGCGATGATGGGTGGCCTTGCCGACCTGGTCGTCACTGTCGAGTTCTGGGTCGCACTCGGCCAGACCCTGCGGGGTTGGGCGATCGGTCTGGCGATCGCCTGCGGCGCTGCGATCCTGGTCGGTCTGCTGATCGGCACCGTCGGGATCGCTCGTACGATGACGGCCTCGACCATTGAGTTCCTCCGGCCGATTCCGTCGGTGGCGTTGATCCCGCTCGCCGTCGTGCTCTACGGCAGCCAGATGCAGGCCACGCTCATCCTCGTCGTCTACGCGAGCTTCTGGCAGATGCTGGTCCAGGTGCTCTACGGCACTCAGGACGTCGACCCGGTCGCTCGTGACACCGCCCGGTCGTTCCGGTTCTCGGCGGTACGCCGGATTCGCTCGGTGCTGTGGCCCACAGCGCTGCCGTACGTGATGACCGGGTTCCGCCTGGCGGCTGCGGTTGCACTGGTCCTGGAGGTGTCCGGTGAGCTCATCATCGGCAGCCCGGGCCTCGGCAACCGGCTGGCCGTGGCTCAGTCCTCCGGCGCGGTGGACAAGCTCTATGCGATCGTCATCGTGACCGGGATCCTCGGTGTCACGGTCAACCTGGGTGCCCGCTGGATCGAGCGTCGCACGATGCGCTGGCATCCCTCTCAGCGAAGGGAGACGGCGGTATGACGGCCTTGCTCCAGAGGGCCGCGGCCCTACTCACGCTCCCGGTCCTGCTCATCAGCCTGTGGTGGGTCGTGACCGATGCAAGCACCAACTTCTTCTGGCCGCCTCTGCGCGAGATCGTCGGAGTCTTCCCGGAGACGTGGCTCGAAGGCCGGATCACCACAGACGTCGTGCCGAGCCTGCTGCGGCTGCTCGGGGGCTACGCCGTCGCCGTAGTGGTCGGTGTCGGTCTTGGTATCCTGGCCGGCTCCTCTTCCGGGTTCCGCTCGATCACCGAGCCGCCGCTGGAGTTTCTGCGGGCGATCCCGCCGCCGGTGCTGGTGCCCGTGCTGGTCCTGATCGCCGGCACCACCGATCTGACGAAGGTGTTGGTGATCGCCGTCGGGTGCGTGTGGCCGATCCTGCTCAACACCATCGAGGGCGTACGCAGTATCGACCCGGTGTACTCCGACACTGCCGCGGCCTACCGCCTCCGGCTGGTGACGAGGCTGCGCACGGTGGTGCTGCGCGGCGCCAGTCCCCAGATCGCTGCCGGGTGCAGGCAGGCTCTCTCCATCGGTCTGATCCTGATGGTGATCAGCGAGATGTTCGCCGCGACCAACGGTCTCGGATTCACCACCATCCAGTTCCAGCGCGCGTTCGCGATGCCTCAGATGTGGAGTGGGATTCTGCTGCTCGGGGTCATCGGCGTGATCCTTTCGCTCGTGTTCCGCCTGGTCGAGAGTCGCGCGCTGGCGTGGTACCACGGGCTGCGTGCAGCCGAGAGGAAAGGCTGATCCTGTTGTCCACAACTACTGACGTCACCGAGGAAGATCAGATGGCGACCCCTACCGAGCCGGTGCTCGACGTGCAGGCGCTGAAGAAGACCTACCAGACCCGTCAGGGGGGCGTGGAGGCGATCGCCGAACTCACCTTTGCAGTGAAGCCGGGGGAGTTCGTCTGCATCGTCGGGCCTTCCGGCGCGGGAAAGACGACCTTGCTGCGCTGCATCGGCGGTCTGCTTGCGCCGACGTCGGGACAGGTGGTCCTCGCCGGAAACAAGGTCACCGGGCCCCCGAAGGACATGGCGGTGGTCTTCCAAGAGTACGGTCGCAGCCTCTTTCCGTGGCTCACCGTCGCCCAGAACGTCGAGCTCCCGCTCAAGGAGAAGGGCTTGGCGAAGCATCTGCGAACGAAGCTCGTCACGGATTCCTTGGACGCTGTCGGCCTGATCGACTTCGCCGACTCCCACCCGTGGGAGCTCTCCGGAGGCATGCAGCAGCGGGTCGCGATCGCGCGGGCGGTGGCGTACGAGCCCAAGGTGCTGATGATGGACGAGCCGTTCGCAGCCGTCGACGCGCAGACCCGTGCTGACCTCGAGGATCTGGTCAGATCGCTGTGGTCGCGCCTGGGCATCACGGTGCTGTTCGTCACCCATGACATCGAGGAGTCGGTCTACCTGGCCGAACGCGTCGTCGTGCTGTCTGCGCGGCCCACCGTGGTGCTCGACGTGGTCGATGTGGACCTTCCGGTCGAGCGCGACCAGCTGACCACCCGCTCCTCTCCGCGGTTCGCCGAGCTGCGGGCCGAGGTCTACTCGCTGGTCCAGGCAGCCAAGCGGGGAGAGCGGTCAACGACCTCAGCTGTCGACTGACGTCAGGGCAGTCCCGTCGTGACAACGGATCACGGGCCGGCCCTGGCAGTATTCTTACGTGGTCTCGCTTCTCTACCTTCACGGCGTCGGCAACGGCGACCCCCGCGACGCCTGGCGCCGTGCTCTGGACAGTTCGCTGCGGGATGCCGGCTACCCGGGGCTCGACGAGGTCGAGGTGATCGCGCCGAAGTATCCCGACGTGCTGCGCACCGACGACGGCGACAAGACCATCAAGATCCCGCCGGTCACCACCCCGAGACTGAGTGCCGAGGAGCAGCGGAACGTACGCCGCCGCGTCGAGCGCGCGACCGCCGAGCTGGAGATGATCCTGGGCGAACCCGTACCCGCCTCGCCGGTCGGCGTGACCGACTCGTTGGCGCCGATCGTGCTCCGGGTGCTCCGCCAGGCCCACAACTACGTGACCAAGCCGGGCATCCGGGCACGTACGCTCCGGATGGTCCTCGACGAGCTCCCCGAGGAGGGGGAGATCGTCATCGTCGGCCACAGTCTCGGCTCGATCATCGCGATCGACCTGCTGCGCCGGCTCCCGCCGAAGCTGACGGTCACCGGGCTCGTGACGATCGGCAGCCCGGCCGCCCACCCGAACCTCCACGAGGACTCCGACCGGCTGGAGATGAAGGCGCCGGTCGACCACGTCGGCTGGTGGGTCAACGTCTGGAGCAACGGCGATGCGGTGACCGGCCTGCGCGGCATCTGGCGACACTTCCCCTGGGCCCTCGACCTCCAGGTCGGGCTCGGCCTCGACCACCGCACCACGACCTACCTGCGTTCCAAGCCGGTCGCCACCGCGATCGGCCGCGCCCTGTTCGGGTCCCTCAGCAAGGAGGTCGCCGTCGTCGAGGGCACCCCCGACGTCGCCCTCAACTCGCTCGAGGTGCGTCTGGCGTTGTGGCTCGCCTACGCCCAGTTCCTGCGCGACCACCTCAAGGGTGCCACCCAGGAGCGATTCGGCGCCGCCCTCCGCGTCGTCCAGCACGAGGTCCTGGAGAGGGTGATCGAGAACTACCAGACCGATGACGTACGCATCCCTCAGCAGCTCCTCGACCTGCGTGTCTCACCAGACACTCCCGGTGACCGGGACCTGCCCCGGCCCAAGCCGCTGACCCAGCTCTCCAAGGAGGAGGCCGTCCTCGCCCTGGTGGCGCTGGCGACCGCCAACCCGGTTCGGCCCTACGAGATCGACGTCCCCGATGACGTACGCCGCCAGGCATTCCACGACCTGACGGTCTGGATGGGACTCGGAGGAGGGCTCGGCGAGAACCTGCACATCGCCATGCAGTCGGCGTCGAAGGCCGTCTACCCGGTCGACCAGTGGAAGCTGTGGGTCGGCATCGGGATCGGCGCCGCGGTGCTCGTCGCCGGACCGATCGGGCTCGCCCTGGCCGCCCCCGCCGGGCTGGCCGGGGGAGCGGCGATCATCGGCGCGCTCTCCGCCTTCGGGCCCGGCGGGATGGTCGGCGGACTCGTCACCGCCGGGGCGATCACCACCACCGGCGCCGGCACCATCGCCGCCACCCTCGTCTCCAGCTCGTCCACCGCCGAGGACGTCGAGGTCACCGTCATCCAGCTCCTCACCGCCGCGATCCTGCGGTCCCGCGAAGGCCTCGAGCAGGACCTCGGCGTGTGGCTCGCGATGTCCGAGATCCAGCGGCAGACCGGGCGCGAGGTCGCCCGGCTCGCCGCCTACAGCGACGACAAGGCCCCCGGCGTCGAGGCCCTCCGGCGCAAGGCCCGCGCCGCCGAACGGGCGATGGCCTACATGGTCAAGAACCGCCTCGTGGAGGGTCTCACCGACGAGGAACCCAAGGGCGAGGAGCCCTTCGAGGAGTAGGACGCGTCCCCGATTGTGAATCCCCCGCACCCATGGGCTATGTTTTTCCCGTTGCCGCAGAGAGCGGAAACAACAAGGCCCTGTAGCGCAGTTGGTTAGCGCGCCGCCCTGTCACGGCGGAGGTCGCGAGTTCAAGTCTCGTCAGGGTCGCGGACGAATCAGAGGGGACGTGTGTCGCTTATAGCGACCGCGTCCTCTTCGCCATTTACATGGCGCGCTCCGCGCGCGGCGGGGATATCCCCGCACCCCTTAGTTGCTCGGGGTGATGTGTCGGCAGAGCTTCGGCCGCGGCGGGGGATATCCCCCGCACCCCCTTAGTTCCGCGGTGTGGTGTGTCGGACGGGGGCTCTTTGCACGCCCTGGCTGCGCGGGGTGATCGTTCGCTCGCTGGTCGAGCCGCCGGAGCCGCTAGGCGGAGGCGTGTCGAGACCACACAGTTCTCGGCGCGGTCGATGGGTACGCGGTTTGACCCTGTTTGGTGTGGCTGGAGGGTCTTGTTTCCGTTGGTGTGACTTGTGGGTCGGGTGTTGTTCCGGGAGGGCGGGACACGCCGGGCGGTGGCGAGCGCGAGGGGCCGTGTGCGTGGGAGGGTGGTCGTCCTGCTTCGGTAGGAGTCTCGGGCCAGAGGTCCCCTCGATCTCACCCCCGGTTCGGGCCGTTCGACCCTGTGGGATATAAGCCGATTTGACGGTAACGTGCGGGCTGCTGTGCTCTCGTGAGAGGATTCTGCCGCTTGTGTCGACGTCGCAACTCGGCATGGCACGGGGGAACGACTAAGACGTTCGGTATTCAGGAGGCAACACCACCATGTCGTCGTACTACCCGCATCGGCCGCCCCATGCGGCGAGTGCGGACGAGCTTGCGTCGCGGATGCAGACGAACGGTGCCTACCGCACCCCGGCCGCCCCCGCGCAGCAGCAGCCCTCCGCCCTCGGTTGGGACCAGCGTCCGCAGCAGTCCCAGGCCCAGCCGCAGTATCAGGAGCCGGCGATCCAGCAGCCGGCCGTGATGGCACAGACCACCGGAACGCACTGGCCGCAGTTCGTCAACAACAACCGCCTCATCGGTGCGCTCGTGGCCGGCTTCGCCGCCACTCAGCTCGCCACGATGTTCGGCTACTGGGTCTACGGCCTCGGCATCATGGAGACCTCGCTGGACTTCGCGATGTTCAACGGCATGATCCTGACGCCGTCGGCCACCGCCAACGAGGCCAACTTCGCATCGATGCAGTGGTGGTCCGGCATGGGCTTCCACTACTTCAACGGCATGGTCTTCGCGCTCGCGTACGCGCTGATCATCTTCCCGTGGCTCGGCAAGACCCACACCACCTCGAGCAACCTCGCGCGCTCGCTCGGCATGGGCATGTTCCTTGCCACCGCCTCCTGCGGCTGGTGGATCCCGGCCCTGCACCCGGAGTCCATGATCGGTATCGACCCGGGCTTCTTCTCGATCAACCTCGGGTGGGGCACCGTGCTGGCGGTCTACCTGTGGCACGTCGTCTGGTCGATCGCCCTCGGCCTGTTCTTCAACCCGCAGGACTGATCTACGACCAACACGAGAGCCCCAGCCGATCGGCTGGGGCTCTCGTCGTATCCGAAGAAGAAGGCCGTACGCAGCGGCCGGCTACTCGGGCCAGGCGTCGAAGACCTGGCCACCGTTGGTGGTCAGGTGGTTGTGCAGCTGCTCGCCGGCAGCGGCGTCGCGCAGCGTACGCAGCACGAGGCGGCGCCGGTCGGACGGGTTCGCCGTCGGCGGTCCGGGGGTCAGCGCCATCGTCTCGGTGACCCGCTCCGCGAGGAGACGCAGGTGACTGCGCTCGCCACCGGCGTAGATGACGTGGGTGTGCTCCAGCGGAGAGGCCCACAGGATGTTGCCCTCGACGACGATCAGGCGTGACTCGGTGGCCATCACCTTCATCTCGACGTCGGTCATGTTCTGGATCATGTCGGCCCCGGCGAGGATCGACTCGCCCTCGTGCAGGAACGCGGGGAGCGCGTGGGCGAGGTTGGCCTCGATCAGCGCGGCCTCCTCGCGGGCCCGCTGCTGGGCTCCGATCTGACCACCGTAAGCGCCGCCGACGGCGCGCTGGGCGCCGGTGTTCGGTGCTTGGCCGTAGCCGCCGGTGTTGGTGCCGTACGGGCCCTGGTTGGGGTAGTAGGAGCCGGTGTTCGGGTAGGAGGAGCCCGGCGGCGGGTATGCCCCCGGGGCCGGTGCGACACCGTAGTTGTTGGGGGCGGGCGCACCGTAGGGGTTCGCGGCGCCATGTTCGCTGCCCCAGCTGGCGTCGACGGTCACCTGCGCGCCGGCGGCTCGCGCGGCGTAGTCGAGGGTCGGGAAGAAGTCGTGGAAGGCGTCCTTGTCCCGGATCTTCATCGTCGTGGAGTAGGACGAGCCGGGGACCAGCGCCTCGATGATGAAGTCGCCCAGGCTGGGCGGCGGAGGAACGCCGATGAAGGTGAGCACGGCCAGGTTGACCGAGAACACGCGCTCGTGGAACTCGAACATGACCCGGCGGTCGGTCAGGAATGCGTGACCCGAGGCATTGCCCTCATGGGGGAACCTGACCGCCACCCGGGCCCACTGGACCTCACCGGGCTGGAGCAGCGACTTCACCAGAAGCCAGTCGCGGGTCTCCGAGGCGGTGGCTCGGCTGTTGGGATCATGCGCCATCCGTCGGTGGAAATCCTCCACCGGTCGGTGGCCCACGGTGATGGACGCCGAGGCCCTTTTCATTGAGCGCATGGTCGCAAACCCTAGCCCTTCCTCCCCTTAGTGTGGACAGTTTGTACCAGCAGGGTCGCGAAGTTGTGGAATCCCCTGATGTAGATGACACCTCAACTCTGCGGGATCGCTCCAAGCACCTACCTATTGACAGAAAACTGACAGGCCAGCCGACCACCCTCTTCGGTGGGTATCCCTGACGACGGGGATCAGCGAGGGGATGGGGCTGTGATGACTGGTTCGCCTGTGGCGACGGCAAGAGAGACGACCGGCGTGCACTGGAGCGAGCTGCCGTGCGCGATCGAGGACGGCGACCTGTGGTTCGCCGCGACCAGCGCGGATGCGGACCGGGCCAAGGAGCTGTGCCGTACGTGTCCGCTGCAGCGCTCCTGTCTGCAGGGCGCGATCGCCCGGCAGGAACCCCACGGCGTGTGGGGCGGCGAGGTCTTCTACGAGGGAATCGTCGTCGCACGCAAGCGCACCCGCGGCCGCCCGCGCAACGGAGAGCTCCACCAGCGGGACCTGGAGCGCCAGGCTCGCGCAAACCTGCGGAAAAACACTTCGGTGGGTGCGGCGTAGCCTGTCACCCGGCAGAATAGCTCCTGTGGGGATTGAGATAAGCCCAGAGCGCTTCGACGCACTCGTGGACCAGGCGCTCGACGCCATCCCGGACGAGCTGGCCGCCCAGGTGCACAACCTCGTCGTGCTCGTCGAGGAGTGGCCGCCCGAGGGCGAACCTCAGGACACCCTCGGTCTCTACGACGGAGTGGCGCTGACCGACCGCAACGACCTCTACGGCCTGACGTTGCCGGACCGGATCTTCATCTTCCGCCAGCCGCTCCAGCAGATGTGCGCCGACGAAACCGAGCTGGCCGCCGAGATCCGGATCACCGTCATCCACGAGATCGCCCACCACTTCGGCATCGACGACGAGAAGCTCCACGAGCTGGGCTGGGCCTAGGCGCGGTCTAGAGCGTCGACCCGATCACCCAGCCGAGGCTGACCGCAGCGGTCCCGATCGCGAGCGAGCCGAGGACGTTCAGGGCGGCCGATCGCCACTGTCCGCTCTCGGCCAGGCGGACGGTCTCGTACGAGAAGGTCGAGAACGTCGTCAGCGCCCCGCAGAACCCGGTGCCGGCCAGGGTGAGCACCCACGCCGGAAGTACGCCGCCCGCGGCCGCCCCGGCGAGCAGGCCGAGCAGGAGGGAGCCGACGGCGTTGACCGCCATCGTCCCCCAGGGGAAGTCGGCACCCGTCCACTGCCGGACGTAGAGATCGGTCACGTAGCGCGCCGGCGCGCCGATGGCGCCGCCGAGCAGGACCAGGAGCGCGGTCATCGGTCCTCTCCTCGGCCCGGGTTCGGGGCCGGGTCCGGATACAGATCGGGGTCGATGCCGTCGACCACCACCTCGCGGCCGCTGTCGAGCACGACGACCCGGCCGAGCGTCAGCCCGAGCCAGGCGGCGGCGATCCCGGCGACCACGGAGGCGAGCAGGTAGATCAGTGTGAGCGCGGGCGCATGACCGGCCAGGACGTACGTCTCCCGCTCGTAGGTCGAGAAGGTGGTGTAGCCACCGAGGACGCCGACGCCGAGGAACGGGCGCAGGTAGCGGGTGTTTGACCACGGGCCCAGGACGAACGCCATCAGCACGCCCAGCAGCAGGCAGCCGGTGACGTTGGTGAGGAACGTCGCCCACGGCCAGGCGCCATCGCTGTGGGGGAGGGCGGTCGCGAGGCCCCAGCGGGCGAGCGAGCCGAGCGCTCCGCCGGCGGCGATGGGGGCGAGCAGGTCGCCATGGTCACGCAGCACGCGGCCAGCGTACGGCTTCTAGAAACGGGGGCCGGCCATCTGGGCCGCGCTCCACCGGGTGGGGCGGCCGCCGGCGGCCTGGGTGAGGTATTCGCCGAGGAACCAGCGCTGAAAGCTGATCTGCTCGGGGGAACGGGCCAGGACGAGCAGGCGCTCCTGGCGGCAGAACTCGTCGATGAGGTCGAGCATGTCGAGGAAGCGGCGCACCGTCTCGGCCGCCGACCGCGGCATGCGTACGTGCAGGTCAGCCGTCTCCCGGTCGCTGCCCGGGCTCGACCCGATCACCCCGGAGAGCTGGCCGTGGCCGAGACCGTCGAGGAGCTGGCGTTCCAGCGAGCCGAAGAGGGCCGAGAGGCTGGCGGCGAGCGGGTAGTCGTTGGCGTGGGCGAGCGAGAGGAGCCGCACTTCCCGCCGCAACTCCCGGAAGTGGTGCTGGAAGCCCCGGTAGAGGGCGAGAGGTACGCCGAGGATGCTGACCTCGACGGTCTCGGTGCCGAGGCGCTCGGGCTTCGGCGGTGCGCCCGCAGGCCCGGTGATCACGCCCTCGACCCCGTCGCCCTCGTCGATCTCGGCCGCGGGGGTGAACCAGACGGTCTTGCCGGACGCGTCGATGTCGGCGCCCCAGGCGTCCGAGACGCTGGCCACGATCGAGAGGCCGCGGCCGACCGTCAGCAGCACCTCGTCCTCGTCGTCGAGGGCGAGCGGAACAGGCAGGAGAGGCGGCTCGGTCGAGGCGTCGCGGATCTCGATGCGGGGGTGGTGGACAGTGCCGCGCATCCGGATCGTGACCGGCGCGGTGCCGTGGAAGAGCGCGTTGGAGACGAGCTCGGAGACACCGAACTCAGCGCACTCGACGAGGTCGGTGCGGTCGATCTCTCTGCAGGCCGCGCGGGCCCAGGCACGGGCGTCCTGGACGGCGCGGGAACCGGTGCGGAGCAGGAGAGCCGGCCGGCTCAACGGCATGGTCTCCTCCTCCGATCTCGCGGGTCGGCATACACACGATCTCGTTGTGTGCTGTTCGTTGCAAGAATTTTCCGCACTTGAAGGTGTCTGATGCGGGCCATGGACGACTAGGGCACAAGGTCCCGGCCACCCTCACAGATTAAAGTCAGCGGGTTTCGACTCGGTAACGGACACGCGGGAGGAACGCATGCTCGGGGGCTGTCCGGCGACTGTGACGAAGTAGTCGCGCCCTGGAATGAACAGATCCGCCGGGATGGTTCAGAATATGAGGTGGAACGTTCAAAAGATCTCGTTTGAGGTAGGGGATTAGGCAATGTCAGCGGACCAGGCAAAGCACCGGGTCGTCATCATCGGTTCCGGCTTCGGGGGGCTCTTCTCCGCGAAGGCGTTCAAGGGCCGCGACGACGTCGAGGTGACCTTGATCGCGAAGACGACCCACCACCTGTTCCAGCCGTTGCTCTACCAGGTGGCGACCGGGATCCTGTCGCAGGGCGAGATCGCTCCGCCGACCCGCGACATCCTGCACCGGCAGAAGAACGCCACCGTGCTGCTCGGCGAGGTCGACGAGATCGACACCGAGGCCAAGACGGTCAAGGCGAGCATTCTCAACCAGGAGATCGACGTTCCCTATGACTCGCTGATCGTCGCCGCCGGCGCTGGGCAGTCCTACTTCGGCAACGACCACTTCGCCGAGTTCGCGCCCGGCATGAAGTCGATCGACGACGCGCTCGAGCTGCGCGGCCGTATCTTCGGCGCCTTCGAGATCGCCGAGCTGACCGCCTCGCGCGGTGAGCCGATCGGTGACCTGCTCACCTTCGTCGTCGTCGGTGCCGGTCCGACCGGTGTGGAGATGGCCGGCCAGATCGCCGAGCTGTCCCGCCGGGTGCTGAAGAAGGACTTCACCCACATCCAGTCCGAGAAGGCCCGGGTGGTCCTGGTCGACGCCGCGCCGCAGGTGCTCCCGCCGTTCGGCGAGAAGCTCGGTGCCAAGGCGGAGAAGGCGCTGGAGAAGGCCGGTGTCGAGGTCGTCCTCGGCGCGATGGTCACCCACGTCGACGAGTTCGGCATCGAGATGAAGTTCAAGGACGGCAAGACCCAGCGGATCGGCTCGATCGCGAAGATCTGGGCCGCCGGCGTGCAGGCCTCCTCCCTCGGCAAGACGCTCTCCGAGCAGACCGGTGCCGAGCTCGACCGTGCGGGCCGGATCGCGGTCAACCCCGACCTGACCCTGCCGGGCCACCCCGAGATCTTCGTGGTCGGCGACATGATCAACCTCAACCACCTGCCCGGTGTCGCCCAGGTCGCGATCCAGGGTGGCAAGCACTCGGCCAAGACCATCAAGGCCCGCCTGAAGGACAAGCCGGAGCCCGGCGACTTCAAGTACTTCGACAAGGGCTCGATGGCCACCATCTCCCGCTTCAACGCGGTGCTGATGATGGGCAACTTCAGGCTCACCGGCATCCTCGCCTGGTTCGGCTGGCTCGTGGTGCACCTGGCCTACATGACCGGGTTCCGCAACCGGCTCACCGCGACCCTGCACTGGATGATGTCCTTCATCGGCAAGGACCGTTCGGAGCGCACCACGACCATGCAGCAGATCTTCGCCCGCGAGGCGCTGGAACGCGTCCCGGGCGGTATGGCCGCCCTCATCGACGACCCGACCGAGGTCGCTCTGCAGGTCGAGCGCCGCCGCAAGGAGCTCGAGGAGCAGGCCGCCGAGGAGTCGCGCCTGGCCGACTCCCACAGCGCCTCGTAGCCGCTGCTTCCTGACCGGCCCGCCGCAGACATGGTCTGCGGCGGGCCGGGGTCATTTCCGGGATCCAAGATCCATGCTTGCTATTGTTTGCGGACACGGTGTCACATTAATCTGTTGATGAGACACCCGCGAACGTAGGAGGACGCGTGACCCTGGTGACCAAACGGCTGGTCGACACGACGGACGGGCTGACGCTCGCGGTCTACGAGCGGGGGCCGGCCGACGCGCCGACGGTGGTGCTGGTTCACGGCTACCCCGACAACCACACCGTCTGGGACGGCGTCGCGAAGGTGCTCGCCGAGCGCTTCCACGTCGTCGCCTATGACGTACGCGGCACGGGGGAGTCGGGGGTTCCCGACTCGACCGCCGGCTACCGCCTGGCGCAGCTCTCCGCCGACTTCAAGGCTGTCCTCGACGCCGTCTCGCCCGATGCGCCGGTGCACGTCGTCGCGCACGACTGGGGCTCCATCCAGACCTGGGAGTCGGTGACCGACCCGGCGCTGGGCAGCCGGATCGCGACGTACGTCTCGATCTCGGGGCCTGACCTCGGGATGGCGACCACGTGGCTGCGGGAGCGGACACACCTCGGGAGCACGCTGCGGCAGCTGGCCCACTCCTGGTACGTCTTCGCGTTCCAGCTGCCGCTGCTGCCCGAGGCGATGGTGCGCTCGGGGCTGCTCGCCCGGTTCGTCGGCGGCGGGTCGCGGCCGACGAAGGACCAGGTCAACGGGGTCGAGCTCTACCGCGCCAACTTCCTCGGCAAGCTGCTCCGTCCGGAGCCGCGGCCGACGAAGGTGCCGGTGCTGGTGATCGCCCCGCGCGGCGACGCCTACGTGACCGTGCCGCTGCAGACCGAGGCGCCCCGGGCGTTCGCGTCGTCCCTGGTCACCCAGGTCATCGAGGGCGGACACTGGGTGGTGGCGACGGAACCTGAGCTGGTCGCGGGCGAGATCGTGGCCTTCATCGAGAAGGAGGGTGTGCGATGAGCGAGAAGACGAAGGAGAGCAAGCGGGGACACGAGCCCGCCAAGGTGGCTCTCCACCCGCGGAACGTGAAGTTCGACTGGAGCCGTCTGCCGCTGGTGTGGATCCCGGGCGAGGTCTTCGCCTCCCACTACATCAACGTGCTGCACCTGCTGCTGCCCGAGGGCGAACGGTGGTTCGTCAAGGTGTTCTCCGAGATCCTGCCGTTGATCGAGGACGACCAGCTGCGCGAGGACGTGATCGGCTTCATCGGTCAGGAGGGCGTGCACGCCGCCGCCCACCAGGAGGTGCAGGACTACTTCACCGACAACGGCCTCGACGTACGCCCGTTCGCGGCCGAGATCGAGGCGTTGTTCCGCAAGATCCTGGGTGACCGCGACCTGACCGGCCGGGCCAAGGAGGAGTGGCTGATCGAGCGCGCCGCGATCATCGCGGGACTCGAGCACCTCACCGCCGTGCTCGGCAACTGGGTGCTGAACTCGCCCGCGCTCGACGAGATCGGCGCCGACAAGACGATGCTCGACCTGCTGCGCTGGCACGGTGCCGAGGAGGTCGAGCACCGCAACGTGGCCTACGACGTCTTCCAGCACGTCGACGGGCGCTACTCCCGTCGGATCCGCTCCTACCTGCTCGGCGGCACCGCGCTGCTCGTCCTGTGGTGGCGTGGCGCGAGCTTCCTGATGAACAACGACCCGACCGAGCCCGATCCCGCCAAGCGGCCCAGGGCCGGGCTGCTCAAGCTGATCGACGCCGAGCGTCGCGGGCTGGTGCCCGGGATCGTTCGGATCGGGTGGGCGACGTGGAAGTTCTTCCTGCCCGGCTACGACCCGTCCAAGGAGGGCTCGACCGCTCAGGCGGTGAGCTACCTGGCCAAGTCGCCGGCGGCGCTGCGCGCCGACGCCATCGCGGAGGGCCAGTGAGTAAGCCGGCGCACTACAGCGTCCCGGACATCCCCGCCTCGAAGCTCTACCGGGGCTTCGAGGCGATCGTCGGGGGCTACTGGACCAAGGCCGCCTACCGCTCCTGGCGACGCCGCAGACCGCTCGGGCGGATCGACCGGGACCTGCACGTGCGCGTCAGCCGGATCGATGAGGAGGGCCTCGACGTCAAGGCGATCTGGTTCGAGCGTGAGGACGGCGGCGACCTGCCGGCCTGGGACCCGGGTGCGCACGTCGACGTGGTGCTGCCCAGCGGGCGGCTGCGGCAGTACTCGCTCAACTCCGATCCCGACGACCTCTCCGCCTACCGGATCAGCGTGCGGCGGATCGAACCGACCGCGGGCGGAGGCGGTGGGTCGGTGGAGGCCCACTTCCTCGCCGTCGGTGACAGGCTCGTCCTGAAGGGGCCGCGCAACGCCTTCCCGTTCGTCGACTCGCCCGCCGGCTACCTCTTCGTCGCCGGCGGTATCGGGATCACTCCGATCCTGCCGATGCTGCGCGACGTGGTGCGGCGGGGTGTGCCGTACGAGTTCGTCTACACCGGGCGCTCGCGCGAGACGATGCCGTTCCTGGAGGAGATCCGGGAGATCGTCGGTGACCACGAGATCCAGCTGTGGCCCGACGACGAGATGGGCGTTCCTGACGCGGCCAAGATCATCTCGATGGCGCCCGAGGGCGCGGCGCTCTACTGCTGTGGGCCGATGCCGATGATCGAGGCGATCCGCGCGCAGATCCCCGACCCGCAGATCGACACGCTCCACTACGAGCGGTTCTCGCCGCCGCCGGTCCTCGGCGGCCGCCCGTTCCGGGTACGCCTCGGCGACTCCGACGTCGAGGTGGAGGTCGGCGCTTCCGAGTCGGCGCTGACCGCGGTCCGCCGGGTGCGGCCGGCGCAGGCGTACTCCTGCCAGCAGGGGTTCTGCGGCACCTGCCGGGTCCGGGTCCTGGAGGGTGAGGTCGAGCACCGCGACCACGCGCTGGCCGAGTACGAGCGCGACGGCCACATGATCCTGTGCGTCTCCCGCGCGAAGGGGACCGTGGTGATCGACGGCTGAGGCCGTTAACGGTTTGCTCGGCGGGCCGCGGGCTGGTGTCCTGTGCGACATGACTGCGCTCACCGTTCCCACCATCGATCTCTACGACTCCTGGGCGGCGTGTGTCGCCGAGTTCGGTGGGGCCCACGTCGACGGTGCCTCCATCCCCGACGAGGAGGCCGCCGACGTGAGCCGGGAGGCGTGCGAGCGGCTGGTCGAGAAGACGGCGCGCGACCGGGACCTGACGGTGCCGCCGCCCGCCGGGCGCGTGCACGCCTCGTCGTTCTGGATCACCGAGGGCGCCGAGGTCGTCGGGTTCATCCAGCTGCGGCACGCGCTCAACGAGTTCCTCGAGAACGTCGGTGGCCACATCGGCTACTCGGTGCGCTCCTCGGCCCGGCGGCGGGGCCACGCCGCGCGGGCCCTCGGGCTGGTCCTCGACGAGGCTCGCGGGCTCGGCCTGGAGAGGGTGCTGCTGACCTGCGACGACGACAACACGGCCTCCGCACGGACGATCGAGTCCCAGGGCGGGGAGCTCCAGGACGTCATCGACGCGGCTGCGTACGGCTACGGGCTCACCCGGCGCTACTGGATCAAGCTGTGAGCGAGCGTCAGCGAGCGACCATCGAGTCCATCACGCGGCCTCCTTCGTATTCTGGCGCCTGCGCTACGGAGGTGGCCGCGTGAGCGAGTCGGGTGTCGCCACCGAGGGGGAGCTGGAGTGGGCGCTGGCCGGTGAGTCAGCCGCGCCCACCGAGCTGGTCGAGGAGGTGCTGACCGGGCTGCGCTCCACCGGGCGTACGCCCGAGGTGGGTGTCGAGGTGCTGCGGGCCGCGGCCTTCCGGCTCGTCTCCGAGGACAGGCTCGACGAGGTCGGCCGGGGCTGGCTGGAGCTCCTCGACGCGGTCCGGGCGCATCCGGACGCCCGGTTGGCCGACCTGCCACCGGCGCGCACCGACTGACCTCAGCTGGACAGTCTCAGCTGGACAGGGAGCGGCGGCGGCTCGCCAGGCTGGAGAGGCCCTGGGCGGCCGCGCGGACGAGCGTCACATGAGCCTCGGGCCGGAAGCGGCCCACGGGGCCGGTGATGCTGATCGCCGCGAGGGCCCTGTCGCCGCCCTCGGCGAGGACCGGGGCTGCGACGCACTGGAGGCCGGCGGCCGACTCCTCGCGCTCGAAGGCGACGCCGTTCTCGAGCGCGGCGGTGAGCTGCCGCTCCAGCAGGCCGGCCGCGACGATGGTGTGCGGCGTACGCCGCTCGAGGGGTCCGCTGAGGACCTCCTGCTGCACCTCGGGGTCGGAGTAGGCGAGCAGGATCTTGCCGATCGCGGTGCAGTGGACGGGCATCCGCCCGCCCGGCCGGGAAGGTGTCTTCGCCTGGCGGTGGCCGCCGATCTTGGCGACGTAGACGACGTCGTGGCCCTCGCGGACGCCCAGGTGGACGGTCTCGTGGGTGCGCTCGTAGAGATCCTGGAGGAACGGCATCGCCAGCTCCAGGAGGGAGCGCTCGACCGAAGCGCGCATGCCCAGCTCGAAGAGGCCGCCGGAGAGGCGGTAGCCGAGGTTGGTGCGGTCCAGGAGCCGGTTGGTGACGAGGTCGCCGGCGACGCGATGGACGGTCGCCTTCGGGAGTCCGGTGCGGCGGACGAGCTCGGCCAGGGAGAGCACCTGGTCGTCGACCGTGAAGGCACGCAGGATGGTCACCGCCTTGCCGAGCACGGTGTCGAGGTCGGCAGGCTGGTGCGGCATGTGGATCACCGTACCGGTCAGCGGGACGGCGGCCCACCTGATCCGGCCCGACTGCTGAGACCGTGGGGGCATGAACGAAGTGACCTCCCCGGCCGATGTCGCCGATGACGCTGCCGTCGTGGCCGCCGCCGACCGGCTGCTGACCGCCGCGGCCACGGGCATCCCCGTGCCGCCCATGCGGGACTTGCTCGACGCGACCGACCTCGTGACCGCCTACGCGATCCAGGAGCGGCTCACCGCCGCCCGGGTCGCCGGCGGCGCCACGATCGTCGGTCGCAAGATCGGACTGACCTCCCAGGCGGTCCGGGAGCAGATCGGCGTGGACACCCCGGACTTCGGCGTGCTCTTCGACGACATGGCGTACGGGGCTGGTGACGTGATCCCGGCCGACGCGATCCTGCAGCCGCGGGCCGAGGCCGAGATCGCCTTCGTCCTCGCTGACGACCTGGCAGACGGCGATCTCTCCTACGACCAGGTCCGGGAGGCCATCGACTACGCCGTCGCCGCGATCGAGATCTGCGGCTCGCGCATCGCCGACTGGAAGATCTCCTTCGGTGACACCGTCGCCGACAACGCCTCCGCGGGCGCCTACGTGCTCGGGACCGAGCGCCGAGGGCTGGACGAGTTCGAGCCCCGCGACGTGACCATGTCGATGTCGATCGACGACGAGGAGGTCTCGACCGGCACCGGGGCCGCGTGCCTGGACGACCCGGTCAACGCGGTCCAGTGGCTGGCTCGCTACGCGCGTGACTTCGGTGAGCCGCTGCGTGCCGGCCAGCTCATCCTCTCCGGAGCGCTCGGGCCGATGCGGCCGATTGTCCCCAGCAACACCGTTCGTTCCACCGTGTCGGGCCTCGGCTCGGTGACCTTCAGCGTAGGGAAGTGACCTCAATGAGCAAGACGAAAGTGGCGATCATCGGATCGGGCAACATCGGCACCGACCTGATGATCAAGGTGATGCGTACGTCCCAGCACCTGGAGATGGGCGCGATGGTCGGGATCGACCCGTCCTCCGACGGTCTGGCTCGCGCGGAACGCTTCGGGTTCGCGACGACCTCCGACGGCGTCGAGGGGCTGATCGGGCTGCCGGGGTTCGACGACATCGAGATCGTCTTCGACGCGACCTCGGCCAAGGCGCACGTCGCCAACGCGGCCGCGCTGGAGCCCTACGGCAAGCGGCTGATCGACCTCACCCCCGCCGCGATCGGGCCCTACGTCATCCCCGCCGTCAACATCGACGAGCACATCGACGCACCGAACGTGAACATGGTGACCTGCGGCGGGCAGGCGACGATCCCGATCGTGGCCGCGGTCGCGCGGGTCGTGCCGGTCGCCTACGGCGAGATCGTCGCCTCGATCTCCTCCCGCTCCGCCGGTCCCGGCACCCGGGCCAACATCGACGAGTTCACCGAGACCACCTCGGGTGCGATCGTGCAGGTCGGTGGCGCCAAGCGCGGCAAGGCGATCATCATCCTCAACCCCGCCGAGCCGCCGCTGATCATGCGCGACACCGTCTTCGCGCTGGTCGAGGGCGGATCCCGCTCCCTCGAGGAGCTGACCGCGGAGATCACCGAGTCGGTCGAGAAGATGGTCGGTGACGTCGCTGCGTACGTGCCCGGCTACCGGCTCAAGCAGAAGGTCCAGGTCCATCCGATCCCCGATGACCAGCCGGTGGAGACACTGCTCGCCTCGGCCGACGAGGCCCGGCCGACCCATCAGGTGTCGGTGTTCCTCGAGGTCGAGGGCGCCGCGCACTACCTCCCGGCCTATGCCGGGAACCTCGACATCATGACGTCGGCCGCGCTGCAGATGGCCGAGCGCATCGCGGCCGCGAAGGAGAACTGACGATGAGCACGCCCATCTACATCCAGGAAGTCTCGCTCCGTGACGGCATGCACGCCGTACGCCACCGGATCACTCCCGAGGACGTCAAGCGGATCGTCATCGCCGCCGACGAGGCCGGCGTCGATGCCATCGAGGTCGCCCACGGCGACGGCCTGACCGGCGGCTCGGTCAACTACGGTCCCGGCTCCAACAGCGACTGGGAGTGGATCGAGGCGGCCGCCTCGGTCATCAAGAACGCCCGCCTGACCACTCTGCTGCTCCCCGGCGTCGGCACCATCCACGACCTGAAGCGCGCCTACGACCTGGGGGTTCGCTCGGTGCGGGTCGCGACCCACTGCACCGAGGCGGACGTGAGCGCTCAGCACATCGCCGCCGCTCGGGAGATGGGGATGGACGTCTCCGGCTTCCTGATGCTCTCGCACATGGCTCCGCCCGAGCAGCTCGCCGAGCAGGCCAAGCTGATGGAGTCCTACGGCGCGCACTGCGTCTACATCACCGACTCCGGCGGCCGGCTGACGATGAACGACGTCCGTGACCGCGCCCGCGCCTACCGCGACGTACTCGACGACGAGACCGAGATCGGCATCCACGCCCACGAGAACCTCTCGCTGTCGGTGGCCAACTCGGTCGTCGCGGTCGAGAACGGTGTCTACCGGGTCGACGCGTCCCTGGCCGGTCATGGCGCCGGTGCCGGCAACTGCCCGATCGAGGCGTTCATCGCCGTCGCCAACCTGTCGGACTTCAAGCACAACTGCGACCTGTTCAAGCTCCAGGACGCCGCCGACGACATCGTCCGGCCGTTGCAGGACCGCCCCGTCCGCGTCGACCGCGAGACCCTGACCATGGGCTACGCCGGCGTCTACTCGTCCTTCCTCCGCCACGCGGAGAACGCGAGCGCCCGCTACGGCGTCGACACCCGCGACATCCTCATGGAGTGCGGTCGCCGCGGCCTCGTCGGCGGCCAGGAGGACATGATCGTAGACATCTGCCTGACAAAGCTGGCGGAACGCGAAGCAGTCTGAGGCAACCCTGGGAGTGTCAGGCGTACGTGGTGCGCCTGACGCTCCCAGGGCTACCATGCCTCATGGGCGAGGGTCTCGATGATCGGCAGGCGCGGGAGAAGCGTGAGGACGATGCTCGGCTGCTTCGGGCTCATCTGCTCATGCAGGACGGGGTCGCGAGCCACGCCCAGCTGACCGCCGGTGGGGTGACGAAGACCGACATCGAGCGGCGGTTGCGTCGCAAGGAGCTCCGGCGCGTCCACCCGCGGGTCTACGTCGATCACGCCGGCCCAATGACATGGCGTCAGCGCGCCTGGGCTGCTGTGCTCTACGCCGAGCCGGCCTACCTGTGCTGGACCAGCGTCGAGGAACCTCGGGGGCGCGACGACGGCTCCCCGATCCACGTCGCCATCGACCACAGCCGCCGGATCCGGCCTCAGAGCGGAATCGTCATCCACCGGATGACGGGGGCTGGAGCAGCGAGCCTATGGCGGTACGCCGCCCCGGCTCGCGGTCGAGGACAACGCGCTCGCGATGGCCCACGAATCCACCAAGGAGATCGACGCGATCGCCCTGCTCGCAGGAGTGGCGAGCAGGACGTACGTCACCGCGGACTCCCTCCGGGCCGCGCTCGACCGCTACCCGTCGATCCGCCGCCGGTCGCTCTTGGCCGGCCTGATAGACGACCTCGAGGCGGGCACGCACTCGGTGCTCGAGCATGGCTACCTCGCCAAGGTCGAGCGCGCCCACGGCCTGCCTGTCGGCACTCGTCAGGCGCTCCGGTCGGGTCCGGCCGGGACCCAGTTCCGCGACGTGGACTATGTGGCGTACCACCTCGTCGTCGAGCTCGACGGCGCCCTGGGCCACGACTCGTGGCGCGACCAGGGCCGTGACGCCGACCGTGCTCTCGACGATCTCGCGTCGGTCGGCTCGAGCACCGCCCGCCTCCGCTTCCACCAGGTCTTCGACACCCCGTGCCAGACGGCCTCCCGGATCGCCAGGATCCTGAGACGCAACGGCTGGACGGGCGCGATGAAGGCCTGCGGCGAGGAATGCCGCATGAAGGACGTCTGACCACGGATCTCTTCAGCGGTGAGGAGAACGTCCACTACCAGTGGGCACGCCTACACATGCCTGGCGGCGGGTGAGCCGGTGTGCCCTCGGGAGGAGTCGAACCTCCATCTCCGGTTTCGTAGACCGGCGTCGTGATCCGTTGGACCACGAGGGCGTTGCGGGGCCTGGAGCCGAACCAGGGCCTCTGGGCTTATGAAGCCCATGGCGTCGCCGGACACCCGCGTTGATACGCCTATCCGCTGGCAGACCCAGGTGCGGCGTACGAAAGTGGCAGCGTTCCGCGCCGACGGGCGGGCTGTCAGAGCGGTCGTCGCCAGCGGCGCAGGGCGGAGGAGGTAGGCGCAGCGTCGACATGCATGTCGGTTCTCACGGCCTCTCCTCTCGCTGGTCCGGCAGGGCGCCGGAGGTTGTGGGACAACGCTAGGCCGCAACCCGGTGAGGTCGCCAACGGTTTATCCCTACACGCCGATCCGACGGAGGATCTCGTCTGTCACGTCAACGAGCGGTCGGGTGGCGTCGACGACGCAGCCGTCCGGCACCTGCTCCTTCGTCTCGTGCAGCCGGATGCTCAGCGCCCGCTCCTCGGGCTGGCCGCCCCAGTCGGTCGGGTCGATTCGTACCCGCTCGTCGATCCGCCGCAGCATCGTCTCGAGATCGACCTCGAGGATGAAGACGCCGTCGAAGAGGCCGATGAACTTCGAATGATTCCGGCTCCCACCGCAGAAGAAGGTCACCGGATGGGTCCGGTCGGCCACGAGTTCCTGCACCCGGGCGACGTCCCAGATGTGCTCGCCGATGGCGTCGTCGCGTTCGGCGGGCAGACCCGTTTCCGGGTCGCCCCGGTAGGCGAGCTCGCGATCACCATGGATCGCCTGGTGTCCCCGCCGACGCAGCTCGTCGCAGACCGCGGTCTTCCCGGCGCCGGAGACGCCCTCGACGAGATAGTTCCTGATGCCCATCGCGATCGCCGCCTCACACCGTACGCCGCATCCGGACGTTCGGACCGAACTCGGGGTCTTCCCACGGCAGGCCTACCGTGGCGAACCCGAGGTGCGTGAAGACAGCAGCACCGCCAGGTGTGGCGTTGCACCAGGCGACACCACCGCCACGGTCGGCGACATGGGCGAGGCGCTCTGCGGCATCCTGGGCGGCGTATGTTGCCACGTCGGGATGGTCCTCGCCCGGGATCCGCGCCACCTCGGGGGACGTGCCGCCGTGCAACACGACAGCCCGTAGCCGATGTGTCCGGCCTGCTGCGACCTGCGAGATCTCGAGACGCTCCGCGGAAGCCATGCTGTGAACGTATCGGGCAGTGCCCGGAGTTTCGACCGGTTTGCGTCCTTGGGCAGGGAGTGGCCGGCAAGAACGGTCAAGCGGACTGTCGGCGGACGCGTCTAGCGTGAGGGATATGAAGTACGGATTCGTCGGAAGCTTCGGTACGCCCACTCAGCATGTCGAGCTCGCCCGCGAGGCGGAGGCCCACGGCTGGGACGGCTTCTTCACTTGGGACGCGATCAGCATGGGGCCGTTCGGGCCGACCTGGGACCCGTTCGCGGTGCTTGCGTCGGTGGCCGCGGTCACCGAGCGGATCACGCTCGGCGCGATGGTGTTCGCGGCGCCGCGGCATCGGCCGTGGGAGTTCGCGCAACGGGCGCTGACGATCGACCATCTCTCGGGTGGGCGGCTGGTGCTGCCGGTGGGCGTCGGGGTGCTCGACGATCAGGGCTACACCTCGGTCGACGGGCAGCTGACCGGGCTCAAGGAGCGGGCCGAGCTGCTCGACGACCTGCTCGGTTTCCTGGAGCGGTCGTGGAGCGGCGAGCCGTTCGCCTTCGACGGCACGCACACCCACGTCGGCGAGATGGTCTTCCCCGAGCCGCCGGTCAACGGGCGGATCCCGGTATGGCCGGTCGGGGTGTGGGACGTCGAGCGTCCCCCGGCCAAGAACCTGCAACGTACGCTGCGCTGGGACGGTATCGTCGCCCAGATCCGCAGCTCGATGGACGAGCCCGGGCCGGCCGAGATCGCGGCCCTGCGCCAGTGGCTGAGCGCCCACGCCGAGGCAGAGAAGCCGTTCGAGATCGTCACGCCCGGTCAGCTCTCCGGAGATCGTGAGCAGGACGCCGACCTCGCGCGCGCACGCGCCGACGCCGGCGCCACCTGGTGGATCGAGTCGTGGTGGGATCCGGAGACCACGACCCCCGAGACGTTGCTGGAGAAGGTGCGCCAGGGTCCGCCGCGTCATGGCTGAGGTCGGGGTCGATGAGGTTCACCGCGGCACCCTGGTTGCGCTGCTCGGCCTGATCGGGGAGCGACGTCGACGGTGAGTGGATCGACCCGCAGGGCCGTTACTTCCGGCACCGTCCGAATCACGACCTCGTAACACCCACCGCGACTACGGAATCGGAGTCACAGTAGTTTGACGACGATTCCGTAGTCGCGATTCACGAATACGATGTCGTAGTAGCGGAGGTGGGTCGCCTCGTGGCGGCTCCGCGGTGCGGAGTCGCTGGTCGATGACGTTCTGGCGGACATTGCTGAGATCGTCGAGCGCGAGGTTCCCGCCGATGGTGCTCATCGGGGTCTGGTCGACGACATCCGCACCTTCACTGCCAATCTGAGGGCGGGGCATTCCGTGGGAGCGGAGCTGAGCGGATCCCGGGAGTCCTGAGGTCACTGGGTGACTCCACGGCTCCCTGGTTGGGCGAACGTGACAGAGTCGTCCCGTGAGCAATGAGACTTCTTCTCTCGACCTGCCGCTGGTCGGTCTGGCCGCGCTGTTCCTGGGATCGGGGACCCTGCATCTGGTGAGACCGCAGGTCTTCGAGCCGATCGTCCCGCCGCAGCTGCCGGAGGCGCGCAAGGTGGTCGAGATCTCCGGGATCGCGGAGATCGCCTGCGGGCTGGGGCTGCTGCACCCGAAGACCCGCAGGATCGCGGGGCTGGCGAGTGCCGCGCTGCTGGTCGGTGTGTTCCCGGCCAACGTGCAGATGAGCGTCGATGCGGGGAAGCGGGCGAACCGGAAGCGCACGCCCAAGTCCGGCGCCTTCTTCGCGGGCACGGTCGCGCGGCTGCCGCTGCAGCTGCCGATGATCAAGGTGGCGCTGCGCGCCGGAAAGAAGAGCGACGCATGACGTACGTTCCTGCCGAGTCGCGCTACGACGCGATGCAGTATCGGCGGACCGGGCACAGCGGCCTGGACCTGCCCGCGGTCAGCCTCGGGCTGTGGCACAACTTCGGTGACGACCTGGCGTTCGAGCGGCAGCGGGCGATCCTGCGTACGGCCTTCGACGCGGGCATCACCCACTTCGACCTGGCCAACAACTACGGCCCGCCCTACGGGTCGGCGGAGGAGAACTTCGGCCGCCACCTGCGCGGCGACTTCGCGGGGCTGCGGGACGAGCTGGTGATCTCGACCAAGGCCGGCTGGGACATGTGGCCGGGGCCGTACGGGAAGATCGGCGGCTCGCGGAAGTATCTGATCTCCAGCCTGGACCAGTCCCTGAAGCGGATGGGGCTCGACTACGTCGACATCTACTACCACCACCGTCCCGACCCCAGCACGCCGCTGGAGGAGACGATGGGCGCCCTCGACCAGATCGTGCGGTCCGGCAAGGCGCTCTACGTCGGGCTGAGCTCCTACTCCTCGACGCTGACCCGCGAGGCGGCGGCGATCCTGCGCGACCTCGGCACCCCGCTGCTGATCCACCAGCCGTCCTACTCGATCCTCAACCGCTGGCTCGAGACCGACGGCCTGCTGGACACCCTCGACGAGGTCGGTGCGGGTGCCATCTCGTTCTCGCCGCTGGCGCAGGGACTGCTGACGAACAAGTATCTCGGCGGCAGTGTTCCCGAGGACTCGCGTGCGGCCAAGGCTCGGTTCCTGACTCCCGAGGCGCTCACGTCCGAGACGCTGGCCGGTATCGAGTCGCTCAACGCTCTCGCAGAAGACCGCGGCCAGACGCTCGCCCAGATGGCACTCGCCTGGGCGCTGCGGGACCCCCGGATGACCTCGGTCGTCATCGGCGCCTCCCGCCCCGAGCAGGTCACCGACTGCCTCGGTGCGCTCGCCGGACCCGAGCTCACCACCGAGGAGCTGGCCAGGATCGACGAGTACGCCACCGCGACCGGGATCGACCTGTGGAAGCGCGACCGGGTTCATGGTGATCACCGCGAGATCTTCAACTGACCTACGAACCAGCTGAACCGCGCTGGTCCGGGATGCGGATTTGCTACCGTCGCGGGGCCTTCGTTGTTGCAGGCGACCCCACGCTCCGACTCGGTAGGAGAGCCGTATGTCCGCAACCACTGAACCGCACGTGTCGACGCGAGGCGACCGGGTGCTCGCCTGGGTCGAGAGGACCGGCAACAAGTTGCCGGACCCGTTCATCCTGTTCCTGATCCTGTTCCTGGTCGTCGGAGTCGTCTCAACGCTCCTGGCTGCGATGGACGCCCAGGTGACCCTCCCGGGCGCCGACGAGCCCCTCGTGATCAACGGGCTCTTCACCGCGGAGGGGCTGACCTGGTTCACGGTCAACATCGGCGCGAACTTCATCGGGTTCCCGCCGCTGCTGACCGTGGTGACGATCCTGCTCGCGGTGACGGTCGCAGAGCGGACGGGGCTGCTGGCGGCGGCCATCCGCCTCACCCTGGCCTCCGCGCCGAGGTGGCTGCTGCCGTACGTCCTCGGGGTCGTCGGCGTCACCGCGAGCGTGATGGCGGACGCGTCGATGATCGTCATCCCGCCGCTGGCCGCCGCGGTGTTCAAAGCAGCCGGCAGGCACCCGATGGCCGGGCTCGTCGGCGGGTTCGCCGCCACTGGCGCCGGTTACTCGACCAGCCTCGTGGTGACCAGCCTGGACGCGCTCTTCTCCGGGATCACCAACTCCGTGACCTCGACGCTACCCGATCCGGGCGCCGCGGTGACCCCGGTCTCGAACTACTACTTCAACATCGCCTCGGCGATCGTCCTCGCGCTGGTCGCGGGCTTCATCATCGACCGGGTCCTCGAGCCGAGGATGGTCCGCCAGAACGTACCGACCGACGAGGTCGAGGGCGAGGCCGAGGACCGCTTCCAGAGCAACGACGAAGAGGTCGCCGCGGCGCTGAGGAGCCACCGCCAGCCGCTGGAGGCCCAGCTCACGCCCCAGGAGCGCAAGGCGTTCTGGGCCGCGATCGCGACCGGCACGGTCCTGGTGGTCGCGATGATCCTGGCAGTGGTCCCGCAGGGCTCGCCCTGGCGCAACGACGACGGGAACTTCCTGCCGGAGTCAGCGCTGATGGACTCGATCGTCTTCATCACCTTCGTGCTCTTCCTCGCCCCGGGCATCGTCTACGGGTTCGTCGCGGGCACCCTCAGGACCGCCGCCGACGTGCCGAAGGTGATGGGCGAGGGCATCAAGGAGATGGCGCCGTTCCTGGTGCTGGCGTTCATGCTCGGGCAGTTCATCGCGCTGTTCAACTGGTCCAACGTCGGCCCCGCGCTCGCCAAGGTCGGCGCCGACGGACTGCAGGGCACCGGCCTGACCGGTTTCCCGGTGATCATCGGCTTCATCATCCTGTGCTCGATCCTGAACCTGTTCATCATCAGCGGATCGTCGATGTACACGATCATGGGCGCGGTCTTCGTGCCGATGTTCGCGCTGATCGGCTTCGAGCCCGGCTTCACCCAGGCCGCCTTCCGCATCGGCGACAGCGCGACCCAGGTGATCACTCCGATGAACCCCTACATGTTCGTCGTGCTGATGATGATCAGGAAGTACGAACCGACAGCAGGTCTCGGCACCCTGATCTCCCGCACCCTCCCGTTCGTGGTCCCGTTCTGGGTCGCCTGGCTGCTGGTGCTGGTGGTCTTCTACTTCGGCGGGCTCGACGTCGGACCGGGAGTCAGCCCACGGATGGACTGAAATGCCCTAGCCTGCGCTCATGCGGGTCGATGAGTATCTGACGTACGACGCCACCGGGCTGGCGCAGCTGGTCGCTGCCAAGGAGGTGACCGCGGCCGAGGTGCTGGCCGCGGCGCGCGAGCGGGCCGAGGCGGTGAACCCGCGGATCAACGCGATCGTCGCGGACATCCCGGAGGCCGACGCCCAGGTCGCCGGCGACGGCCCGACCGGGCCGTTCGCCGGGGTGCCGTTCCTGGTGAAGGACCTGGCCCAGGAGTATCAGGGGCATCCCACGACCTACGGCTCGCGTGCCCTCGTCGACGACGTCGCCGAGGAGCACTCCTACTTCACCCAGAGCGCGCTGGACGCCGGTCTGGTGATCTTCGGGAAGACCAACACCCCGGAGTTCGGGTCGAAGGGGATCACCGAGCCGGAGCTGTTCGGGCCCGCGCGCAACCCGTGGAACACCGACCACACGCCGGGCGGCTCCTCGGGCGGCTCCGGGGCCGCGGTGGCCGCCGGGATCGTGCCGGCGGCCGGCGCCAACGACGGCGGCGGGTCGATCCGGATCCCGGCGGCCTGCAACGGCCTGGTCGGGCTGAAGACGACCCGCGGGCTGCTGCCGCTGGGCCCACACGACCTGGACGCCTCCAACGGCTTCGTCGTCCAGGGCGTGGTGACCCGCACCGTGCGCGACGCGGCCGGGCTCTACGACGCGCTCGTCGGCGACCGGCCGACGGCGATGATCCACGCGCCGCACCTCGGTGTGACCTTCTCCGAGGCCATCGCGACCGCGCCGCGCAAGCTCCGGATCGGATTCACCTCGACGTCCTCGATCACCGCACCCGACCCGGAGGCGATCGAGGCCGTCGAGGACGCGGCCAAGGCCCTCGAAGCGCTCGGCCACCAGGTCGAGGAGGTCGAGGCGCCCTATGACGCTGCCGAGCTCGGTCGCGACTTCCTCACCATCTGGTTCGCCTCGGCGGCCGCCGAGGTCGCCGAGGCCAAGCTCCGGGTCGGTGCCAAGAATGCCGACTTCGAGGCCGACACCCTCGCCGTGGCCGAGCTCGGCCGGGCCGGGGGAGTGGTCGCCGTCGAGCTCGCGCACATCAACCGCCGCAACCACGTACGCCGCCTGAGCGAGTTCCACGAGACGTACGACCTGCTGCTCACGCCGACGCTGGCGAAGCCGCCGCTGAAGGTCGGGCAGCTGACCACGCCCAAGGCGTTGCAGACCGCAGCGCGAGTGCTTCACAAGGTGCACGGCGGGCGGATCATGCGGGCCACCGGGATGATCGACCAGCTGGTTGACGAGAACCTCGGCTGGGTGCCCTACACCCAGCTCGCCAACATGACCGGGCGGCCGGCGATCTCGGTGCCGACCCACCGGACCGCGGCCGGACTGCCGCTGGGCGTCCAGCTCTCCGGCCAGCTCGGTGACGACGGGCTGCTGCTGCAGGTCGCCGCCCAGCTGGAGCAGGCGAAGCCGTGGGCGGAGCTCTGGCCGGTCCTCTGATCCCGGTGCGGTGAAAGAAAGTTTCGTCTGCCGGGCGATGCCTGCGCCGGGGTTGGTGACATGTCACCGATAGCCTCTGGCGGCATGACGCAGCCGCAGCAGCCGAACCCGTTCCTGGTCAACCAGCTACGCGACGAGACGGACGCCAAGGCGCTCGTCACGAAGGCCGTCGAGACCGACGCGGCCGGAGCCCCGCGTGGCATCCTCGACGCGATCCGCGACCGGCTCGCCGACCTCGGCCCCGAGCTCGTCGCCGTCTCCCATGACCTCGCCGAGCACCCGGAGACCGGCTTCGAGGAGCACCGCAGCGCGGCCGGGCTCGCGGAGTTCGTCGAGGCCCACGGCATCGAGGTGGCACGGGGCGCCTACGGCCTCCCGACCGCCCTCTACGCCTCGGCGGGCGGCGCCAAGGACGGGCCGACGATCGCGGTGCTCTCCGAGTACGACGCGCTCCCCGGCATCGGTCACGGCTGCGGCCACAACCTGATCGCCACCGTCGGCGTGGGCGCGTTCCTGGCCATCGCGAGCGTGATCGACAAGCTCGGCGGCCGCGTGATCTGGCTCGGCACCCCGGCCGAGGAGGGCGGTGGCGGCAAGGAGCTGATGGCGCAGCAGGGTGCGTTCGAGGGCGTCGACGCGGCGATCATGGTCCACCCGTTCACCTACGACAGCTCCGAGCCGGTCTTCCTCGGCCGCAGGCAGCTGAAGGTGACGTACGTCGGGGTGCCGGCGCACGCCTCGATCCAGCCGTTCATGGGGCGCAACGCCCTGGACGCGGCCAATCTGCTCTACACCGGGGTCGCGCTCAACCGGCAGCAGATGCCGCCCACCGACCGGGTGCACGCGATCATCACCGACGGCGGCCTGCGCCCCAACGTGATCCCGGAGCATGCCTCGATCGAGTTCTACGTACGCTCCGCCTACCCCGAGACGCTCAAGATCCTGTCCCAGCGGTTGGAGGAGATGGCCATGGGCGCGGCGCTGATGACCGGCTGCGGCGTCGAGTTCAGCTGGGACGACTCGCCGGTCTACCTGCCGATCCGCAACAACACCGGGCTCGCGCAGGCCTGGAACCGCCGCTACCAGGAGCGCAACCACACCGTCCTCGCGCCCGGCGTCGTCCCAGACCTGCTCGCCGGGTCCACCGACTTCGGCAACGTGTCCTTCCGGGTCCCGGGGCTGCATGCGATGGTCAAGATCGCCGAGCCCGACGTGTCGCTGCACAGCCGCGAGTTCGCCGCTGCCGCGGTCACTCCGTACGCCGACGAGGTGCTCGTCGACGCCGCCTACGGTCTCGCCGGGGTGGCCGCCGACTACCTGTCCGACGCGAACCTGCGGGAGCGCGTCCGTGACGAGTTCGAGGAAGCCGGGGGAGCGGTCGACGTTACCGAATTTTTCGGGTGATGAACGGTTGATGACGATTCGGCAGCGGTAACGCGATTACCTCTTCACAATCGGAACCCGAAGGGGCATCGTTCCCTTCGTCGAACACTGAGATGGGGAGCCCCGCAATGCCTCGTAACACCCGAAGACTTCGCCCCGCTGTGGCCGTCGCCGCAGTCGCTCTCGCGGCCGTCGCGGTCGCCACCCCGATAGCGAACTCTGCCTCGGCGCAGCCCAGTTCTGAAAGGTCGGGGAAGAACCTGGTCGATGTCCAGCTGCTCTCGTTCAACGACTTCCACGGCAACCTCGAGGCGCCGTCGGGATCGAGCGGGCGCCTGGTCACCGGCCACCACATCGACCCGGCCACCGGAAAGCCGGTCGATGAGACCGTCAACGTGGGTGGCGTGGAGTACCTCGCCTCCCACCTGGAGGAGGCTCGCAAGGGCCACGACCGCTCGCTGACCGTCGCCGCCGGCGACCTGATCGGGGCGTCGCCGCTGCTCTCGGCCGCCTTCCATGACGAGCCGTCGATCGAGGCGCTCAACAAGCTCGGCCTGGACGTGACCTCCGTCGGCAACCACGAGTTCGACGAGGGCTACAAGGAGCTCCAGCGCATCGCCGACGGTGGCTGCATCGAGGACGGCGACGGCCAGGACAACCAGAACTCCTGCGCCGCCCACGAGTACGCCGGCGCCGACTTCGACATCCTGGCCGCCAACGTGACCGAGGACGCGAGCGGCAAGACGATCCTGCCGGCGTACGCGATCAAGGAGGTCGACGGCGTCAAGATCGGCTTCATCGGCATGACCCTGGAGGGCACTCCCGACATCGTCACCGCGGAGGGGGTCAAGGGCCTCACCTTCAAGGACGAGGTCGAGACCGCCAACGCGCTCGTGCCGAAGCTGAAGAAGAAGGGCGTCAAGGCGATCGTCACCCTGATCCACGAGGGTGCCAACCTGCCGAAGGAGAAGTGGACCGACCCGGCCACCGGGACGGTCTACGACGTCAACGCCAGGTACGACTACACCTGCGAGGGCGGCGGCGAGATGGTCGCCGGCTCGCCCATCCTGCCGATCGCGCAGAACCTCGACCCGGAGATCGACATGGTGGTCACCGGGCACACCCACAACCCCTACGTCTGCGACGTACCGGACCCCGAGGGCAAGTCCCGCCTGATCACCTCGGCCTCGTCGTTCGGCCGGCTCTACACCGAGACCAACCTGAAGTACAACCTCAAGTCGCGCGACATCGTCCGCTCGTCGGTCAAGGGCTCGAACCTGCTCGTCACCCGCGACGTGGCCAAGGCCCCGGACCAGACCGCGCTGATCAACACCTACAAGGAGCTGGTCACCCCGATCGCCTCCCGGGTGCTCGGTTCGATCTCCGGTGACGTCACCCGTACCACCAACGCCTCCGGTGAGTCCGCCCTCGGTGACCTGATCGCCGACGCCCAGCTCGCCGACCAGTCGACGGTCGTCAACGGGCAGACGCCGGTGATCGCGTTCATGAACCCGGGCGGCATCCGTGCCGACCTGACCGCAGCCAACTCGCCCTACGGTGAGGCCGTCGGTGACGTCACCTACGACGAGGCGTTCACGGTCCAGCCGTTCAACAACTACCTGGTCTCGCTGACCATGACCGGCCAGGACATCTACGACCTGCTCACCCAGCAGGTCACCGGCACCAATGCCGCTTCCCACAAGATCCTGCAGGTCTCGAAGGGCTTCTCCTACCAGATCAGCCCCTCGGGTCCGGTCGACGGCTCGGTCACGCTCAACGGCCAGCCGATCGACAAGGCCGCGTCCTACCGGGTCGTGACCAACAACTTCCTGCAGGGCGGCGGCGACGCGTTCGCAGCCTTCACCAAGGGCACCGACCCCTACTACGGCGGTCTCGACATCGACGCCTTCGCCGCCTACCTGGAGGCCAACTCGCCCTACACCCCGGGCGCGCTGGACCGCATCACCGGAACCCACTGAGAAAGCACATCCTTTCGTACGCAGCGGGCCCGACCAGCTCTGAGCCGGTCGGGCCCGCTGTCCTGCGTCAGTCCGGGCTCCTCGACAGTCCGTCGGCGAGGGTCGCCGCGGACGAGGCAGCCGGAGCGATGCGACCTTCGGGGACTCCGCAGGCGCGCAGGCAGGTCGCGGCGATGGTGGCAGCGGTCGCGTCGTCGATCGGCACGCCGCTGCTGCGGAGGGTGGTGGTGACCTCGACCAGATGCATGAGCATCTCGCCGATCGGCTCGGCTGCCGCGGCGATGGCGGGCCCAGCGGCCCGGCTGGCGATCCGCCTGTAGGCCTCCGCGAGCTCGGCACGAGTGCTTCGAAAGGCGTCGAAGGCCTCGCTGCTGGTGACGTCGGGGTGGGTGGCGAGCATGCCGATGTTGTCCGGCGCCTCGGCGAGTGTGTGGACGTCGATGAGGGCCAGCAGGTAGAGCGCGGTCTCGGGGCTCTCGGACGCGGTCAGCCGCTCGATCTGCTCGATCCGGTCGACGGTGGGTCGGACAGATCGCTCCAGGAGCTCGGCGAGGATCTCGTCCTTGCCGGTGAAGTGGTAGTAGAGCGATGCCTGCCTGATCCCGACCCTGTCGGCGATCTCCCGCGTCGAGGTGGCCGCGAAACCCTTGGTCACGAACAGCTGCGCCGCGGCGTGGAGCACCTGCTCGCGGGGTGGGGCGGCCGTGCTCGAGGGGACGAGGCGCGGTCGTCCGGGATGGGTTCGTCGGATGCTCATCGAGGCCCTGCCTTCCTGTCGACGTCGACCCCGGATCCAGTAGAGCATAATATTTCGATCCTGCCAATCGTGATGTGCATCTGGACGCGAGGTATGCCCATCAGGCACGATGGAAGCTCGGACGAACCCGTCGAAGGAGGCTGTCGCCGTGCCCCGCCCCAACCGTCGAGCCCGTGAAGCACTGACCGAGGCGCTCCGGGATGCCCGTCGCGCCGCGGGCCTGACCGGAGCCGGTCTGGCAGAGGCGCTGGGCTCGGGCTGGTCCCAGCCGAAGGTGTCGAAGATCGAGTCCGGCCGGCAGTCCGTCTCCGAGGCCGAGGTCCGTGCCTGGGCGGCCGCGGTGGGTGCCGACAAGGAGATGCTGCTCGCGCTGCGTGCGCGGGCCGACCACGAGCACGCCGCGTTCCGCCACGCCCATCAGGCCGACGGCGGCGCGGAGCAGCACCAGGAGGCGTACGCAGCGACCGAGGTGGCCGCGAAGCTCCTGACCAGCTACCAGCCTCACAGTGTCCCCGAGCTGTTGCAGACTCCGGACTACGCGCGAGCGCTGCTGGCGCTCGCGGGTGGTGTGCGCGACCAGGATCCTGGCGAGGTCTCCCATGTGATCGCGGCGAGACTGCGCCGATCGGCGATCCTCTACGAAGCCGGACGGTCGATCACCATCCTGGTCGGCGAGGCGGCTCTCCATCATCTGGTGGGCTCGCCCGGCATCATGCGTGCCCAGATCGAGCACATCGCCAAGCTGGCGACCAGCACCCAGGCGACGATCGGGATCGTCCCCCTCGAGAGCTTCCCCGTCCTGGTCCAGCACGGCTGGGACCAGCGCGACCGGATCGTCACCCTCGAGACCAGCGCCGGCGACCTCGAGATCGCCGATCCGGTCGAGGTCGCCCGCTACGAGCGCTGGACGCAGCTCCTGCTCGAGCATGCGCTGACGGGAGCGGTCGCCGCCGAGCGATGCGCACAGATCATCAGCGAACGCGGAAGATCCTCGACGCCGCCGGGCGACCACGAATAGGAGACGGCGGCTGCTCCGGTAGACTCCCGGCGGGCCGTTAGCTCAGTTGGTAGAGCAGTGGACTTTTAATCCATGGGTCGTCGGTTCGAGACCGACACGGCCTACCAGACCAGACCCCCGCCCGAGCCGGGCGGGGGTCTTCTGCTGTCCGGAAAACAGGTCCGGAAACCGTCGGTGTACCTCCCCTCTGACCGGCGGTTTCACGGCTCCGTTGCACAACCTTCATCGCCTCGCGCGTAAAACGATCGGTCAAGGGGGGTTCGCACAGGCTCGTGAGTTGCTAGTCTCACTCCCGCAACAGGTGCAAGTTCCAGAAGGTCTGACGCCTGCGGAGTTTGTGATCCAACGGCGTTTCTGCTCTGTGCCCGCCCGGACCCCGGTTCGGGAACACAGGTCGGAGCGACGTGTCACCCGCCCCTGATGCGGGGCTACCGAACCTGGTGGCCTCTCGCCCCGACTAAGGAGTAACGAGCAGATGGCTCAGGGCACCGTTAAGTGGTTCAACGCCGAGAAGGGTTTCGGCTTCATTGCGCAGGAGGACGGCGGCGACGACGTCTTCGTGCACTACTCTGCGATCCAGACCAACGGCTACAAGTCGCTGGACGAGAACCAGAAGGTCGAGTTCGACGTCACCCAGGGTCCGAAGGGCCCGCAGGCGGAGAACGTTCGTCCTCTCTGATCAGCAAGACGATCTCGGGTTCGGCGTGAGCCGACACTGATCATCTGCAACGAGGCCCCAGCCGCACGGCTGGGGCCTCGTGGTCTGATTGAGGCCCTCTCAGGCCTCTGTGTCACGCTTGATGTGACAACTTTTGATGGTTATTAGTGGATCAGCGCCCAGATCCACCGAGACTGGGCGATGATGTGAAGACGAGCTTTGAGTGACGTGAGGAGGCGGCGGGCGTGGCTGACCAGTTCGATGTGACGCTGGAAGATCCCGAGCTGCTCCTCGAGGTCGAGCTCACCACCAACCTCATCGTCGCCGCCAGCGAGTCCGAGGATCATCTCTCCCAGGAAGAGATCGACCGGATCCTCGGGATCATCCCCTGACGACCCGTCAGCAGGTCGCGAAGAGCAGTGGCCCGTTTGCGAGGTCGGAGAGCACGGCGGTGCCGTTCTTCGGCTGAAGCTGCATGGTGACGACCTCGTCCTCGGCCGCGACCTTCCCCAGCTTGAACCGCTCGTCGAACGTGCCGCCCTGACCGGGTGCCGGGCCGACGGCGAGCTTGGCCCGGGTGTCGGCGTTCGTACGTGCCTGGTCGTCGTTCTCGAACGACATCGCGACGCGTACGTCCCCACTCGGCTCGGCCGCCATCGCGAAGCCCGCGATCGGGTTGATGTCGCCGGCGGCGTCGACGAGGCCGTCAGCCTGGTCCTGGTCGGCCGCCGAGGCGCCGCTCAGCCCGATCTCACTGCAGGTGAAGTCGCCGTCGTAGATGAACGCCGAGAGGGGGTCGCCGAGCCGGTCGGCCGCCTCCGTCATCGGTTCGTGCAGGTCGCCGTCGCCGAGCCCCTCGACCTGGTCGCTCAGGTAGCGCCGGCCGTCCGAGGCCAGGATCAGGTCGTGCTCGGGCAGGAAGGCGATGTAGGTGAGCTGCGGGGAGATCGTCGAGTCGATCCCGGAGTCGGTGAAGGTGGAGAAGGGGACCAGGCTGCCGTCCCAGACGCCGCCGTCGGCGGGATCGTCGTCGGGGGCGGCGAACCCCATCGAGGTGAGCTGATCGACGAGATGGTCGGTGTCCATGTCCGTGAGGTGCCCGACCATCAGCGCGCCCTCGGTCGACTGGGTGTAGAGCTCCCAGTCGAGGGTCGCCGGTGACCAGCCGAAGTGCTGCTGCAGCAGGCCCGAGGCGTCGGGCAGCACCGAGGTCGAGGTGAGGTCCTTCGTGTAGGCGTCGTCGATCATCTCGTGCACCTCCTCCGGCGTGGAGTCGGCATCGAGGTCGGCGCCGACACGCTCTCGGATGCCCGCCCAGTCGGTGAACGAGACCCGCGTCGCCTCGGCGGGGGACAGCCGCAGCGCCTCGTCGAGGTCGCCGCCGCGGGTCGCCCAGGCGCGAGCCAGGACGACGACGAGCGCAACGACGACGACGCCCACCACGATGGTCAACAGGGGGTGGGCGCGTACGACTCTGGATGACCGGCCGGCCCACATCCTGGGGCGGTCGAGAAGCTGGGGGGTGCGGAGCATCCCGACGAACCTTAGACGAACCGGCCACCCATCCGACATACCCTGTGCCCATGCCCGAGATCCCAGCCGCCGGCGTAGTGGTTTTTCGCGAGCACGACGACCTGCCGGAGGTGGCGCTGGTCCACAGGCCCAAGTACGACGACTGGTCCTTTCCCAAGGGGAAGGTCGATCCCGGTGAGACGGTGCCGGTGGCCGCGATCCGCGAGGTGCGGGAGGAGACCGGCCTCCGGGTCGCGCTCGGCCACCCGCTCAGCCCGCAGCGCTATCCCGTCGAGGCGGGCCAGAAGGTGGTCCACTACTGGGTGGGCCGCACCGCTGCCGGTGCCGACGACGATGTCGACGGCTACCAGATCAACGACGAGATCGACGACGTCGAGTGGCTATCGGTGGAGAAGGCGCGCGAGCGGCTCACCTACCCGCACGACCGGGACACGTTGCGGCAGGCCGAGGACGTACGCCACCCCACCACGCCCCTCGTGATCCTCCGCCACGGGTCGGCCGTCGGCCGTTCGGCCTGGTCCCGTGCGGACGAGGAGCGGCCGCTCGACGACACCGGACGGGCCCAGGCGGTCACGCTGGCCGGCCTGCTGATGGCCTACGACGTCCGCCGGGTGATCACCTCGACGAGTGCCCGGTGCGTGCAGTCCGTCGCGCCCTACGCCGGGCTCGCCGGCCTCGCTCCTGCGCAGATGAGACTGCTCAGCGAGGAGGGTGCGGAGGAAGGTAGCGTGTCCGCCCTGGCCGCGGACACCTTGCGCGACCTGGCGGTTCCGACGGTGATCTGCACGCACCGGCCGGTGCTGCCGTGGGTCTTCGACGGGCTGGGTGTGCGGGACCCGAAGCTGGCGAAGGGCGAGCTGATGGTGTTGCACGTGCGCGCGGGTGAGGTGCGGGCTGCCGAGGCATTTCAGGCCTGACAGAGGCTTGAGGCCGACCTGTTCATCTCCTGTGCCCGAAACTGACATCGATTTGCCACCGACTTTGTTTTCCTCGTTCAGCCTGTGTTCACCTTCGCCGAGTTTCCCGTCCACCTCGGCTCCTTACGGTCATCGCGACAACTCCGAAACGACTGCATCATCATCAGGAGACTTGCGTGAACACCACCTCGCTGCGCCGGGCACTCGTCCCGGGCATCACGGCTGCGGCCCTCGCCCTTGCGATCAGCGCCTGCGGCGCTGCCAACGAGCAGGGCAGTGACAGCGACGGGGAAGGCACCCTCTCGGGCACCATCAAGGGTGGCGGAGCCTCCTCGCAGGAGAAGGGCCAGGCGGCGTGGGTCGCCGGCATCCAGGACGCGAACCCCGACCTCAGTGTCGTCTACGAGCCCGTGGGTTCCGGTTCGGGTCGTGAAGGCTTCATCTCCGGCGGCTACCTCTTCGCCGGCACCGACTCGGCTCTCAACGACGACGAGGGCGAGCTCTCCGGCGCCAAGAAGAAGTGTGGCGGCGACCCGATCCAGGTCCCGGCGTACGTCTCGCCGATCGCCGTTGCGTTCAACGTCGAGGGTGTCGACGAGCTGAAGCTCGACGCCGCGACCCTCTCCGGGATCTTCTCGGGCAAGATCACCAAGTGGAACGACAGCGCGATCACCGCGCTCAACCCGGACGCCAAGCTTCCGGACACTGCGATCACCCCGGTCCACCGCTCCGACGACTCGGGCACCCAGGAGAACTTCACCGACTACCTCTCGAAGGCCGGCGGCTGGGCCGAGGAGCCCGACGGTGAGTGGCCCGCCAGCATCAAGGTCGGCGAGGGTGCCGACGGCACCTCCGGTGTCGTGACCGCCATGCAGGGTGCCGGCTACATCGGCTTCATGGACGAGTCCGCCGCGCGTGAGAACGACCTCACCGTCGCCAGCATCAAGGTCGGCGAGGACTACGTCGAGCCGACCGCCGAGGCCGCGGCGAAGATCCTGGCCGCCTCCAAGCCGGCGGGTCTGAGCGACAACGACATGGCCGTCGAGGTCGCCCGCACGACCACCGAGGCCGGCGTCTACCCGGTCGTGCTGGTCTCTTACCTGCTGGCCTGCCCGACCTACGAGAACGCCGAGGACGCCGCCAACGTGAAGGGCTACCTCGAGTACATCCTCTCCGAGGACGGCCAGAAGGTCTCCGCCGAGGAGGCCGGCTCCGCGCCGCTCGACCGCGAGACCGCCGACAAGGCTCTCGACCTCGTCGGTGCCATCAAGTAAGTGCCGCTAAGTTTGACGTGATCGCCGTTCGGGCGGTGGCTACGGCCGCCGCCCGTACGGCTGTCTTGAGAACCGAAACAAGAAAGTCGAGGAATGCCTTGTGACTGTCGCCGCTGACCCCGGCGCCGACCCTGGCGTTGACCCGAAGTCGGAGCTGTCCGGCCGTGGCTCGGTGGGTGATGTCGTCTTCCGAGGCCTTGCCGTGACCGCTGCCGCCCTGATCCTGGTCGCGCTGGCAGCCGTCTTCATCTTCCTGGGGATCGAGGGCATCCCGGGCTTCAACGTGGACGCACAGCACTACGCCGGCCAGGGCTCGTTCCTGGGCCTGGTGGTCCCGCTGCTGTTCGCCACCATGTACGCCGCCGTCCTGGCCCTGATCATCGCGGTGCCGTTCTCCGTGGCGATCGCCCTGTTCATCAGCCACTACGCGCCGCGTCGGATCGCGGTCCCGGTGGCGTACGTCATCGACCTGCTCGCCGCGGTGCCGTCGGTCGTCTTCGGCCTGTGGGGCGCGGTCGCGCTCGGCCCCTACCTGGTGCCGGCGCATGCCTGGCTCGCCGAGCACCTCGCCTGGCTGCCGTTCTTCGACGGTCAGCCCTCCGGCAACGGTCGCACGCTGTTCACCGCCTCGATCGTGCTCGCCGTGATGATCCTGCCGATCATCACCTCGATCTGCCGCGAGGTCTTCGCGCAGACGCCACGACTGCACGAGGAGGCGGCGCTGGCGCTCGGCGCCACCCGCTGGGAGATGGTCCGCTACGCGGTCTTCCCCTACGCCCGCTCCGGCATGGTCTCCGCGGTCATGCTCGGCCTCGGTCGTGCGCTCGGTGAGACGATGGCGATCGCGATGATCGCCTCCCCGAAGGTCGTCGTCTCGCTGTTCATCGTCGGCACCCAGAACCCGCAGACCATCGCGGCGCACATCGCCCAGGGCTACAAGGAGAGCACGCCCGACCGGCTCTCCGTGCTGATCGCGACCGGCCTCGTGCTGTTCGCCTTCACGTTCCTGGTCAACGCCTTCGCCCGCTGGATCGTCGCCCGAGGGAGGGCCAAGTGAGCACCACAGACTTCTCGAACGAGGAGACGAAGCTCTCCCACGCCACGCTCCCGCGAGGCGCCCAGTGGCTGGTCGGCGTCGCCGCGGTCGCCCTCGGCGGCCTGGCGCTGGTGCTCGGCATGGGCATCGTGGGGGCCGTCGTCATCGGCGTGCTCGGGTTCCTGATCGGCTACCCGCTCTGGGCGCTGCTGGTGGAGAACCGGCGCTCGGCCACCGACAAGCTCGTCACCGGGCTCGTGTGGACGGCGTTCGGCGTCGCGGTCATCCCGCTGATCTGGCTGGTCTACATGGTCATCGCCCGCGGTGCCGCGACCATCAGCCCGGAGTTCCTCACCTACTCGATGCGCTCGGTCACCGGCGACGAGCAGGGCGGTCTCTACCACGCGCTGACGGGCACCCTGATCGTCACCGGCATCGCCGCGCTGATCTCGATCCCGATCGGCATCATGACCGCGATCTACCTGATCGAGTACGGCAAGGGCAACCGCCTCGCCAAGGCGATCACCTTCCTGGTCGACGTCATGACCGGCATCCCATCGATCGTCGCGGGTCTGTTCGCGTTCGCGCTCTTCACCCTGATCGTCGGGCCGGGCACGCGCTTCGGCTTCGGCGGGGGTGTCGCGCTCTCGCTGCTGATGATCCCGACCGTCGTCCGTTCGACCGAGGAGATGCTCAAGCTGGTCCCCGACGACCTGCGGGAGGCTGCGTACGCCCTCGGGGTGCCGAAGTGGCGCACCATCACCCGGATGGTGCTCCCGACCGCCATCGGCGGCATCGTCACCGGCGTCGTGCTCGCGATCTCGCGCGTGATCGGTGAGACCGCGCCGTTGCTGGTCGCCTCCGGGTTCAACCCGAACATGAACACCAACGCCTTCGACGACAGCCCGATGATGACCGTGCCGGTCTTCATCTACACCCAGCTGTCGGAGGCCACGTCGAAGGGCGTCGAGTACGCCTGGGGCGGAGCACTGGTGCTCTTCGTCCTCGTCATGGTCCTCAACCTCATCGCCCGTATCGTCGGCACGATCTTCGCCCCCAAGACCGGGCGCTAGGAGAAACACATGTCCATCCAAGTCAAGGACGCCAGCATCTTCTACGGCGACTTCAAGGCCGTCGAGGACGTCTCCATGTCCATCAAGCCGAAGTCGGTGACGGCCTTCATCGGGCCCTCCGGCTGCGGCAAGTCGACCTTCCTGCGCACCCTCAACCGGATGCACGAGGTCATCCCCGGCGCGTACGTCGAGGGCAAGATCTCGATCGCCGGCCAGGACATCTACGGTCCGAACGTCGACCCGGTGGCCGTGCGCCGCAAGGTCGGCATGGTTTTCCAGCGGCCCAACCCGTTCCCGACGATGTCGATCTACGACAACGTGCTCGCCGGCAACAAGCTCAACTCCAAGCGGATCAAGAAGTCCGAGGCGGACGCGATCGTGGAGAAGGCGCTGCGCGGCGCCAACCTGTGGAACGAGGTCAAGGACCGTCTCGGCAAGCCCGGCATGGGGCTCTCCGGCGGCCAGCAGCAGCGGCTCTGCATCGCCCGCGCGATCGCGGTCCAGCCCGAGGTGCTGCTCATGGACGAGCCGTGCTCGGCGCTCGACCCGATCTCGACCGCCGCGATCGAGGACCTCATCCACGAGCTGAAGTCCGACTACACGATCGTGATCGTCACCCACAACATGCAGCAGGCCGCTCGTGTCTCCGACGACACCGGCTTCTTCAACCTGAAGGCCGCCGGTCAGCCGGGTCACCTGGTGGAGTTCAACCCCACCAAGCAGATGTTCACCAAGCCCGACAACCCGGACACCGAGGCGTACATCTCGGGTCGTTTCGGGTAAATCAGCCTCTGCCGAGTCGGCGCATCTGACCCCGTGTCTCGCGAAGCGAAGCGAGCGAGAGGGGTCGGATGCGCCGACTCGGCGTGTTGTCGTCTACGGCAGCTGAAAGATGAAGTGGCAGATCAGGTAGGTCAGGGCTGCCACGCCACCGGCCGCCGGGAAGGTGAAGACCCAGGCGGCGACGATCGACTTCGCGATGCCCCAGCGGACCGCGGAGAACCGCTTGGTCGCCCCGACACCCATGATCGCCGAGGTGATCGTGTGGGTGGTCGAGATCGGAGCCTCCCAGACGTACGCCGTGGTGTAGAGCACCGAGGCGGCGACCGACTCGGCGGCGAAGCCGCGGGACGGGTCCAGGTGGATGATCCGACGGCCGAGGGTGCGCATGATGCGCCAGCCGCCGGACATGGTGCCGAGGGAGATCGCGGTCGCCGCGGCGGCGATCACCCAGAACGGGAGATCGGCGTCGGCCGAGAGGAAGCCACCGGTGACCAGGGCGAGGAAGATGACGCCCATCGTCTTCTGGGCGTCCTGGAGGCCGTGACCGAGGGCCATCGCGGCCGCCGAGATCGTCTGGGCGATCCGGAAGCCCTTCTGGGCCCGGTGCTGGTTGGTGCGGCGGAAGATCCACATGATCGCGAGCATCACGCCGAACCCGAGGCCGAAGGCGACCACCGGGGACACGAACATGGGGATGACGACCTTCTCCAGCACCGTCATCCAGTTGACGAACGCGCCGGCGGCGATCGCCGAGCCGGCCAGACCACCGATGAGCGCGTGCGACGAGGACGAGGGCAGACCGAAGTACCAGGTGATCAGGTTCCAGGCGATCGCGCCGAGCAGGCCTGCCATCACGACGGTCAGACCATGGGCGCCTGATGGTGGCGTGATGGTGTCGGAGACGGTGTGGGCGACCTTCTGGCCCAGGAAGGCGCCGACGAAGTTCATCACCGCTGCGAGCAGGAGGGCGATGCGCGGCGTGAGCGCGCGCGTGGACACGGAGGTCGCGATGGCGTTGGCGGCGTCGTGGAAACCGTTGGTGTAGTCGAAGACCAGGGCGACGACGACCACCGCGATGACAATGGCGAGTTCCATTGAGCAGGCTCAGGATTCCTTGACGGCGATCTGCTCGACGATGTTCGCGACCTTCTCGAAGCCGTCGATCGCGTCCTCGAGAGACTCGACGATGTCCTTGAGCTTCAGGACCTCGAGCGCCTCGTACTCTCCGGAGAAGAGCTTGGCGAGGATGCGACGGTGGTTCTTGTCGCCCTGGTTCTCGAGACGGTTGATCTCGATCCAGTACTCGGAGAGCTCCTTCATCGAGCGCAGCTTGGGCATCGCGGTGGCGGTCAGCTCGGCGCATCGCTGCAGCACGGTGACCTGGTCCGAGAGCTCCGGCGGCAGGATGTTGACGCCGTAGACGAAGATCTGGTCGACAACCTCGTCCATCGAGTCCATCACGTCGTCGAGACCGGAGCCGAGGGCGTAGATGTCCTCGCGGTCGAACGGCGTGACGAAGGTCGAGTTCACCTTCTTGACCAGCTCGTGGGTGGTCTCGTCGGCGGCATGCTCCGCGTCGCGCATGCGTCGCGCGACGTCCTCACGGTCGGCGCTGTCGCTGAGCATCTCGGCGAGCAGCGACACACCGCCTACGAGGTGGTTGGCAGACTCGGCGAACAGGTCGTAGAACGACGTGTCGACCGGTCGGATTCGGAAACGCACGGGGGGCTCCTGGCTGGATGGGCAGACCTGCGGGCTCATGTTAGGCGAGTCCGCTTGACACGACGAAAGCCAGGGGCGTGTTCAGCCTGCCGCGGCGCGCCTGCGCTGGCGCTGTCGTGTGATCAGCATCGCCTGCAGATGGTCAGGAGCGTGGTTTCGGGTCCAGGTTCCGTCGGGCCCGAGGACCCAGGCGTCCGTGGTCGGTTCGAATGCCAGGTCGAACAGTGCGCCCACCTCGGCCACGAGCTCGGGGGTGGGGAGGCGTACGAGGGCCTCGACCCGGCGGTCGAGGTTGCGGTGCATCATGTCGGCCGAGCCGATCCAGGCGTTCGGCCCGTCCCCGTCGTCGGCGGCACCGTTCTCGAACCAGAAGATCCGGGAGTGCTCGAGGAACCGGCCCAGGATCGAACGCACCTCGATGGTCTCGCTGAGCCCCTCCACGCCCGGACGGAGCGCACAGATGCCACGCACGAGCAGCTGCACGGGCACGCCGGCCTGGGAGGCCAGGTAGAGCGCGTCGATGATCGCCTCGTCGACCACCGAGTTGGCCTTGAGTCGGATCCTTGCCGGACGCCCCGCCAGATGGTGGGCGATCTCGGCGTGGATCTGCTCGATCAGGCCGTTGCGTACGTTGCCGGGGGCGACCAGGAGCTGTTCGTACGTCGCCTCCCGGCTCCAGCCGGAGAGGTTGTTGAACAGGTGGGCGACGTCCTCGCCGATCTCCTCGTTGGTGGTGATCAGCCCCATGTCCTCGTAGAGCCTGGAGGTCTTCGGGTTGTAGTTGCCGGTGCCGATGTGGGTGTAGCGGCGGATCGTGCCGTCGGGCTCCTCGCGCACCACCATCGCCAGCTTGCAGTGGGTCTTCAGGCCGACGAGGCCGTAGACCACGTGGCAGCCGGCCTGCTCGAGCTTGCGTGCCCAGCGGATGTTGGCCACCTCGTCGAAGCGCGCCTTGATCTCGACCAGCACCAGCACCTGCTTGCCGGCCTCGGCCGCGTCGATCAGGGCGTCGATGATCGGGGAGTCGCCGGAGGTCCGGTAGAGGGTTTGCTTGATCGCGAGCACCCGCGGGTCCGCCGCCGCCTGCTCGATGAAGCGCTGCACGCTGGTCGCGAACGAGTCGTAGGGATGCTGGAGGAGTACGTCGTCACGGCGGGCCGCCTTGAAGACGTCGACCGGCGCGGCGCTCTCGACGGGCGCCAGGGCCGGGTGGGTGCTCGGCACGAAGGCGGGATACTTCAGCTGCTCGCGGTCGATGTCGGCGATGCCGTGCAGCCCGCGCAGGTCGAGCGGGCCGGGCAGCCGGAAGACCTCCTTGTCGGAGATGCCGAGCTCGGAGACCAGCAGGTCGAGGGTCGAGTCGGTCATCGACTCCTGCACCTCGAGACGTACGGGAGGGCCGAAGCGCCGCCGGAGCAGTTCCTTCTCCAGCGCGGTGAGGAGGTTCTCGGTGTCGTCCTCCTCGACCTCGAGATCCTCGTTGCGGGTGACCCGGAAGGTGTGCACCTCGATGATCTCCATGCCCGGGAAGAGCTTCTGCAGTCGCTCCCGCATGACCTCCTCCAGCGGCACGAAGCGGTCGTTGCCCAGCGGCACGAAGCGGCTGAAGATCGGCGGGACCTTCACCCGGGCGAAGTGCTTCTTCTTGGTCTTCGGGTCGCGCAGGCGCACCGCGAGGTTGAGCGAGAGGCCGGAGATGTAGGGGAACGGGTGCGCCGGGTCCACCGCGAGCGGCGTCAGCACCGGGTAGACCCGTTCCTTGAACAGCTTCTTGCAGGCCTTGACCTCCTCGGGGGTGAGGTCCTCCCAGTGCAGCAGCTGGATGCCTTCCTCGAGCAGCGCCGGCTTGATCTTGTCGCGGAAGACCGCGGCGTGCCGCTCGGAGAGCTCCCGCGTCGTCCGCCAGATCACCTCGAGGACCTCGCGCGGCATCAGCCCGGAGGCGGCTCGCACGGCCACCCCTGCCGCGATCCGCCGCTTGAGCCCGGCCACCCGGACCATGAAGAACTCGTCCAGGTTGGAGGTGAAGATCGCCAGGAAGCGTACGCGCTCCAGCAGCGGCAGCGTGTCGTCCTCCGCCAGCTCCAGCACCCGCTCGTTGAATCGCAGCCAGGACAGCTCCCGGTCGAGGAACCGGTCCTCGTACTTCTCGACCTCGGCCAGCGCCTCGTGGTCCGGGATGTACTCGGGCTCGACGTCGAACGGCTGGTCGGGAACCGCGGTCAGGCTCACGGTGTCCTCGGCCGAGCGGGTGGGGGCCTGCGGGTCGAGACTCATGGGGCTAGTGTGACTCACTTGCGTGACCTAGCGGGAGACATGATCCGAACTCTGGCCTTTGGTCCGGTCATCTGGCGAACTACCTGTTACACGATGTCCCTGATAACCGGTAGTTTGGGCGCATGTCGATTCTCGCGCGTGCGTCGTCCCTGATCGATCCGTTGCTGGTGCAGGTGAAGAAGCCTGCCTTCACGACGGCGATGAACCTGCCGGCTGCGGTGCAGCGGCGGATCGTCGGCAAGCCGGTGACGTACGACGGGCAGACGCTCGCGGTGGACACGCAGATCATGCTCGCGCTGCTGAAGGTGTCGGGGGAGCCGGACCCGTCGACGCTGCCGATCCCGAAGGGGCGGGTGGCGCTGCTGCGGCAGTCGCAGCTCGGCGGTGGTCACCAGGAGATCGGGTCGGTGCGTGAGCTCTGGGTCGCGGGCCTCAAGGCGCGGCTCTACAGCCCCGAGGGCGTCTCGGGCAACGCTCCGCTGCTGGTCTTCCTGCACGGCGGTGGCTTCATCTTCGGCGACCTCGACACCCACGACGCTCCCTGCCGGCTGCTGGCCAGCGAGTCGGGGGTCAAGGTGCTCTCGGTCGACTACCGGCTGGCGCCGGAGTCACCGTTCCCGGCGGCGTACGACGACTCGGTCGCGGCCTTCCGCTGGGCGGTCGAGCATGCGGCCGAGCTCGGTGCGGACCCGGCCCGGATCGGGGTGGGCGGCGACTCGGCCGGCGGCAACCTGGCGGCCGGGGTCGCGCTCGCGGTCGGCGAGGCCTGTGCGTTCCAGCTGCTCATCTACCCGGTGACGCAGTCGGAGGCGGCCACCCGCAGCCGCGAGGATCTCAGCGAGGGCTTCTACCTGACCGCCGACTTCATCGCGGCGGCGACCGACAACTACCTGCCCGAGGGCACCGACCGGCGCGACCCGCGCCACGCTCCGCTGCACGCCGAGATCCCGACGAGCGGGGTCGCCCCGGCGTACGTCGCGACCGCGGGTTTCGACCCGCTGCGCGACGAGGGCGAGGCCTACGCCGCCAAGCTCGAGGAGGCCGGGGTCAAGGTCGCGCACAGGCGCTTCGCCGACCAGATCCACGGGTTCCTGAACGTGGTCGGCGCCGGGCGTACGGCACGCGCGGCAGTCCTCGAGATCGCTCGAGTGCTGAAGGACAACTTGTAAGGAGCTGAGCGTCGTCCCAGTGCGTGCCCGGCAAGGCGGAGGAGGGAAGGCGGCCTGGGGTTGGCCGTCGACCGACGACAACGCCGCCGGGTGCGTGCTGGGACGACGCTCAGCCGGCCATGTCGGGGCGCCAGCGGAGTACCTCCCGCTGGAACGCCTCGGGGTCGACCATCGATTTGTCGACCTGGACCGCCCCGGCCTCGTCGGTGTTGAACTCGACGACCCACTCGTCGGTGGCCGGCTCGCCCTTGATGGTGATGTCGGTGTGGGTGTCGTAGAGGTCGTAGGTGTGGGTCTGCTCGTCCTTGCGTACGTCGAGCACACCCTCCTCGGTGACCGTCACGGTGCTCTCGGTCATGAGCGAGCCGTCCTCGGGGTGGAAGGTGCGGACGGTCAGCTGCTTGGTGCCGACGGGGTCGCCCTCCGTCTCGCCGACAGCGGCGTCCTCGGCGGCCTGGATGGGCTCGGAGGTGCCGGCGCCGGGGATCTTGGCGCCGGGGAACCTGCCGGACTCGGCGAGCTTGACCGCGGCCAGCCAGCCGCTCGAGCGCTGGGGGAGCGAGTCGCTGGGAGTGTCGGGCAGGGCCGTCGGCTCCGGGAGCGGCTCCTTGGACGACCCCTGCTTCTTGGTGGTCTGCTTCTTGCCTGACGGCCGCTCGGGCAGCGTCACAGGGGCGGTCGGCGGACCGGCGGTCGGCGAGGATGAGTCGACCGGCGCGGGCGCGGTGGCCTTGGCGGTCTCGACGGGCGCGAGGGGCTCGACCACGAGTGGCTCGTCCGGGGCGTCCGGGATCGGGAGGCTCGCCTCGGGCGGGACCGGGGTCGCCGCGAGGGTGAGCTCGAGGGCCTGCATCGCACGCTTGTTGGTGCTGCCGCCCTTGACCGCGAGCATGACGGCCTCGCGCAGGTCGGCGAGCTGCTTGGCCAGCTGGGCGCTGCGGCGCTCGGCGATCTGTCGATCCACGATGGCCTGCTCGACGAGCTCGGTGTTGTGCAGGATCGAGGCCTCGACAGCCTGGCGGTCGATCGCCTTCTGGCCGGCGACCTCCTCCGCCTCGGCCCGCAGGCGTACGGCCTCGGTGGCCTGCTCCTGGACGTCGGCGAGACGGTTCATCATCTCCGTCATCCGGCGCTCGGCCTCTTCGCGCTCACGGGCTTGTGCGGTGACGACCTCGGTCATCGCCTCGTGCGCGGCACGCAGCGCAGACTCCGCCGCGCGACGACCCTCGTTGGCCTCGGTCGCAGCACGCTCGGCGGCGCGACGGCCCTCCAGGGCCTGCACCGCGAGATCGGCGTGCTCGGAGGCGCGCTGGTCGGCCGCCATCCGCGCGAGGTTGGCGGACTCGGCGGCCTGCTCGGCCTGGGAGGCGAGCTCGGTGAGCTGCCGGTAGCGCTCCTCGTTCTCGTTGGCCTCGTGTGCTGCGGCAGCGGCGAACTCGGCGTACTGCTTCGCGCTCTTCTCGGCCTCGAGACGGGCGTCGTTGGCGGCGTCGGCGGCCTTGAAGGCGCGCAGCGCGGCCTCCTCCGCCTCGGTGCGCGCGGCAAGTGCCTCGGCTGCCACGGCGTACTGATCGGCCGCCGCGGCCTCGGCCGCGGCCCGGGTCATCGCGTGGTCCTCGGCGTTGGCGTCGGCGGCCTTGCGCTCCTCGAAGGCCTCCTTCGCTGCTTCCTCGGCCTCGGCGCGGGCGGTGGCCGCGGCCTCGGCGGCGGCATAGGCGGCCTCGGCCGCAGCCTCGGCGTCCTTACGGGCCTGCTCGGCCCGCTCGGCCTGCGTCGCCATCGCGACCGCGGACTCCTCGGCCGTGATGCGGGCAGCGGCGGCCTTCTCGGCCTCGGTCGCGCGGTCGTTGGCGGCCTGCTCGGCGGCCTGGCGCGCGGTGAACGCGGCCAGCGCCTCGTCGGCTCGGCCGGCCGCGGCAGCGTCGGCCTCCTCGCGCATCCGCGCGAGCTCCTCGGAACGGGTGTCGGCCGCGGCGCGGGCGGTGTAGGCGGCCTCGGCGGCGGCCTCCGCCTCGCTGCGTGCCTCGTAGGCGTTGCGGGCCTCGTCGGCGGCCTTGCGGGCAGCCTTCTCGGCTGCGGCAAGCGCGTCGCGGAGCTCGTCCATCTCCTCGAGGCGGTCCTCGGCGGCGGCCTCCGCGACGCTGCGCGCGGCGTAGGCGGCCTGGGCCAGCTCGGCGTGCTCGGCTGCCTTCGTGTGCGCCTCGGCGGCGGAGGCGGCTGCGGAGGCGGCTTCCTCGGCCTTGGCTCGGGCGGCTTCCTCGGCCTCGGTGCGTGCGCGGGTCTGTTCCTCGGCGGTGCGGGCCGCCTCGAGAAGGCGGCGCTCGGCCGCCTCCAGCTCCTTGCCCCTGGCGACCGCGGCCTCCTCGGCCTCGGCGCGCTCCTTGGCACGGGTGTCGGCGAGCTTCTCGGCCTCGACCCTGGCGCGGGCGTACTCCTCGGCTGCCTTCTCCGCGACCTCGCGAGCCTGGTGGGCGTCGGCGGCCAGCTCGGCGTGGAGCTTGGCGGTCTCGTCTGCCTTGGCGCGGGCGGTTGCGTGCTGGGCGGCGGACTCCTCGGCGACCAGCCGCTCGGCCGCCTGCTCGGCTGCCGCCTGCTCGGCTGCGATGCGAAGCGACTCGGCTGCGGCGGCCGCGCGGGCCAGTTCCGCAGCGCGCGCCGTCAGGTCCTCGTCTTCACCCGGCTGGGCGGCCGAATCCCGGCTCCACCACTTGCCACTGGGGGTCTGCGTGCTCACGAGGGTGAATGCTAACGGCCAAGTAGGCGGCGTGTGGAGTCTCCGAAAGGTTTAACACGCCCGCTACCTGGAACTACATAAGTGTAGTTCTCCTTGGCGGCGAGGTCAGTAGACGAGCGCCTGGACGCCGTCGCGCAGGATCTCCTCGGCGAACACGACCGCACCCTTGATGGTGATGCCGTCGATCAGGTCCTCCTCGGAGAGGTCGCGACGGGAGGCGCACTGGCTGCACACGGTCACCTGGCCGGCCTCGATGACCAGCCCGATCAGCTCCTGCAGCGGCGCCGCGTGCTCCAGGGTGAACTCCTCCGCGCGCCCGGGCACCGCGAACCACGTCGCCTCACCGGTGAGCCACAGCGACACCTTCGCGCCGGCCGTCGCGGCCGCCGAGGCGACCGTGAAGGCCTGGTTCGTACGCTCGGGCGCCTCGGCGCCCACCGTCACCTTCACCACGAGTTCTTGCATGCCGAGCACACTAGCGCCTGCGTTTCGGGTCGTAGCCGACGTACCGCCTAAACTCAGTGTGTGGCTTTCGAACTTCCGGAGAACCTTCACCCCGACGCCGGTCCCTGTGCGTGGATGCTCGGCACCTGGCAGGGCAACGGGCACGGTGACTATCCGACGATCGACAAGTTCGAGTTCGGGCAGGAGCTGATCTTCACCCACGACGGGCGACCGTTCTTCCACTACTTCGCGCGCTCGTGGATCATCGACCCCGAGACGGGGGAGAAGGTGCGCGACGCGGCCCTGGAGACCGGCTTCGTCCGCTTCCGCCCCGAGGGCGAGGTCGAGTGGGTGATGACGCACAGCTCCGGCATCGTCGAGGTGTGGTACGGCAAGGCCGAGGGCGGCAAGCTCGAAGTCACCACCGACGCGGTCGCCCGCACGGAGACGGCGAAGGAATACACCGCCGGCAAGCGTCTCTACGGCAACGTCGAGGGCGACCTGCTCTATGCGTACGACATGGCCGCGATGGATCAGGCGCTGCAGCCGCACCTGTGGGCGCGGCTCAAGCGAGTCACCAAGTAGTCGCGATGACCGAGGCCGCTGAGGACTGGCGCGAGGCCCTTCGGGCGAAGGGCTACCGCCTCACGCCCCAGCGCGAGCTGGTCCTCGGTGCGATCGAGCGGCTGCGGCACGCCACCCCCGAGGAGGTGCTCGCCGTCGTACGCGAGTCGTCCTCCGCGATCAACCTCTCCACCGTCTATCGCAACCTCGAGGTGCTCGAGGAGCTGGGCCTGGTGCGCCACGCCCACCTGGGTGAGCGCGCCTCGACCTACCACTCGGTCTCAGGGCGTCCGCATTTTCATGCGGTCTGCAGGAAGTGTCAGAAGGTCACCAGTGTTGACCCCTCTGTGGCCGACGGTATCTGCGAGCGGCTGCGTGAGGAGTACGCCTTCGAGGCAGACGTCGCTCATCTGACTGTCTTCGGGGCGTGCGTCGACTGTTCTTCCGAGCCCACGTAGGAGCACAGCATGATGACTGCCAGCCCGCTTCTGTCCCTGCCCGGCGCCGTCGCCGGCGATGGTGCCGACGCACCCGTCGCCGCGCACTACGGATCGTTCAACCTGGAGCAGCGGACGTTGGCCTCGGGCGAGGGCTTCGTCGACCTCTCCCATCGTGACGTGGTGCGGGTGGGTGGGCCCGATCGGTTGACCTGGCTGCACTCGCTCACCTCGCAGGCGTTCGAGGGCCTGGCCCCGGGAGTCTGGACCTCGGCCCTGATCCTGTCCCCGCAGGGACATGTCGAGCACTTCTTCTCCGGCGTCGACGACGGCTCCGCCTTCCTGGCGTGGACCGAGCCGGGCGCCGGTGCGGCGCTGGTCGGCTACCTGGAGCGGATGAAGTTCTGGTCCGACGTGACGGTGACGCTCGAGACGTCGCAGGCGTCCGTGTGGCGTCCGGCGCAGGGCTACTCCTTCGTCCCGCGCGAGTCCCTGGAGACGTACGCCGCTGCCGCGGGTCCCGCCTGCGGGTTCTGGGCGTTCGAGGCTCTCCGGATCGAGCGTGGCGAGCCCCGGTTCGGCGTGGACACGGATGCGCGCACGATCCCCAACGAGGTCGGCTGGGTGCCGGGGTCCGCGGACGTTGTCGGCGCGGAGTATGCGGTCCACCTCGACAAGGGCTGCTACCGCGGCCAGGAGACGGTCGCCCGCGTCCACACCCTGGGCCGTCCGCCGCGGCGCCTGGTCCTGCTCCACCTTGACGGCTCCGAGAACCGGCTGCCTGTCGCTGGCTCTGAGCTCGTCTTCGGGGAGAAGACGGTGGGGTTCGTCGGGTCGTCCGCTCGGCACCACGAGCTCGGCCCGATCGCGTTGGGGCTGGTCAAGCGGAACGTACCAGTGGACGCGCAGCTCGTCGTGGACGGGATGCCGGTCGCTCAGGAGGTCCTCGTCGACCCGGAGATCGGCCTCCACATCCGCCCGCTGCGGTAGGCCTGGCCAACCCGCTTACGCATCCGGGATGCTTGGCTGCGGTCACTAACATGCTCGGGGGTTCGGAATGGGTGAGATGAGGATCGTCGTGGGTCAACAGACCCAGGCGGCGAAGCTGGTCGAGGCGCGCATCAGCGAGCTCCATGAGCTGCTGACCGACTTCGGCGGGAAGCTGGAGGGCAGCACGGAGCGGTTCAAGGGCAGCGCTGCGCAAGGCTTCGGGGAAGCCATCAACCTCTGGTTCGAGAACACAGCGAAGCTCGGTGAGTCGATGGCTGAGTACGCTGCCGGCCTCTATGCCGTCGACATGATCTTCCGGGGCGCCGACGAAGGCGTTGCCGCGTCGGGTCAGGCGCTGGAGCGGGCGCTCCCGTCCGACATGGATGCCAGGTTGGGAGACGCACGTGGCTGAGGTGACGCTGGAAGCGGACGAGACCGACCTGATGGAGATCAATCAGCTGCTGATCGGGAAGGCCGATGAGCTGAAGGCCTTCTTCGACCGTATGGCCGAAGATGTCAACGCCTTGATCGGCGGCTGGGAGACCACGGGTCAAGACCGGTCTCGCCAGGCTCACGACGAGGCCCAGAAGGATCTTGTCGTGGCCGGCCACCGCTCGGCCGAAGCCCTGCGCGAGATCGGCAAGGCGATCGGGCAATACGTAGAAAAGGTCCACGACACCGAGGCCCGCAACGTCGCCGCCATCGGCTGACCCATGTGGCAGGGACGTCGTCGCGGGTGAACGAATCTTCCTTCACCTGGCAATGATGTGGTCAGTGGATGTCGCCGATGAACTTGCCCGGCGTGTGGATGCGGTAGTTGCCTTTGACTTTCTTGGTCTCGTACTCGTGGAGGGTCGCGACGCGGGCGCGGATGTTGTCCCAGTCGACCTCTGCCCGGTCGGCCGGGTTGATGGTGGTCTGGTTGACCAGCCGGATCGGGAACCCGGCGACTTCGAAGTCGCCGACGAACTGGAAGAACGTGCCTGGCAGGAACACGACTTCCTGTTCGTCCTTGATCGCGATACTTTCGATCGCCCGGCCGTCGGGGCCGACGATCGCGTACGCCCCGGCGCAGGTGTAGTTCTCGGTCGCCATCCGGAGGTTGCGTGACGCCGGCACGAGTCCTCTCGCAACTGTGCTCCGCGTGCCGAGCCCGAACTGTGATTCCCGGGTGAAGCCGCGGAAACTCACACCCCACCAGGATGGCACCCGCCGGAGCTCCTCCACCAGAGCCCGCGCCTTCTCCAACATCGGGTCAGCGGGCGGTGTGGGGGCCGGGGTGGGGGCAGGTGGTGGCGGTGGCGGTGTTGACACCTTGGAACGGGGGCTGGTTCGCGGCGTCACCGTATAGCGCTCCGGGTCTATTGTACCGATCGTGTCGGACCCGTGGATCGGTGTCATTGCACGGATCTTGTCCAAGCAGTCGAACCGGTACTTCTGAGTGATCACACCGGTTTCCTTATCGACAAAGGAAACCGTGTTGTCGAGCCTGACGTGCGCCTCGATACCATCGACGAAATACTCTCGTGCGCCGTATGCGGGCATGTAATGGGTCGAGTCTTCAAACCCATCTGGGGCGACATAGAGAGTCCCCGAGATTCCGGGAGGGTTTCGTTGCAGGAACTCGAATAGAATTCCTCGCGCCTCGTCGAATGTCAGCATCTGTTAACCTGGCCCTCCAAGATTGAATTTGGCTTCGTGAAGATCGGTGAGGAATCGATACTTCCCCCATTCCATTCTGTGGATCTGATCCTGAAGTGAAGGTATCATTCCTGCTGCTTCATTTCGCTCGGAAATGGACTTCGATGGGTCGCTTGCGATCTCGCGGAAATGCTCGATGAGTTCTTCGTTGCGTTCGCGCCAGGTGGCATGCGCGGTGATTTCTCGCTGAACGCTCTCACTTGGCAAGCCGGCAGGATCACCGTGATGAATCGCTTCGCCCCACGCGACGGCTTCATGGTACTCATCCATGGTGCGAGGACGAGCTGACCCAAGAACGTGCTCGGTCGGCTCGAGATTATCGATGCGCATCACGCGCAGGTCCGCCCAGGGCTGTTCAACAGATCGTTCGTTGAATCGCATCATGTCTAGATATTCTGAGGCGTCCGGCTTGTCTATTTGTCCGTCAATGAGTTCGATGCCGTCGGGTCCCTTGTGGATCGAGAAGATGTGGGCGCCTCCGTCTTTCCACTGTCCCGAGATGAAACCTCGCGCGTCGTCTGGCCAAGACTCGGTCATTTTTGACAGAGCCTCCCCGGGACTCTCTTTGCTGTAATCGCTCAGGAACTCGAATTTCCCCGCGGAGCCATCCGGCGCGCGCCAATCGGACGCGATATTTGGGAGATGTCTACCTTCGAATGAGTCAACCATGTTGACGGGCCCGAGTTGTCCCTCGGTAAGTTGTTCGAATCGTACGCTCTGAACCGTTGGTGCGGCCGTGACATCGTACCCGCGCGCTCGTAGTTCCAGAGCCTCGACGACGTTATGGCAATTGTTTCCGTATCGATCGGGGTCTGCCCAATATCCAACTTCATTGACATTCTTGATGCTATCAAGCATCGGCTCTGGAGTTTGAAGGTGTGGAAAGTGGCCGTCGAGCAGTGGGTCGTACTGGCCGGTCCCCCATTCAGAGGGCCAATCGGTCGTGGAGCTCTCCGGGTCGTTGGAATCGGCATGTTCGGGTGAATCCGCGTCGGGGTCGGTGTGGCTACCGTCGGCGTGACTGTCAGGGCGGGAGCCGTCGAGGAGGTCATCGGCATGTGAGCCACCGGGGTCTGGGTGGCCGACCTCGCGTAGGTCGATCTCCCAGCGACCCTCCGCGTCGTTCCAGTGTCTTCCGACGACGTCGAACTCCGTGGCGGGCTTGAAGAGGATCTCCTTTTCGCCCGGGTTCAGAGATATGTCGCTGATGTCCCGGCCGGAGTGGCCCTCGACCCGCAACAGGACCTTGTCCCTCGGGGCGGCATCCGGGCTGCGGTTGTCGTGCAGCTCGTCGACCCAATTGCTGGCGACGTCTGGCGACTTGGTCGTGCTCAGGAACGCCGGGTCGGAGAAGCGTTCTCCACCGAAGAGGCGATCGACCGCCGAGCGTTCCATGTACATGCCGCGGTGGCTGACCTCTTGGGTCGGTGGCAGCGAGTCGAGCTCGCGTTTGACGCCAACGATCATGTCGTCGGCATCCATGAACGGCGCCGTGTCGTATTCACCGCGCAGGTACGGGTTGATCCTGTTGTAAGCCTCGCCGGCGTAGTCCTGGGTGTTGGGATAGTCGTCCCGGTTGAGTTTCTCCTCGGGCTTGACGTGGTCATCGACGTGCACCGGATCCTCGCCGGGCTGGACTCGCCCCCCATCCGCCGCGTCGTGTGAGTCGACGTCGTGGTTGGCGCTCGCATCTCCGCCGCCATCGTGGGTGGGGTCGGAACGTGACCGATCGTCGGCCTGAGAATCGTCACCTAAGGCGGACTTGTCGTCGAGGTCGGCCCCGTGAACAGGTCGCGTCGGGTCGTCCCCGAGCGGTGAGTGCGGCGTGTCGTGGGGAGCGGGGCTTGGAGTCACGTCACCGAGTCCGCCGAGCCTGTTCTCCAGGAAGCTATGGCTCGTGTCCGAGACCGTGCCCAGCCGGGACTCGAGATGGTTCATCGGGTTGTTGGACGAGTCCGAGCCTGGCGTCCCGTGGCCGGGAAGGTCCGGGGCCGCTGAGGAATCCGGATTCGGCGCAGATCCATGAGTTGGCTGCGTTGCTGCATGTGACTCTGGGGTCGAACCATGCACGGCGGGCGCATCGGGAGCGCTGCCTGCCGGGGCACGAAGAGCCTCGGAGACGCCAGACGTCCCTGGGTTGTCGGGGGTCCTTGGAGCGTCGATCCCGCGCGCGTTCGGAGCCTCGAGGTCGGGAACATCAGGCGTCGGGACGCCGCTGCCGAAGAGCTTCTTGGTGACGTTCATCGAGTCGCCAAGAGCGTCGACGGCGTCAGCGGCGCGGTTGAGACCGCCGGCCGCACGGCTCATGTCATTGACGGCGTCGATGGCGTCGGCGCCCATCCTCAGGCCCCGCGAGGCGGCGGTGGCGGTGCCACCGGTGAGGATACCGGCGACGATGTCGGGGACCAGGTGGCCAATCGCGCGCGCTGGGTTGTCGGCCCAGGTGTCCCAGTCGATGAGGCCCTTGCCGAGCTGTTCCCCGAACGCCTTCGGGTCCTTCTTCGCGGCTTTCCACATGTTCTCTGCGTCTTCGGCGGTGAGCTCTGCCTTCGCGAGCATCTCCTCAGTGGTCCGACCGTCGACCAGGCCGAGATCCGTCAAAGCACCTTCGAACGAGTAGACCATCGGGAGGGCGGGTGCGACGCTTCCGTAGAAGGCGATCTTCACCAGGTCGAGCACAGCTTCGCCGGCACCCGTAGCCACCTCGGCCCCATGATGCAGCGCGTTCTCGAGCCAGTTGCGCTTCTCGGGAGCGTTGCGGCAGGCGCTGCGTACGTCGACGGCACAGATGCGAGCGGCGTCCTCGCGACCGCGCTTGGCGGCGGCGAAGATCTCCAGGGCGTTCTTGCGGAGCTCGTCACCGGGATCGGTGAACGCCTCCTTCGCCCAGGGATACGCGAGGCCGTCGGCGATCGCCTGCGACTTCAGCTTGTTGTAGCGGCCCTCGTATTCGGCGTACGCAGCCTTGGCCTCCCGGGTGGCATCCTCGCCGCGCTGATACTCCTCCTTCGCGCGTCTGGCCTCGTTCTGGGCGTGCTCGAGGGCATCGGCGTACGCATTGAGCGCGGCGCCGCCGGAGCGGAATGCACCGCCGGCCTCCCACCAGCGAGACGGTTCCTGGTCGTTCTTGTCACCGAAGCGATCCGCAGAGCGGCCGTACCAGCCTTCCTTCGTGTCCAGGTCACGTAGTGCGGAGCCGGTGCCGCTGAACAGGTCGGCCTTCTTGACCATCGTGCGGGCCCTGGAGCGGATGCCGCCGGGATCACCCTTGATCTCGAAGTCAGGCATCGTGCCCGCCGAGATCGCGGGCAGCGGCGAGCGCGGTCTTCATCAGGTCTGCGCCGCTCGAATCGAGCTCAGCGTAGTTGGCGGCCACCTTGCCGAGCGTGCCTGCCATGTTCGTGACGTCCTCGGAGAGGTTGTTGAGGCCCTCTTCCCAGCGGTCCTTGAACTCCTCGACGGCTGACCAGACCTCGTCGCTGCCGAGCATGTCCGAGGTCGGCACGAAGTCCTCGACGTCCTTCTTCTTCAATGCCTCGATCGTGTCGTTCAGCCCGGTGGCGGCCGTCATCAAAGACTCGAAATCGACCCCGAACTCATACGCCACGCTTGCCCCCCGAATGACAACGAAACGTGGTTGAGAATAACCCGTCAGGACTGTGCGCGCAGCCCTGCTCGGATCGCGTCGTGGGTCAAGGTGATCAGGAAGTCGCCGGGGATGCCGGGGTAGCCGTGACTGAGCTTGCGCCACTCGGCGGGGATGGCGGAGGCGCCCCAGCGGGCGCCGAGGAGGCCGCCGGCGATGGCGGCGGTGGTGTCGGTGTCGTTGCCGATCCGGATGACGGTGTTCAGGGCCTCGACATAGTGCTCGGGCCCGGTGGCCGGGGTCTGTGCGATCGAGGACCAGGCGGCCTGGAGCGCGGTGACGACCCAGCCGTTGGGGTTGAAGGTCGCCGGCGGTTCGGTCTCGGCCTCGTCGAGCTTCTCGGTCCAGAAGGTGGCCTCGGCGGGGGAGAGGAGGGAGAGGCCGGAGCGTACGTCGAGCTCGCCGTGCATCACCGCGTGCTCGATCGCCAGGGACCACAGCGCACACCCCGACTGCGCGTGCTCGTCCCAGTGGGTCAGGGCGCTCACCGCCGCGGCCGCCTCGGCGACGGCCGGGCGGTCGCCGAGATAGCGGAGCGGGACGGGTGCGGTACGCATCAGCGAGCCGTTGCCGCCCGTGTGCCGGGTCATCTCGTGCAGCTTCTCCGAGACGTGCCGCAGCTGCGCGGCGGTCGGCGACGGGCCGGCGGTGTTGAGCACCCGGGCGGTCTGGTTGCCGATGTCCTTGGGCTCCGACTCCGACCACTCCCGGAAGTTGCGGCCGACGGCGGTCAGCCCCTCGTCGGTGCGCAGATCGTGGCCGGCGGCCGCCGCATCGAGGATGCACCACGCCATCGTCGTGTCGTCGGTCCATTCCCCGGGTGCGAACGGGCCGAGCCCGCCACCGAGCATCTGCGCCTTCTCGTCCGCCCCGAGCGGTGGCCGGTCGAACTCGTAGTGCGCCCCGAGCGCATCCGCGACCGCGGTCCCGACGATGGCCCCGACGGCCCGGTCACTCTGAGGCTGAGTGAGATGAGATTGGGTCAGCTCCACGCGACCAGAGACTAGCTGCGCGTGTATTGGACGTGTGTGTCCGCCGCGGCACGGGTGAACCCGAGCCCTTCGTAGAGACGTACGGCCGGGGTGTTGTCGCCCTCGACGTAGAGATGGATCCGCTCGACCCCGGTGGTGGCCAGGTGGTGCAACCCGAGGAGGGTGGCCAGCTTGCCGAGGCCGCGACCTTGGGCCGCGGGGTCGACGCCGACGACGTAGACCTCGCCCTCGGTCTCGCTGTGACGCTTCGTCCAGTGGAAGGCCAGGAGCTTCTCGCCCTCCCAGGCGGTGATCAGCCCCGATGCGTCGAACCAGGGCTCCGACATCCGCTCCCGCAGCCCGGCCTCGTCCAGCGAGCCCTGCTCGGGGTGGTGTGCGAAGGCGGCGGCGTTGACCCGGAGCAGCTCGGCCTCGTCGCCGGGCTCGAAGCCGCGTACGAGGATCTCTTCCGGGGTCTCCGGAGCTGGCGGCAGACCGGCGACCGGACGCCGCATCACCCACAGCTCACGGGTGCGCTCCCAACCCTGGCCGGCGGCCAGCCGGGCTGCAGCGGGGTTGTCACCGTGCGACCACGCCGTGGTCCCGGCGGGAAGCGACGGCGCGCGAAGCAGCAGCTGTCGCCCCAGGCCGACGCCGCGATGCTGGGTCAGCACCACCAGCGACAGCTCGGTGCCGATCAAGAGCCCGAACCCGCGTACGTCACCCCAGATCGTGGCGTCCTCAGGTCGGTTGCGCAGCGTCAGGAGGGTCGCCTCGTCGAGCGGCGCCACGCCGTCGTACGCCTCGGTCGCCTTCGCGATGGCCAGGAGCTGCTCGACGGTGAGTGCCATGGGTGCAGCCTAGGCGTCGGCCCCCAGGCGAGGAGACGGGGTCAGCCGGGCGCCGTCGGCGGCGGCCTCGTTGTTCTTCGACGGCAGCACGAAGCGGTAGCCGACGTTGCGGACGGTGCCGATGAGGGTCTCGTTCTCCGGGCCGAGCTTGGCGCGCAGGCGACGTACGTGGACGTCGACGGTGCGGGTGCCGCCGAAGTAGTCGTAGCCCCACACCTCCTGCAGCAGCTGCTGGCGGGAGAAGACGCGGCCCGGGTGCTGGGCGAGGAACTTCAGGAGCTCGAACTCCTTGAAGGTCAGGTCGAGCGGGCGGCCGCCGATCTTGGCGGTGTAGGTGGCGTCGTCGACGACGACCTCGCCGGAGCGGATGACGTGGGCCTCGGGGTCGGAGGCGTCGCGAGCCGCCGAGATGCGGCCGATCGCGAGCTTGATCCGAGCCTCGAGCTCGGCCGGGCCGCAGGTGTGCAGCACGACGTCGTCCATGCCCCAGTCGTGGGACACGACGGCGAGGCCACCCTCGGTGGCGATCAGCAGAACGGGGACGTCGGTGCCGGTGGTGCGGATCAGGCGACACAGGTCACGGGCCTGCGCGAGGTCCTGCCGACCGTCCACCAGCAGCAGGTCGGAGTCGGGCGCCTCGAGGAGCGCGCTACCTTCAGCAGGAAGGATCTTCACCTGATGGCCGAGGAGCGATAGCCCGGGAAGGACGTCTGCCGAGGGCTGGAGAGAACTGGTCAACAACAGAAGCGAGCTCATGGGGTGCCTCTCGGTCCGGATGTGAGGAGCACCGAAACGCAACATTGAGCCTCGGTGAGGTGATCGTTGCACCATATTAACGAAACCTTGCGGTGACATAGGAAGGTTGTCCACGAGAAAGTGACGAACGTTATAGAGGTCCGCTACTGGGCTGCGGCCAAGTCAGCGGCCGGCACGCCGTCGGACCGGTTCGAGGTCGACGGCCCGTTGACGCTGGAAGAGGTCGTACGCCGCGCCGCGGAGCTGCACGCCGACACCCGCCTCCCCGAGGTGCTGAAGGTCTGCTCGGCCCTGATCGGTGACCGCCCGGCGGGTACGGGAGACCCCGGCGGGATCGAGATCCCACCGGGGTCGACGGTCGAGTTCCTCCCCCCGTTCGCGGGGGGCTAGTTCACAGGTGGCTGGGGAGCCCGCGCCCGGTGACTCACCTGCGTAAGGGCCTGCCGGGTCGGGCACGACTCAGCCGGTGCTCGACCTGGCTCCTCAGCTCTCGATCGCGGCGGGCTCCGGCTGGGAGCTCGTGGCGATCTGGATCTTGCGCGGCTTGGCCTTCTCGGCGACCGGCACGACCAGGCGCAGCACGCCGGCGTCGTACGCAGCCTCGATGTGCTCGAGGTCGAGGTTGTCGCCGAGCACGAGCTGACGGCTGAAGGTGCCGCGCACGCGCTCGCTGGCCAGCATCTGCCAGTCGCCGTTCTTGGCGACCCGCTCGGCCCTGACGGTGAGCACGTTGCGCTCGACGTCGAGGTCGATGGTGTCCGGGCTGACACCGGGAAGGTCGAACTCGATGACGAACCGGTCGCCCTCGCGCCAGGCGTCCATCGGCATCACGGCAGGGCGGTTGGTGGTGCCGCCGCCCAGCAGCTGCTGGGTGATGCGGTCGAACTCGCGGAATGGGTCCGTGCTTCGGATCAGCATGATGATTCCCTCCTCACGGGATCTATATCAGCGGATACACCTTTTATATATTCCAGTGTCTAGGGAATTTCAACCCCACATGTCAGAATCGATCCTGTGACGGAGCGAAGCAGGGCTGTCTACGCCATCTCGGTGGCCGCCGAGATGGCCGAGATGCAGATCCAGAACCTCCGCGTCTACGAGCGCCGGGGACTGGTCGACCCTGCGCGCACCGCGGGCGGCACCCGGCTCTACTCGGTCGCTGACATCGAGCGGCTCGTCCGCATCCGGGACCTGCTCGCCGACGGACTCAACCTCGCCGGCATCGCCCGTGTGCTGGCCCTGGAGGAGGACGTATGCCGCCTGAAAGCGGTCAACGAGAGGCTTCGGCGCGCCTCGGGGGAATGAGCGGGGCGGGTTACCGGTTCAATAGGTCTATGAGCACCGGAGCCTGGATCGCCGTCATCGCGATAGCTGTCGCGCTCGCCTTCGGGCTGTTCCGGCTGCTCACCGACGGCCGCTTCCGAGGCACGAAGGAGCTCCATGTGAGCCACGAGGATCACGCGCCCGAGCCGCACGCCTGGGATGCGGTCACCGATGCGCTGGGCGAGGCCGAGCTCGGTGACCGCGCGACGCTCGTGCAGTTCTCCAGCGCCTTCTGCGCACCCTGCCGGGCGACCCGGAGGATCCTGGGCGAGGTCGCCGAGATCGTTCCGGGGGTCGTTCACATCGAGATCGACGCCGAGCACCACCTCGACCTGGTTCGCCGCCTCGATGTCCTGCGAACTCCCACGACGCTGGTGCTGGACGGTGCCGGCAACGAGGTCGCCCGGGCCTCCGGTGCGCCGCGCAAGGAGCAGGTGCTGAGCGCGATCCCGGCCTACGATCTCGAATCGTGACACGTCGGTCCGTATTCTGAGACATTCGTTTCGTGCCCGTCGAGCATCGCGCTACTGTCATCGCATGTTCTCGACCATGCTGACCAAGCGCCGCGCAGTGGATCACTGCCGCGTGCGCTCGGCGCTGTGTCGTTCCTGCCGCTGATTCCCTGAGATTTGTCGACCCAGTCGACACCGGGGATCGCTTTCGCCTGTCAGGCTCGTCCTGACGACCTCCCCTTCACTCTCGCAGGAGCACACCTATGTCTGAGACCTCGAGCAAGACGGCGACACAGGCCGGAATCGACCCTCGTGGCCCGCAGTTCACCGCGGCGCTGACCGTGGTCGTGATCCTCCTGGCTCTGCTGCTCCCGCAGCCATGGGCTCTGGTGGTCACGGTCATCCAGACCGTGCTCTTCGCGATCGGGGCAGGTCTCGGCGTTCAGCGGACCCCACATGCCTGGCTCTTCAAGAAGTTCGTACGTCCCCGCCTCGGTGCGCCGGACGAGCTTGAGGACCCGGCACCGCCCCGATTCGCCCAGGGGGTCGGCCTCGCCTTCCTCCTGGTCGCGCTCGTGGGCTACCTCGTCAGCGCCACGCTCGTGGCGCAGATCGCCCTCGGCCTCGCACTCGTCGCGGCCGTGCTCAATGCCGTCTTCCGGTTCTGCCTCGGCTGCGAGCTCTACCTGCTGATCAGGCGACTGGGTCTTTCCCCGTCGGCCTGACCCCTGAACGCAAGACACACAACGAAAGGTACCTAGATGACCCGCGAGAACTCCCTCGTCTCCGCCCAGTGGGTGGAGGAGCACCTCGATGACCCGAAGGTGGTGCTGATCGAGGTCGACGAAGACACCACGGCCTACGACAAGGGCCACATCAAGGGTGCGATCAAGCTCGACTGGACCACCGACCTGCAGGACCAGGTCCGTCGCGACTTCGTCAACAAGGACCAGTTCTCCGCTCTGCTCTCCGAGCGCGGCGTCGCCAACGACGACACCGTGGTGCTCTACGGCGGCAACAACAACTGGTTCGCGGCGTACGCGTTCTGGTACTTCAAGCTCTACGGCCACCAGGACGTCAAGCTGCTCGACGGCGGTCGCAAGAAGTGGGAGCTCGACTCCCGTGAGCTGACCGACGAGGCCGTCACTCGCGAGGCGACCACCTACGCCGCGCAGGAGCAGGACCACTCGATCCGCGCCTTCCGCGACGAGGTCGTCGAGGCCATCGGCACCCAGAACCTGGTCGACGTGCGCTCGCCCGACGAGTTCGCCGGCCGCCTCCTCGCCCCGGCCCACCTCCCGCAGGAGCAGGCCCAGCGCGCCGGTCACATCCCGACCGCCGCCAACGTCCCGTGGTCCAAGGCGGCCAACGACGACGGCACCTTCCGCTCCGACGAGGAGCTCAAGGAGATCTACACCGAGGCCGGCGTCGACTGGAGCAAGGACACCATCGCCTACTGCCGCATCGGTGAGCGCTCCTCGCACACCTGGTTCGTGCTCAAGGAGCTCCTCGGCCAGGAGAACGTGAAGAACTACGACGGCTCGTGGACCGAGTACGGCTCCCTCGTCGGCGTTCCGGTCGTGACCGGCGACGAGCCGGGTGTCGCCTGATGTGCGGCGCGACTGAGGGCGGGCTCTCGCTCGCCGGCGTCGACGTCGCCAAGGAGGCGGTCATCCAGGGTCAGGTGACCCGTGATGGCGAGCCGGTCCACGGTGCGTACGTCCGGCTGCTCGACCGCACCGGCGAGTTCACCGCCGAGGTGCCCACCTCGGCCACCGGCCACTTCCGGTTCTTCGCCGGCGACGGCGAGTGGACGCTGCGTACGCTCGCGCCGAAGGCCGAGCCCGTGGACAAGAAGGTCCACGCCGCGGTCGGCAACGTCGCCGAGGTGACGATCCCGATCGGCTGACGATCCCAGACGTGGGAGCCCCGGTGTCACTGGTTGACGCCGGGGCTCCCACGTCGTTTTCGTCATCAGGTGATGGAGATATTGCGGCGGATCGCTTGAATGGCGCTAGATTGTTCGGGTGACTGGACTTCTTGTGACCGTGGCGCCGACCGGGGCGGAAACCGCGAAGGAAGATTACCCGCAGCTGCCGACGACGCTGGAGGAGCTGGTGGCGACGGCCGTCGAGTGCGAGGAGGCGGGGGCGCGGATGATCCACGTCCACATCCGCGACGACGACCACGCGCCGACGCTCGACCTCGGACGGCTCACCGAGACGGTCGACGCGCTCCACGAGAAGACCGAGCTGATCGTGCAGCTCTCCACCGGTGGCTCGGTCCACGATCCCCTGGACATGCGGCTGAAGGTGCTCGACGCCGGGCCGGACTCGTGCTCGCTGACCATGGGCACCACCAACTTCGGCGACGACGTCTTCTCCAACCCGTGGCCGTTCATCACCGAGCTCTATCAGCTCACCCAGGAGCGCGGTGTGGTGCCGGAGTTCGAGCTCTTCGATCTTGGCCACGTCGCCGCGCTGCAGCGGCTGCTGGCGAAGTACGGGCTGCCCGCCGGCGGCAAGGTCCACGTCGACTTCGTGATGGGCGTTCCCGGCGGCATGCCGGGCACCTCGGCGGCCCTGGTGGCGGCTGTCGCCGCGCTGCCGGCCGAGGTGACCTCGTGGTCGGCGACCGGCATCGGCCGCTCGACCCTCCCGGTCATGCTCACCTCGCTGGCCATGGGTGGCCACCTGCGGGTCGGGATGGAGGACGTCCTCACCCTCGCCAAGGGGGTCCCCGTCGACGCCAACCGGCAGCTCGTCGAGCGTGCCGTCGAGGCCGCCGCGGTCGCCCAGCGCACCCCCATGACCACTGACGAAGCCTGGGCCCTCCTCGGCTTGAAGCGGTAACCACCCGCCGACTCGGCGCGTCTGTCTCGCTTCAAGCCGCCGAGTCGGCGCGTCTGTCTCGCTTCAAGCCGCCGAGTCGGCGCGTCTGTCTCGGTTCTGGTTGTCGAGTCGGCGCATCTGTTCCGGTCTCCGCTGCGAACGCTCTTCGGGCTGGGGCACTTGCGCCGACTCGGCGGGTTCTTGCGGGACATTTGCGCCGACTCGGCTGTTAGGGGCGGGGCAGTTGCGCCGGGTCGGCGGTGAGGTAGCGGTCGATCGTCGGGGCGACCCACTCGACGATCTCGTCCGCGTCCATGTCGACGATGGGTGGGAGCACGAGTACGTAGCGGGTCAGTGCGATGCCCAGGAGCTGGGAGGCGGCCAGGGCGGCGCGACGCGGCACCTGGGACGGGTCGGGGCACACGGGGGCCACGGCGCGGGCGACCTGGGCCGCGAAGATGCTCCGCATCTGCTCCGCCGCGGCCGGGTCCGAGGCGGCACGGCGCAGGAGTGCCATCAGGGTGCCGTCGGAGTCCCACATGCGTACGAAGTGGGTGACCATCGTCCGGCCGACGTCTTCGACGGGGACCTCGGTGAGGTCGGGCAGCGCCAGGTCGATCGCCGCGGCGGCGGTGAAGAGCTCTTCCTTGCTGCCGAAGTAGCGCATCACCATCGACGGGTCGATCTGCGCCTCCGAGGCGATCGCGCGGATGGTGGTGCGGTCGTATCCCTGCCGCGCGAAGTGCTCGCGGGCGACAGCGAGGATGCGTTCGCGGCTCTCGGCGCCGGATCGGCGCGTGTCGGTCATGCCAACAAGTGTAGGCCAACGCCTGTTGACGTCAATGACGACGCGGCGCTACCGTGGTCAACACCAGTTGGCCAACACGTGTTGACCAAGCGAGAGCAAGGAGAGCATCATGTCCACCATCACCACTGATGTCCTCGTCGCCGGCGCCGGCCCCACCGGGCTGGCGGCGGCGGCCAAGCTGGCCGCGGCCGGCATCGACGTCACCGTCATCGACAACCAGGCCTCCGGGGACAACACCTCCCGTGCCGCGGTCGTCCACGCCCGCACCCTGGAGGTCCTCGCCGACCTCGGCGTCTCCGAGCGACTGGTCGAGGAGGGCGTCGAGGCACCCCGCTTCACCATCCGTGACCGCGACAAGGTTCTGGTGCCGATCCGCTTCGACGACCTGCCCAGCGACTTCCCTTACGCTCTGATGGTCTCCCAGGCGGTCACCGAGCGCGTCCTCCTCGAGCGCCTCAACGAGCTCGGCGGTCACGTACGCCGCCCGCTCACCCTCGTCGACCTCCGCCAAGACGGTGAAGGCGTCACCGCCATCACCGAGGACGGCACCGAGATCCGGGCCCGCTACCTCGTCGGCGCCGACGGCATGCACTCCACCGTCCGCGACCGGGCCGGGATCGGGTTCCCGGGAGGGAAGTACGCCGAGTCGTTCAGCCTCGCCGACGTACGCATCGAGGGCGACCTGCCGCACGACGAGGTCATCCTCTACTTCTCACCCGAAGGCACGCTGGTCTCCGCACCCCTGCCCGACGGCTCGTTCCGGTTCGTGGCGCCGGTCCCCGAAGCGCCGGAGGAGCCCGACGTCGCCTACGTCCAGGGCCTCCTCGACCGGCGCGGTGGCACCAGGAGCCCGGTGAAGGTCACCGAGATCGTGTGGGGATCCCGCTTCCGGGTCCACCACCGGGTCGCCGACGCCTACCGCGCCGGACGGGTGCTGATCGCCGGCGACGCCGCCCACGTGCACAGCCCCGCCGGCGGCCAGGGCATGAACACCGGCCTCCAGGACGCGGTCGTCCTCGGTGACGCCCTCGTCGCCACGATCACCCACGGCGACGACACGGCGCTCGACGACTACGCTGCCCGCCGCCGGCCGGTCGCCCAGGAGGTCATCGCGCTCTCCGACCGGCTGACCCGGTTCGGCATCGCGCACGGACTGCGGCGCAGCGTACGGAACGCAGTGCTGTCGACGCTGACCAGGATCCCGCGCTTTCGCACGATGCTCGCCTGGCGCCTGTCCGGCCTCGTCTACCGCGACCGCTGAGAGTGGAGCTCAGGCGAGGTCTAGGTAGCCGGCCTCGCGCAGTCCGGTGATGACGTCCTCCAGGGCCTCGTCGATCGAGCGGCCGGTGGTGTCGACGCGTACGTCGGCGTCGGCCGGCTCCTCGTAGGGCGAGGAGATGCCGGTGAACTCGGGGATCTCGCCGCGCCGGGCCTTGGCGTAGAGGCCCTTGCGGTCGCGTCGCTCGCACTCCTCCAGCGGCGTGGCGACGTGGACCAGGAAGAAGGCGCCGCCGGCGTCGGCGACGAACCCGCGGACGTCCTGGCGGGTCGAGTCGAAGGGGGCGATGGGGGAGCAGACGGCGAGGCCGCCGTGACGGGAGATCTCGGCGGCGACCCAGCCGATCCGGCGGATGTTGGTCTCCCGGTCCTCCTTGGAGAAGGTCAGCCCGGCCGACAGGTTGCGGCGCACGACGTCGCCGTCGAGCGAGGTGACGGTGCGCGCTCCCTGCTCGAGGATCCTGTCCATCAGGGCGCGGGCGAGAGTCGACTTGCCGGAGCCGGACAGGCCGGTGAAGAAGATGACCAGGCCCTGCTCCTCAGGGGTGGGTTGGTCGGCGTCGATGATCGCGGCGACGGCGTCGGGATAGTCGTCCGACGCCGGAGAGGCCAGCGCGTGGACCGCATCCCCACCCGCGTACGCAGCCACGACCGCCACGCCGAGCGCATGGTCGGCCTCGGGGTCGTCGTGAGCAGCCAGCGGCACCGCGACGACGGCCGCGTCGGGCAGGGCCTCCGCGGCCAGCAACGACGCGCGCAGCAGCGCGACGGGGGAGAGCGACGGGGTGCCGTGGCCGATGAGGGCGAGCAGCAGCACCGGCCCGAGGGTCGCGATTTCCTCGATCTCGGCGGTGGTGAGTGCGTCGGTGACCGGGACGACCGTCCTCCCGGCGTACGCCTCGCGGGCCTGCGATGGGGTGAGATGGAGCCGCCGGAACGGACCGTAGGCGGGGGAGGAGAGGCCGGTGACCTCGCCGGCGGGCCAGGTGACGCGCGCCAGCGGAAGACCCTCGGGGTCGACGATCTCCACCGCGCCGTCCTCGGCCGCGGCGGCGGCCACCGCGGACGGCAGGGAGAGGGTCAACGGCGACCCGGGCTCGTTCAGCGGACCCGGGAGGGCGCCGGAGACGATCAGCTCGATGTCGTCGAGCTCGCGCGGCGTGGGAGAGAACTGCTGAGGCACAAGATCACCTGGTCGGGTTGAGATGGCGAGCGGCGCACCCCGAAGCCGGAGTGCGCCGCCCGATGAGTCGATCGTCCGGCTGATCAGTCGTTGATCATGCCCGCGCCGACGGTGACGCCGGTCGCCTCGTCGATGAGGATGAAGGAGCCGGTGGTGCGGTTCTTCGAGTAGGGGTCGCACAGCAGCGGCTTGGTGGTGCGCAGCTGCACGCGGCCGATCTCGTTGAGGCCGAGCTCCTTGGTCTCCAGGTCGCGGTGGAGGCTGTTGACGTCCAGGCGGTACTGGATGTCCTTGACCAGCGCTCGCGCCGAGTTGGAGGTGTGCTTGATGGCCAGCTTCTGCCGCGGACGCAGCGGGGCGTTGGTCATCCAGCAGATCATCGCGTCGATGTCCTGGCTCGGCTCGGGCGCGTTCTTGACCCGCGAGATCATGTCGCCGCGGCTCACGTCGACGTCGTCCTCGAGGCGGACGGTCACCGACATCGGCGGGAACGCCTCGGGGATCTCCTTGTCGAACAGGTCGATCCCGGCGATCTTGCTGGTCATCCCGGAGGGAAGCACCATGACCTCGTCGCCCGGCTTGAGCACGCCACCGGCAACCTGGCCCGCGTAGCCGCGGTAGTCGTGGTGGTCGTCGGACTTCGGCCGGATGACGTACTGCACCGGCAGCCGCACGTCGACCAGGTCGCGGTCGGAGGCGACGTGGACGTGCTCGAGGTGGTGCATGAGCGTGGGACCGGAGTACCACGACATGTTCTCGGAGCGCTGGACCACGTTGTCGCCCTGGAGCGCCGAGATCGGGATGACCTCGAGGTCCGGGATGTTGAGCTTGGTCGCGAACGCGGTGAACTCGGCCGAGATCTTGGTGTAGACCTCCTGGGAGTAGTCCACGAGGTCCATCTTGTTGATGCACAGGACCAGGTGGGGCACGCGCAGCAGCGAGAGCAGCACCGCGTGACGGCGTGACTGCTCGGTCAGGCCGTGACGAGCGTCGACGAGCACCAGGCCGAGGTCGGCCGTCGAGGCACCGGTGACCATGTTGCGCGTGTACTGCACGTGGCCCGGGGTGTCGGCGATGATGAACTTGCGGTTGGGCGTCGCGAAGTAGCGGTAGGCCACGTCGATGGTGATGCCCTGCTCGCGCTCGGAGCGCAGCCCGTCGGTCAGCAGCGACAGGTCGACGTAGCCGTGGCCCTTGTCCTGCGAGGTCTTCTCGACCGACTCGAGCTGGTCGGTGAAGATCGACTTCGAGTCGAACAACAGCCGCCCGATGAGGGTGGACTTGCCGTCGTCGACCGAGCCGGCGGTGGCGAACCGCAGAAGGTCCATGGCCATCAGAAGTAACCTTCCTTCTTGCGGTCCTCCATGGCGGCCTCGGAGAACCGGTCGTCACCGCGGGTCGCGCCACGCTCGGTGACCCGGGCGGCGGCGACCTCCTCGATGATCTCGGGGATGGTGGCGGCGGTCGACTCGACGCAGCCGGTCAGGGTCACGTCGCCGCAGGTGCGGTAGCGGACCGTACGCTCGGTCACGACCTCGCCCTCGCGCAGAGGGTTGAGCGGGGTCTCGGCCAGCAGCATGCCGTCGCGCTCGAAGACCCGGCGCTGGTGGGCGAAGTAGACCGACGGGATCTCGATGCCCTCGCGGCCGATGTAGTCCCAGATGTCCAGCTCGGTCCAGTTGGAGATCGGGAAGACCCGCATGTGCTCGCCCTCGTGGAGGCGGCCGTTGTAGAGCGACCAGAGCTCGGGGCGCTGCATCTTGGGGTCCCACTGGCCGAACTCGTCGCGGTGGGAGTAGACGCGCTCCTTGGCGCGCGCCTTCTCCTCGTCGCGGCGACCGCCACCGAAGGCGGCGGTGAAGCCGTTCTCCTCGATCGCGTTCAGCAGCGTGGGGGTCTGGAGCCGGTTGCGCGAGGTCTTGCCGTCGTCGACGACGATGCCGCGCGCGATGGCGTCATCGATGCTCGCGATCACCAGGCGTACGCCCAGACGGCTGACCCAGCGGTCACGGGTCTCGGCGACCTCGGGGAAGTCGAGGCCGTTGTCGATCTGGAGGACCGGGAACGGGATCTTGGCAGGGAAGAAGGCCTTCTCCGCAAGTCGCAGCATCACGATGCTGTCCTTGCCGCCCGAGAACATCAGGACAGGCTTCTCGAACTCTGCCGCGGCCTCGCGGAAGATGTGGATCGACTCGGCTTCCAGCTGGTCGAGCTGGCTGAGCCGGTAGTCGGCGTGTGTTGCAGTCATTACGGAACCAGAGGACCTCTCCGTCAGGTTGAGGCGCCCATGCTAGTGGCGGCTTCCACGGCACGGCGAACTGTCCCATCCCCGCGTGGGCTGGAATCCGAGTGTACGCAGCAGCGGGTGGCCATCCGGTGACGCCACCCGCACGGTGAGATGCCTCAATACCGCGGCGCCACCACGACCCGGTCTCCGGCCAGCAGGAAGGCGATCGTGTCGATGTCGCCGGCCGGCTCCCGGGTCAGCCCGAGACGGAGGAACAGCTCGCGTACGCCGCCGGGATCCGGGTCCTCGTCCGGCCGGAGTCCGAGGGCCTGCCGGAGGGTCTCGGCATGGATGCGCCGGCCGCCGAGCCGGTCCCAGCGCTCGGCGACGAGGGCTGCCTGGGCGCCGAAGGTGATCAGCTCGGTGCGGGTGGCGGGGATCCCGGCGGCCCGGGCCCGCCCCAGGTCCGCGATCCGCACGGTGGCCTCCTCGGCCGTCGTCGGCCGCAGGATGTGCGTCGACGGATGCTCGTACGTCGGCCAGAACCACTTCCCCGAGGCCCGGCGCAGCGCGAACTTCCCCCGGTGACCACCCAGGGAGAACCGTGGCCGGGCCCGTTGGTCGAGCCACGAGGTGGGCTCGTTGCGCAGGGCCGCGAGCCGGGTCGCGATCTCCGGCAGCGGCGCCTCGACGGGATGAGGCGCCCGGCGCCACGGCAGATCGGGGTCGGCGGAGAGCGAGACGGCGCCGGCGAGGTCGTCGCCGTAGGAGGCGAGCAGCGTCATCGGCTCGGTGTCGGGCAGGCCTCGCTCGCGCGCCCATCGGCGGCGTACGTCCTCACGGGCCGGGAGCAGGTTGTCCAGCCAGGCGCGGGCGGCTCCCGGAGACAGGGCCGGGCCGGTGCGGGGGAGGGAGAGCGAGATGGGCGTGGGACCGGCGGTCTCGGCGTAGGTGAAGTCGACCTGGTCGCCGACCTGGCGGAAGGTGCCCATCCGGCGGCGGCCGGCGAAGGCGTACAGCTCTCGCATCAGAGGCAGTGGGCCAGGACGGCGTCGAGGTCGACGTCCTCCAGGGGCGGGGCGATCGGGGAGAGCTGTGCGGGCGCGAGGTAGACGTCGAGGACCTCCAGCAGCGCGAGGGCCTTGCCGAGCTCGGCGCGCGGGTGACCGGACTCGACGTCGACCACGAACCGCCGGCCCACGCCGGCACGGTGCGCCAGCTCCTCCTGGGTGAGACCGGCGCGACGCCGGGCCGCGCGCACGGCCGACCCGAAGGCGGCCGGTGAGGTCAGGTAGGGCGACGGCACGGTGAACACTCTACGCGATGTTCCCGTACGGGAACATCGATGGCCGAAGTCGCTGTGACCCCGCTCGAACCGCTGCTTACAGTCCGAACATGAAGATCACCGTTGTCGGCGTGGGCTACGTCGGGATGTCGCTCGCCGTCCTGCTCGCGCAGAAGCACGAGGTCGTCGTCCTGGACATCTCCCAGGAGCGGGTCGACCTGGTCAACGCTGCCAGGACGCCGATCGAGGACGCCGAGATCACCAGCTTCCTGGCCACCAAGGAGCTCGACCTGCGCGCGACCCTCGACAAGGAGGACGCCTACGCGGACGCCGCCTACGTCATCGTCGCCACCCCGACGAACTACGACGAGGCCTCGAACTACTTCGACACCTCCAGCGTCGACGGCGTGATCGCCGACGCGGTGAGCTACGCGCCCGAGGCGGCGATCGTGGTGAAGTCGACCATCCCGGTCGGCTACATCGCGGCCAAGCGTGAGCAGCACCCCGAGGCGACGCTCTTCTTCAGCCCCGAGTTCCTGCGTGAGGGCAAGGCGCTCCACGACAACCTGCACCCCTCCCGCATCGTCGTCGGCGACGACTCGGCAGCCGCGAAGGGCTTCGCCGAGCTGCTCCTCGAGGGTTCCCTCGAGCCCGACGTACCGGTGCTGATGACGGGTGCCACCGAGGCCGAGGCGATCAAGCTCTTCGCCAACACCTACCTGGCGCTGCGGGTCGCCTACTTCAACGAGCTCGACACCTACGCCGCCACCCACGGCCTCAACACGACCCAGATCATCGAGGGCGTCGGCCTGGACCCGCGGATCGGTTCGCACTACAACAACCCGAGCTTCGGCTACGGCGGCTACTGCCTGCCCAAGGACACCAGGCAGCTGCAGGCCAACTATCAAGACGTCCCGCAGAACCTCATCTCGGCGATCGTCGAGGCCAACACCACCCGCAAGGACTTCGTCGCCACCGACATCCTGCGGCGCGAGCCGAAGGTGGTCGGCGTCTACCGGCTCATCATGAAGTCCGGCTCGGACAACTTCCGGGAGTCCTCGATCCAGGGCGTGATGAAGCGGATCAAGGCCAAGGGCGTCGACGTGGTCATCTACGAGCCCGAGCTCGACGAGCCGGCGTTCTTCAACTCCGAGATCATCAAGGACCTCGACGAGTTCAAGCAGCGCGCCGACGTGATCATCGCCAACCGGCGCACCGAGGTGCTCGCCGACGTCGCCGACAAGGTCTACACCCGCGACATCTACGGGCGGGACTGAGCCGCTCCGAGCGGTGAGATCGGCACCGGTGGACGACCTACGGGTAACGGACCGGTGAACATCGTCTCGCGATGAACCGTGCGCGGATGCGTACAGTTATTGTCGCGTCTTCTGTTCAGTGTCTAGGAATGAGGCAACATCATGGCTGGTGACTCCGAGACCCGCCCCTGGGGTTCGTGGCACGTCATCGACATCGGTCCGGGCTACAAGGTGAAGCGGATCGAGGTGCTGCCCAACAGCCGCCTCTCCTACCAGACCCACACCCACCGCTCCGAGCACTGGGTGGTCATCTACGGCAAGGCGACCTGCATCATCGACGGCGTGACCACCGTCGCCGGCCCGGGTGAGTCCGTCGACGTCGGCGTCGGCCAGGCCCACCGGATCTGCAACGAGACCGACGAGCCGCTCTCGATCATCGAGGTCCAGCGCGGCGGCTACACCGGCGAGGACGACATCGTCCGGCTCGAGGACGACTTCGGCCGCGCCGAGGCCGAGAAGACCGCGACGGCCTGAGACCCGAAAGACGTACGCGGCGGGGCAGTGCCCCGCCGCGTACGTCCTATTTCGAGGTCGGTGGAGGTCAGCCCAGCAGACCGAGCAGATACTTCCCGTAGCCGCTCTTCAGCAGCGGCTGGGCGAGCTCGGCGAGCTCCTCGTCGGAGAGCCAGCCCTGACGCCAGGCGACCTCCTCGGGAGCACCGATCTTGGTGCCCTGGCGGTGCTCGATGGCGCGGATGAAGTTGGCGGCCTCGTTGAGGTCCTCGAGGGTGCCGGTGTCGAGCCAGGCGGTGCCGCGGGGCAGCACCTCGACCGAGAGGGTGCCGGCCTCGAGATAGATCCGGTTGAGGTCGGTGATCTCGAGCTCCCCGCGCGCGGACGGCTTGAGGTTGCGGGCGTGCTCGATGACCGAGCTGTCGTAGAAGTAGAGGCCGGGGACGGCGTACGGGCTCTTCGGCCGCTCCGGCTTCTCCTCGAGGGAGACGGCCTTGAAGGACTCGTCGAACTCGACGACGCCGTAAGCGCGCGGGTCGGCGACGCGGTAGCCGAAGACGGCGCCACCGGTGATCGTCTTGAACCGGGCCAGCTGGGTGCCGAGGCCGGGGCCGTAGAAGATGTTGTCGCCCAGGACGAGCCCGACGCCGTCCTCGGACTCGTCGAGAAAGCCGACGTCGGCGCCGATCGTGAACGCCTGGGCGAGGCCGTCGGGTGAGGGCTGCTCGGCATAGCTGATGTTGACCCCGAGATGGCTGCCGTCGCCCAGCAGCCGGTGGAACCCGGAGGCCTCGTGGGGCGTCGTGATCACCAGGATGTCCCGGATCCCGGCCAGCATCAGCGTGGTCAGCGGGTAGTAGATCATCGGCTTGTCGTAGATCGGCATCAGCTGCTTGCTGATCGCGAGCGTGATCGGGTGCAGACGTGAGCCGGTGCCGCCGGCCAGGATGATCCCCTTCATGGTCCCTTGATCCTACGGATGTTCACCCCACGTTCTAGGGAACCCACCGGGGCGAGGCGACCACCGGGTGGTTAATTCTGCCTACGATGAACCGGTGAGACGGATTCTTGTGACTGGTGGGGCCGGGTTCATCGGCTCCAACTTCGTGCACCACCTCGTGGCCAACACCGATGCGTACGTGACGGTGCTCGACAAGCTGACCTATGCCTCCTCGGAGGCATCCCTGGCCGGGCTCCCGGAGGACCGGGTGAGGCTCGTGGTTGGCGACATCGCCGACGCCGCGGTGGTCGAACCGCTGGTCGCGGAGTCGGACGCCGTGGTGCACTACGCGGCCGAGTCGCACAACGACAACTCGCTCTCCGACCCGGCGCCGTTCGTCCAGACCAACATCGTCGGCACCTATCAGCTGCTGGAGGCGGTCCGGAAGCACGACGTACGTTTCCACCACGTCTCCACCGACGAGGTCTACGGTGACCTCGACCTCGATGACCCCAAACGCTTCACCGAGGACACGCCCTACCAGCCGTCCTCGCCCTACTCGGCCACCAAGGCCGGCTCCGACCACCTCGTCCGCGCCTGGGTGCGCTCCTTCGGCGTGCGCGCGACGATCTCCAACTGCTCCAACAACTACGGTCCCTGGCAGCACGTCGAGAAGTTCATCCCGCGCCAGATCACCGAGGTGATCGAGGGCCGCCGGCCGCGCGTCTACGGCGACGGGCTCAACGTCCGCGACTGGATCCACACCGACGACCACTCCTCGGCGGTCTGGACGATCCTGGAGAAGGGCCGGATCGGGCAGACCTACCTGATCGGCGCCGACGGCGAGAAGTCCAACGTCGACGTCGTCCGCGCGATCCTGCGTCACTTCGGCAAGCCCGAGGACGACATCGAGTGGGTCACCGACCGCGCCGGCCACGACCGCCGCTACGCCATCGAGTCCGGCAAGCTCCGCAACGAGCTCGGCTGGGAGCCGAAGTACCAGGACTTCGACAAGGGCCTGGCCGCGACGATCTCCTGGTACCAGGAGAACGAGGCCTGGTGGTCGCCGCTCAAGCACGAGACCGAAGCCAAGTACGCCGCGAAGGGGCAGTGAATGTCTGACCTCTTCGTCGAGCAGACGGCCATCCCGGGTCTGCTGGTAGTCCACCTGCCCGTGCACGGCGACGCCCGCGGCTGGTTCAAGGAGAACTGGCAGCGCGAGAAGATGGTGGAGCTGGGGCTCCCCGACTTCGGGCCGGTGCAGAACAACATGTCCTTCAACGCCGCGCGTGGCGCGACCCGCGGCATCCACACCGAGCCGTGGGACAAGTTCGTCTCGGTGGCGTGCGGACGGGTCTTCGCGGCCTGGGTCGACATGCGAGAGGGCGACTCCTTCGGGACGACCTTCTCCGTCGAGATCGGCCCGGAGACCGCGGTCTTCGTGCCCCGTGGCGTCGGCAACTCCTACCAGGCGCTGGAGGACCGCACGGTCTACTCCTACCTGGTCAACGACCACTGGCGGCCCGGGTCCGCCTACCCGGCGCTCAACCTCGCCGACGAGACCGCCGCGATCTCGTGGCCGATCCCGCTGGAGTCGGCCGAGATCTCCGCGAAGGACCTCGTGAACCCGCGCTTGGCCGAGATCACCCCGATGAAGCCGAAGAAGACGCTGATCATCGGCGCCAACGGCCAGCTCGGCCGAGCCCTGACCGCGGTCTTCCCGGATGCGGACGCGGTCGACCTCGACGAGCTGGACATCTCCGACGAGAAGGCGGTCGCGGCCTGGCCGTGGGCCGACTACCAGCTCATCCTCAACGCCGCCGCCTACACCGCCGTCGACGTCGCCGAGACCCCTGACGGCCGCCGCACCGCCTGGGCCGCCAACGCGACCGCGCCGGCGCTGCTCGCCCGGGTCGCGACCGAGCACCGGCTGACCCTGGTGCACTACTCGACCGAGTACGTCTTCGACGGCACCGCCACCGAGCACACCGAGGACGAGCCGGTCTCGCCCCTCGGTGTCTACGCCCAGTCGAAGGCTGCCGGCGACATCGCCGTCGCCGGCACCTCCCGCCACTACATCCTGCGCACATCCTGGGTCGTCGGCGACGGCAAGAACTTCGTACGCACCATGGCGGCTCTCGCCGAGAAGGGCGTCTCGCCCACCGTGGTCGACGACCAGATCGGCCGGCTCACCTTCACCGACACGCTCGCCGCGGCCACCGCTCACCTGCTGCGGTCCGGGGCTGCGTACGGGGTCTACAACTGCACCAACGCCGGTGACCCGTGCTCGTGGCGCGACATCGCCGCCGAGGTGTTCGCGCTGTCGGGACGGGACGGGGCCGACGTCGGCGCCACCTCGACCGAGGCCTACTTCGCGGGCAAGGAGGGCGTCGCGCCGCGGCCCCTCAACTCGGTGATGTCCCTCGACAAGCTCACCGCCACCGGCTTCGAGCCCGAGGACCACCTCGACGCGCTGCGCCGCTACCTGAAGGCCTGACCGCCGAGTCGGCACGTCTGCCCCGCAACGGAGCGCCGAGTCGGCGCATCTGCCCCAACCGGTGGGACAAACGCGCCGACTCGGCGACTCATGGTGAGACAGATGCGCCGAGTGGGCGCTTGAATCTGGGGCAGTTGCGCCGACTCGGCGGGGCGTACTACTCGGAGCGCTCCGGCAGCCGCCAGGCGGCGGCGTTGTTGTCGAACGGGGCCAGGCCGCGCGACTGGCGGATGAATCCCCACAGGAGCGGGCCGAGGAGCAGCATCGCGCCGCCGAGGAGCAGCAGGAAGGTGGCGTCGGCGCCGAGCATCTTGGCCCCGGAGAGCGTGAGCATGATGACGATGCCGCGCCGGATGACCGACTGGGAGACCCAGCGCGCCATCCGGGAGCCGAGGAAGGTGCCGGGGGTGCCGCCGAGGATGAGCGGGATCAGCACCGCCCAGTCGACGCCGTGGTTGATCACCTGGCCGATCGCGGCGGCCATGACCAGAGGCACCGCCTGGAGCAGGTCGGTGCCGACGAGCTTGACCGCGGACAGCGTCGGGTAGATCAGCAGCAGCGCGATCATGATGACCGAGCCGGAGCCGACCGAGGTGATGCCGACGAGGAGGCCGCCGAGCGCGCCGACCAAGATGGTGAGCAGCGGCTTCAGGTCGGGGTCGTCCTCGGGGGCCACGTTGCCGGCGGCGACCTGGCGCAGCTGGAGATACATCCGGAACATGTAGGACGCGGCGGCGAAGAGCAGCGCACCGCCGAGGATCATCTTGAGAAAGTGATCGGTGTCGCCGGGCGCCAGCTTGTGGACGAAGGTGCCCAGGAACGCGCACGGCACCGAGCCGATGATCAGGTACGTCGCCAGCCGGATGTTGGGCGAGCCGTGCCGCCAGTGCACCGCGGCCCCGACCGACTTGTTGACCGAGGCGGCGACGAGGTCGTTGGCGACGGCGGTCGTCGGAGGCACGCCGAGGAAGATCAGCGCCGGCGTCATCAGCGCGCCACCGCCCATGCCGGTCAGCCCGACGACGATGCCGATACCGAAGCTGACCACGAGCACGCTGAACGCGTCTTGGGTGAGTAGGTCGGCGAACACGGGGCAACTCTCACATAGTCTCGCCCCCATGCCAGCACCCGTGCCGTTCGCCGAGATCGTCCGCTCCGACTTCGTCGAGGGACACCATTACGGATCCGCCCTCTCCCTGGCGGCCGACGGCAGCGTGGAGTGGTCGCTCGGCGATGTCGAGTCGCCGATCCTCCCGCGCTCCTCGAACAAACCGGTCCAGGCCCTCGCGATGGTGATCCTCGGCCTCGATCTGCCTCCCGACCTGCTCGCCCTGGCCTGCGCCTCCCACTCGGGCGAGGCGTTCCACCAAGAAGGCGTACGCCGCATCCTCGCCACCGTCGGCCTGGACGAGTCGGCGCTCGGCAACATCGAGGACTACCCGTTCGGCGTCGAGGCGCGCGAGGAGGCACTGCGTCGCGGCGAGCCGAAGACCCGGCTGGCGATGAACTGCTCCGGCAAGCACGCCGCGATGCTCGCCACCTGTGTCGCCGCAGGCTGGTCGCTGGAGGGCTATCTGGACCCGACGCACCCCCTCCAGGAGGGGATCCAGGAGGTGCTCGAGGCGTGCACCGGCGAGGCCGCGTACGTCACCGTCGACGGCTGCGGGGCCCCGGCCCTGTCGACGTCGCTGACCGGGCTGGCGCGGGCGTTCTCGACCATCGGCTCGGCGGTCGACGGCCCGGCGGCCCGGGTCGCCGAGGCGATGCGTTCACACCCCGAGTACGTCTCGGGCACCTCCCGCGACGAGGTGGCGCTGCACCGGGCCGTACCCGGGCTGATCGGCAAGCTGGGTGCCGAGGCGGTCTACGTGGTCGCGCTGCCCGACGGCCGTGCCTGGGCGCTGAAGGCCGACGACGGTGGCGACCGGGCGCGACCGGTGGTGATGGCCGCCGCGCTGCTGCGGGACGGGGTCGGTGACCTGGAGGGGGTCGACGCGGACGCCTTGCGGGCGACCGGCGAAGCGGCGATCCTCGGCGGTGGGCGTCGGGTGGGGGAGATCCGCGCGCTGCTGTGAGCTGCTAGCGGCCCGCTAGCGAGGCCGCGCTTCCGGTTTCAGGTGTGTTTCCGCCGGTTGACGAAGCAACTAGTGGGTGATGTGTGTCACTTCTGTCGCTCAGGGCTTGTGTTTGCTAGCAATTGTTAGCACACTGGAGTCATGGTCAAGAGCAAGGTCACGAGTGCGGTCGGCACGCTCGGCGAGTATCTGAAGGAACAGAGGATCTCGGCCGAGATGTCTCTGCGTCAGCTCGCCGACCAGGCAGGCGTGTCCAACCCCTACCTCAGCCAGATCGAGCGTGGTCTGCGCAAGCCATCGGCTGAGGTCCTCCAGCAGATCGCCAAGGCGCTGCGGATCTCGGCGGAGCAGGTCTACGTCCGTGCCGGGATCCTCAGCCCCGACTCCAACGTCGGAGGGTCCGTGGAGCTCGCGGTGCTCGCCGATCCGAGCCTGACCGAGCGGCAGAAGCACTCGCTGCTCGACGTCTACCACTCGTTCCTTGCTCTCAACAGTCGTGTCACCGCCGATGCGCCGGCCGCCGATGAAACCGACGAAGAACCCCATCACGAGGAGAACCCAGATGCCCACGCTGCCCAAGATTGAGACCACCAAGCCCCTCAACGCCGTCGCCGGCGTCGCCGACCTGGCCTATGAGACCGTCAAGGACCTCGCCACCGACCTGCAGAAGAAGGTCGACGGCTACCGCTCCGAGGCGACCACCAAGCTGACCGACGCCCGCGCCAAGGCGACCGAGAAGGCCACCGCGTACCGCACCCAGGCGACCGAGAAGGCGACCGCTGCGAAGGCCACCGTGACCGGCTTCGACCCGAAGACCCTCCCGGCCCTGGCCAAGGAGCAGTACACCGTCCTTCCCGAGAAGCTGAAGACCACCGTCAAGGCCAAGCTCGACGAGACCACCGACTCCGCCACCGGCACCTACGACAAGCTCGCCACCCGGGGCGAGACCTTCGTCGCGAAGTTCAAGAAGTCCGAGACCGCTGAGACCCCGGCCGAGGCGCCCAAGGACGAGGCCCCCAAGGCCGAGGCTCCGAAGGCCGAGGCCGCTCCGGCCGAGAAGCCGGCTCCCGCCAAGAAGGCCCCGGCCAAGAAGACGGCTGCCAAGAAGGCCTGATCTCGGCCTGCTCCTTCGTCATGGCGATGTCCTGAGCCTGTCGCAAGGTATGCCGACGAAAGCACACATCCCTCGCGGAGTTCCGCGAGGGATGTGTGCGTTTTGCTGCATACCTTGACGAAGGAACCGCCCCGAGATCAGCTCGGGTAGTCGGCACCCGCGGTCTGGCGGGCCTCCCACGCGGTGGCGACCATGGAGCGCAGGTCGTGGCGCATCTCCCACTCCAGGTCGCGCCGGGCGAGCTCACCGGTGGCGACGATGCGGGCGGGGTCGCCGGCACGGCGCGGCTTGATGACGGGCTCGAAGTCGATGCCGGTCACCTCGCGGATGGCATCCATGATCTGCCGCACCGAGGAGCCGTCGCCCGAGCCGAGGTTGTAGACCGGCTCGAGGTCCTTGCCCTCGGCGAGCCGCTTGGCGGCGACGACGTGGGAGTGGGCGAGGTCGGCGACGTGCACGTAGTCGCGTACGCAGGTGCCGTCGGGGGTGGGGTAGTCGTCGCCGTTGATCTGCGGCGTCTTCCCCTTGGCCAGCGCGTCGAAGACGAGCGGGAACAGGTTGTGGGGGCTGGTGTCGTACAGGTCCTTCGAACCCGAGCCGACGACGTTGAAGTAGCGCAGGCTCGTGTGCGAGAGGCCCTCGGCACGCGCCACGTCGGCGATCAGCCACTCGCCGATCAGCTTCGACTCGCCGTAGGGGCTCTCCGGGTTGGTCGGCGTGGTCTCGGTGACCAGGTCGACGTCGGGGGTGCCGAAACAGGCGGCGGAGGACGAGAAGACCAGCTTGTCGACGCCCGTGCCCACCATGGCCTCGAGGAGGTTGGCGGTGCCGGTGACGTTCTGTGCGTACGTGTGCAGCGGCCGCTGCACCGAGACACCTGCGTACTTGAAACCGGCGAGGTGGATGACTCCCTCGACCCCGTTGTCGGTGATCGCCTGCTCGATCGCCGCCTTGTCCAGCAGCGTCGCCTCGACGAACGTGACGTTGTCGGGCACGAACTTCGCGAAACCGGAGGACAGGTCGTCGATGACGACCGGCTCCATGCCCGCGTCGAGCAGCGCCTGCACGACGTGCGATCCGATGTAGCCCGCGCCTCCGGTTACCAACCAACTCATGCGAAGAAGATAGCGGCAGGTCCCAGCGCCTAACGTTGGCAGGGTGATCCTCCTGCACGGTGACGGTGACCCGACGACCCCTGAAGGCCTGCGGGCCATCTACACACCTCCTCGACTGCCGTGGCTGCGGGCCAACATGGTGAGCTCCCTGGACGGTGCGGCGACGGGCTCGGACGGCCGTTCCGGCACGGTCAACAACGCCGTCGACGTCGACGTCTTCCACGTCCTGCGCGATCTCGCCGACGCGGTCCTGGTCGGGGCGGGGACCGCCATCGCCGAGACCTACACCGCCAAGGGTGCGCCGATCGTCGTCGTCTCCCGCCGCGGCCGGGTTCCCGACGAGCTCCGCGGCCGCGAGCCCGGCGCGGTCCGGCTCGCGACCGTGGCCGAGGCGCCCGGCCTGGACGCCGCGCGCGAGGAGATCGGCGAGGAGAACGTCTACGTCACCGGCACCTCGGAGGTCGACCTGGCCGCGCTCCTCGCCAGGCTGCGCGAGGAGGGCATGCGGCACGTGCTCTGCGAGGGCGGGCCGACCCTGCTCGGCTCCCTGCTCGAGGCCGGCCTGGTCGACGAGCTCTGCCACACGATCACACCCAAGCTCCTCGCCGGCGACGGCCGGCGGATCGTGACCGGGCCGCACATCGACGTACCGGTGTCCTTGGCGTCCCTCATCGAGCACGACGGCACGTTGCTCGGACGTTGGCTCGTAAACCGATGACGTTCACGATCAGTTTCCGGTAACGAAATCTTGAGACCGAGAGTTTTACTCTTGACGAGGTCTGACCCAGCCGCTTGACTCACCGATCGTGCCAGGTATGACGGCAGTCACCACCAAGCGACCACGTCAGGCACTCTCGGGAAGACGCGTACGGGAGTGGCTGATCTTTCTGGCGTTCGTGCTGCCCAACGTCGCCCTGATCGCGGTCTTCATCTATCGCCCGCTCTTCCAGAACATCTACTACTCGACGCTCAACTGGACGCTGGGCTCGAAGTTCGCGACGCCGGTCGGGCTGGGCAACTACCGCGACTTCTTCACCTCCGGTGAGGCGAGCAAGGTGCTGACCACGACCGGGATCTTCACCGTCGCGACCGTCGGCCTCACGCTCGCGCTGGGTCTGGGCGTCGCGCTGGCGCTCAACCGCAAGCTTCCCGGGGCCGGGTTCGCGCAGGCCACGGTCTTCGCGCCCTACATCCTCTCCGGCTACGGCGTCGGCCTCGCCTGGCTCTACATCTTCGACCCCAACATCGGGGCGCTCTCCGCGATCCTGCGCGACGTCGGCCTGAACAGCCCGGAGTGGATCAACTCGCCGCCCTGGACGCTGACGATGGTGATCATCGTCTACGTCTGGAAGAACCTCGGCTACGCCGCGGTCGTCTATCTCGCCGGCCTGCAGGCCGTGCCTGGCGACCTGCTGGAGGCGGCGGCGCTCGACGGCGCCAGCCCGGCGAAGCGGTTCTTCAAGGTCACCCTGCCGCTGCTCTCGCCGACCACGTTCTTCCTGATGGTCACCACGATCCTCAACAGCCTGCAGGCCTTCGACCTGCTGATCGCGATGGACAAGCTCGGCCGCGGTGCCCGCACGCTGATCTTCGATGCCTACCTGACCGGCTTCAAGGAGCAGAGCCAGGCCGGCTACTCCGCGATGCTCTCCACGGTGCTCTTCGCGATCCTCGTGGTCCTCACGCTCGTCCAGCTGGTCGTCGTGGAGAGGCGGGTCCACTACCGATGAGCCACTCGATGAGCACGACTGCTCCCTCACGCAAGGTGCGGCTGACGCCGCTGACCGTACGCGACTACCTGGTGCTGCTGCTCGCGGTGCTCATCGTGGTGCTGCCGCTCGGCTACATGATCCTGGCCTCCTTCAAGGGCCCGGGCGACCTGGCGACGACCGACCTGGTCGTCTTCCCGGAGGTCTGGAAGCCGGAGAACTACTCCGAGGCCGCGCAGAAGGTCGCCTTCGGGAGGCTCTTCCTCAACTCCGGCATCGTCACGGTCGTCGGCGCCGGGCTGAAGGTGTTGCTCGCGATCCTGACGGCGTACGGCCTGGTCTTCTGCGAGTTCCCCGCAAAGAAGTACGTCTTCTGGGGCGTGCTGGCCACGATGATGGTGCCCCCGCAGGTCACCGCGCTGCCCAACTACGTCTTCATCAGCAGCCTCGGCGGCGAGAACACCTACTGGGGCATCATCCTGCCGGGCCTCGGCACCGGCTTCGGTACGTTCCTGCTGCGTCAGGCCTTCATGCAGCTGCCCTACGAGGTGATCGAGGCGGCTCACCTCGACGGCGCCGGCCACTGGAAGCGGCTGTGGCATCACGTCGTCCCGATGGCTCTGCCCAGCATCGCGACCGTGGCGCTGGTCAACGTGGTCTACGAGTGGAACGACTACCTGTGGCCGCTGATCATCATCTCCGAGCCCGAGATGATGACGCTCCCACGCGGCCTGACGCTGCTGCAGAACAGCGAGTCCGCGGCCAGCTCGTTCGGGGTCCTGATGGCCGGCACCGTGATGGTGCTGCTGCCGATCCTCGCCGTCTTCGCGTTCCTGCAGCGCCACATCGTCAACGGCTTCACCCAAGGCGGCGTCAAAGGCTGACGTCTCGCCAAGACAGGGAAGGGATGCACCATGAACACCTCGTCCAACCTGCATCGCTCGGGTCTGATCCTGGACCGGCGACGGTTCCTCGGCCTCAGCGCCCTGGGCATCTCCGCGGCGGCGCTCTCCGCCTGTGGTGGCGGGCCTTCGACCAGCGGCGGAGGGGCCACCACCAAGGTCGAGCAGATCGACTTCAGCGGCGTGAAGCCGGCCAAGGAGGTCACCTTCTGGACCTCCAACCCGGGTGACTCGATCAAGGTCAGCACCGAGATCGTCAACGCCTTCAACGCCTCCCAGTCCGACATCACCGTCAAGCTGGTCACGGCCGGCGCCGACTACGAGGAGATCGCGCAGAAGTTCCAGACCGCGCAGACCGGTGGCGACCTGCCCGACATCATCAACCTGTCGGACGTGTGGTGGTTCCGCTACAAGATGAACGACCAGATCATCCCGCTCGACTCCCTCTTCGAGGCGCTCGAGTTCGACACCGACGACTACGTCGACTCGCTGCTCGGCGACTACCTCTACGACGACGCCCACTGGGCGGTGCCGTGGGCCCGCTCGACGCCGCTCTTCTACTACAACAAGGACCACTGGAAGAAGGCCGGGCTCTCCGACCAGGGTCCGCAGACCTGGGAGGAGTTCGGCGAGTGGAAGACCAAGCTCGCCCAGGCCAGCGGCGCGAAGTTCGCCTTCCAGTTCCCGGCCCTGGCGGGCTACGCCGGCTGGACCCTGCAGAACAACCTGTGGGGCTGGGGCGGGTGCTGGTCGAAGGAGGAGTCCTTCGACATCACCTGCAACTCGTCCGAGGCGATCGAGGCGCTCTCCTTCCTCAAGGACTGGGTCTACAAGGACAAGGTCGCCGGGGTGGCAGGGGTCGACCAGATCCAGGACTTCGCGGCCGGTGTCGCCAGCGCGACCGTGGGTTCGACCGGTGACCTGATCACCGCGATCGCCTCGGCCAAGTTCGACGTCGGTGTCGCCCCGTTGCCCGCCGGCCCGGCGGAGACGGAGCGGATCTGCCCGACCGGCGGCTCGGGCGTCGGCATCCCGAAGGACATCAGCCCGGAGCGGCAGCTGGCGGCGGGCACCTTCATCAAGTTCCTCACCGAGCCCGAGCAGGCGATCAAGTTCTCCGAGGCGACCGGCTACGTGCCGATCCGCAAGTCCGCCGACCCGGCCGCGATCCTGAAGAAGACCCCGCAGGCGCAGGTCGCGATCGACCAGCTCCCCAACACCCGGTCACAGGACTACGCCCGCGTCTTCCTGCCCGGTGGCGACCTGGAGATGGCCAACCACATGGCCTCGATCCTCACCGAGAACAAGGACGTCCAGACCGAGATGGACAGCCTGAAGACGGCGCTGGAGAAGATCTACACCGACCAGGTCAAGCCGCACGTCTGATGAACACCCGCGTAGGGCACACCGCGGGGTGCCCTACGCTCGGTTCTCGTGAGCGAAGACTTGGTGGTGGAGCGGCGCCCGGGCGTCGTACAGGTGACCTTCAACCGACCGCAGAAGCACAACGCCTTCACGCACGCGATGTACGCCGCGCTGCACGAGCTGTGCGACGAGCTCGCCACGGACGAGTCGGTGAAGGTGCTGGTGCTGACCGGGACCGGCGGGCGGGCGTTCGCCGCCGGCAACGAGATCTCCGACTTCCTCTCCCGCGACGCGGTTGACTACGAGGACTGGATCCGCGCACTGCTCGAGAAGCTGTTCGCTCTCCCGCAGGTCACCATCGCGGCGGTCGACGGGGTCTGCGTCGGCGGCGGGCTCGCGGTCGCGACCCACTGCGACCTGCGGGTCGCGACGCCGCACTCGCGCTTCGGCTACCCGATCGCGAAGACGCTCGGCAACGCGCTGGCGGCCTCCATCGTCTACCGCGCGGTCGCCGTCTTCGGTGAGCCGATCGTGCGCGAGATGCTCCTCGCCGCCCGGCTCGTCAACGCGGACCGTGCCTACGCGACCGGGGCTCTCACGGCTGTCACCGACTCCCTGGTCGAGGAGGTCGACACGCTGGTCGAGGGCATCCTGGCGCTCTCCGGCGTCACCGTCCGGGCCACGAAGAGCCAGCTCGCTGCGTACGCCGCCCGCACCGAGGCCTCGCCCGAGGGCGACGAGGAGCTGCTGCGCGAGGTCTACACCGGCGCGGACTTCAAGGAAGGCGTCCGTGCGTTCCTGGCCAAGGAGAAGCCCGCCTTCCGCTAGGCGTCACGACGACGTCACCCCTCGTCGTCGAAGTCGATGCGGATCACGCTGCGCTCGATGGCGGACAGGTCCGCGATCGTCGGCTCCTGGGAGCCGCTGATCTTCAGCCCGAGCTCGAACGGGGACGCACCGTTGTCCAGGGCCGCGCGCAGAGCCGTGCCGACCTCCAGCGGCGTGGTCTGCAGGAGGACGGCTCGGCCGTGCCGTACGCGGCCCCGCTGGGTCACGGTCACCGGTGCCGGATCCGTGAAGTTGAACCGCCACGGCCGCTCGGTGAACACCGTCGGGACGCCGTTGATCGTGTGCAGGCACACCGGCACCCGGAGCTTCCTGCCGCTGCGCCGGCCGGTGAACTCCAGCAGCGCCTTCAGGGCGATGCGTGGCCCCAGCCGAGGGTCGGTCAGGACCCGCCTGACCAGCGGATTGACCATCCGCATCAGGGCCGGTGGCGGTGGGGCCAACCGCACCCTCGCCGGCCGTGTCGTCGTCTGTGTCCGTGTCATGGCGCGCTCCTCGCACTCGTCCTGCGACGATGCTAAGAAGACGCCGAACGGCGCGATATACCACCAATCTGGCATTCCGGGGCCGCTCGGTTGAGCCTACGGTGGGTGGATGAGCGCCGACACGATGCAGCGGGGCGCGGAGAAGATCGCCCGGCTCTGTGCGGAGCCGCGCGATCTCGTGTCGCTGTGGCAGGAGACCACCGAGGTCCTCCACCGGGTCGTCCCGCACTTCTGGACGCCGTGCTTCTACACCTTGGATCCGAGCTCGCTGTTGATGACCAGCCACTTCCACCTCGGTCTTGCCGAGTTTCCCGGCGAGTGGCTCGCCGCCGAGTACTACGCCGACGACGTCCACCAGCTCGCCGATGTGGCGCGCTCGGCATCGGGCATCTCGACCCTGCACGAGGCGACCGACGGCGATCCATCCTCGAGCCCGCGGTGGCACCGGAACATGGCCATGGGAGGGGACCAGGAGCTCATCGCCAGGCTCCGCACCCGCTCGGGTGAGGTCTGGGGAGCTCTGGGCCTCTATCGCGAACCGCGGGAGGCGATGTTCACCGAGGTCGAGAAGGCCTTCGTCAGGTCGGTGGCACCGGTCCTCGCCGAAGGTGCCCGGGCGGCGCTGCTGATGGGGCAGGCGCGGGAGCCGGACTTCGCCGACTCCCCAGGGCTGCTCATCCTCGACCGCGGCTGGAACGTCGACTCCGCCACCCCGGGCGTCGAGCGTTGGTTGTCCGAGCTGCCCGACGGCGACTGGGACGCCGGTCGCCTGCCGTCCTCGGTGCTCACCCTCGCCGGCCGGGTGCTGGGCATGGCCGAGAATCCTGACCGAGGAGAGATCGCCGTGTCCCGGGTCCTGTCGCGAACCGGCATCTGGGTCGTCCTGCACGGCGCGCGCCTGACGTCGACCGCTGACCCGCGCATCGCGATCATCATCGAGCCGGCCAATCCCGGACGGCTGTACCCGCTGTTGATGTCCGCCTACGGGTTGACCGAACGCGAGAAGGACATCACCAGACTCGTTCTGCAAGGCAGCTCGACCACCCAGATCGCCGCCGACCTGGTGCTCTCGGCGCACACCGTCCAGCAACACCTGAAGAGCATCTTCGACAAGACCGGTGTCCACAGTCGCCGCGACCTCGTCGGCAAGGTCTTCTTCGCCCACTACGAACCCCGGTTCCGCGACAACGAGCGCCGCGCTCAGAACGAGCAGCCGATACGAGGAGAGCCCTGGCAAAACGTTTGACCTGCGTATCGGGGTGACGGACGATGACCCATGCCTTCCGAGCAGACCAAGACGTACGTCGACAGTGACCGTTTCCGCGGCGCGCTGATCACGCAGAGCGATGTCGGTGGCCTGGAGATCCGGGACTGCTGGTTCGAGGAGCGGGTGAAGATCGTCGACTGCTGGGGCCCCGAGGTCTATCTCGCCGGGGCGATCGGGCGGATCGTGGTCAACGACGTCGACGTGACGGCGTACGTCGAGGCCGAGCTCGACCGTGCCGAGCCCAATCGGGTGCTGGCCCGCGAGGCCCGGACCGCTGACGAGATCCGTGCGGCGTGGGCGGCGATCGAAGAGACCTGGGCGGCGACGGTGTCCCGGGTGCGGGAGCTGCCCGAGGAGCTGCACCGCCGGCGGGTCGACGACGAGTGGTCGTTCATCGAGACCCTGCGGCACCTGCTCCACGCCAGCGACAAGTGGCTCGGCAACCCGGTCCTGGAGGAGGACTCGCCCTACCACCCGCTCGGGTTCGGTCCGGGCGGTGACCCAGACGGAGTTGCCGGACTCACCGTCGATGCCGACCCGTCGTTGGAGGAGATCCTGGAGCCACGCCTCGCCCGGATGGGCACCATGCGCGAGTTCGTCTCGAGGGTCACCGATGCGGATCTCGACCGGCTCTGCACCCGCAAGCCGATCGGCAACGACCCCGAGGCCGACTACTCCGTGCGCCGCTGCCTCAAGGTGGTGCTCGCCGAGGAGGCCGAGCACCACCGCTATGCCGCACGTGACCTGGCTGTCTTAACCGCTGGTTGAGGCGGGGCGATGCCCCTACGATGACCGCCGTGGTGGTCTTCGGCTGGTTCGTGATGACTCTGGTTTTCGTCGATGAGCTGTTGGCGATGGCCGCCTTCGGCGTGTGGGGCTGGCAGCACGAGCCGCGGTGGCTGCTGGTCTGGTTGCTGCCGCTGGCGGCGATGTTCGTCTGGTGGTCGTTCGCCTCGCCGAAGGCGCCTCGCGGTGGTCCCGTGATCCGGCCGGTCGCCAAGGTGATCGTCTTCGGGCTCGCCTCGCTGGCACTCCTCGATGCGGGTCAGCCGGGATGGGCGCTCGCGCTGCTGGTCTTCTCGGTCGTCATCAACGGCCTGGCTCAGGTGCCGGCGATCAGTCGGCTGCCCACCGATGTGCCTCGAGGAGACTCGGCCCGTACCAGGTGATCAGCCGGCCGCTGACCAGCTCCGTCGGCGTCCGGGCGAAGGCCTCCGGGCCGTCCTCGGCGGTGAAGACGTACGGCTCGTCGGGGAGCAGCACCGCATCGGCGCCCGCGGCGTCGAGATCGGCCAGGTCGACGTGGGGATAGCGCTCCGGATGGGAGTCGTAGACGTTCTCCCAGCCCAGCCGCCGCAGCAGGTCACCGGTGAAGGTCCGTGAGCCGACCACCATCCACGGGTCGCGCCAGATCGGCACCACGACCCGGCGGGTGACCGGGGGGAGCGGCCCGCACCACACCTCCCGGGCCTCCGCGAGCCAGGCAGGCCGGTCCCAACCGAGACCGTCGAGGAGCTGCTCCATCGACGCGACCGCCTGCGGGACCGTCTCGATGTCCGTGACCCAGACCCGGATGCCCCGCTCCCGCAGGCGGCGTACGTCCAGCTCTCGGTTCTCCTCCTTGTTGGCCACCACCACGTCCGGTGTCAGCGCCGCGATCGCGGCCAGATCGGGGTTCTTGGTGCCGCGCACGCGTGGCACGTCCAGCTCTGCCGGATGCGTGCACCAGTCCGTGGCTCCCGCCAGCCGGTCCGCCGCGACCGAGGCGAGAGCCTCGGTCAGCGACGGGACCAGCGAGACCACCCGGGTCGCCGGTCGCGGGCCGTCGTACGGGGTGCCTAGGTCGTCGCGCATGTTCATCAAGGTATGCAGGTCGGTCGTCGCTCCCCTTGCGGAACTCCGCCAGGGGAGCGACGGTTCGGCTGCATACCTAGACGAACATCCATCAGACGTTCCGCCGATACTGCCCGCCGACCTCGAAGAACGCCTCGGTGACCTGCCCGAGCGAGCAGACCCGGGCCGCGTCCATGAGGGCGGCGAAGATGTTCTCGTCGGAGGTGGCGGCCTGCTTGAGGCGTACGATCGCGGCTTCCGCCTCAGCCGAGTGGGCGGCCTGGAAGGCGTGGACGCGGTCGAGCTGGGACTTCTTCTCGGTCTCGGTCGCACGGGCGAGCTCGACGGGGCCGGCGGGGGTCCCGTTGGTGTCGCGGACGAAGGTGTTGACGCCGACGATGGGCAGGGTGCCGTCGTGCTTGCGGTGCTCGTAGAGCATGGACTCGTCCTGGATCTTGCCGCGCTGGTAGCCGGTCTCCATGGCGCCGAGGACGCCGCCGCGCTCGGAGATGCGGTCGAACTCCTTCAGCACGGCCTCCTCGACCAGGTCGGTGAGCTCGTCGATGATGAAGGAGCCCTGGAGCGGGTTCTCGTTGAACGCCAGGCCCCACTCACGGTTGATGATCAGCTGGATCGCCAACGCGCGGCGCACCGACTCCTCCGACGGGGTCGTCACGGCCTCGTCGAAGGCGTTGGTGTGCAGGGACTGGGCGTTGTCGTAGATCGCGATCAGCGCCTGCAGCGTGGTGCGGATGTCGTTGAAGTCCATCTCCTGCGCGTGCAGGGAACGCCCGCTCGTCTGGATGTGGTACTTGAGCTTCTGGGAGCGCTCCGAGGCGCCGTAGCGCTCGCGCATCGCGATCGCCCAGATCCGGCGCGCGACCCGGCCGATGACGGAGTATTCGGGGTCCATCCCGTTGGAGAAGAAGAACGACAGGTTCGGTGCGAAGTCGTCGATCGACATGCCGCGGGCCAGGTAGGACTCCACGTAGGTGAACCCGTTGGTCAGGGTGAACGCGAGCTGGGAGATGGGGTTCGCCCCGGCCTCGGCGATGTGGTAGCCCGAGATCGAGACCGAGTAGAAGTTGCGCACCCCGTTCTGGATGAACCACTCCTGGATGTCGGCCATGCAGCGCAGGGAGAACTCGGTGGAGAACAGGCAGGTGTTCTGACCCTGGTCCTCCTTGAGGATGTCGGCCTGCACGGTGCCGCGGACCGTCTGCAGCGCCTTCGCGGGGTCGACGCCACGCTCCTTCGCCTGGTCGATCACGGTGTTGAGGAAGAACGCCAGGATCGTCGGCGCGGGCCCGTTGATCGTCATCGACACCGAGGTGGTCGGGGCGAGCAGGTCGAAGCCGTCGTAGAGCGCCTTCATGTCGTCCAGCGTCGCCACCGAGACACCGGAGGTGCCGACCTTGCCGTAGATGTCGGGCCGTTCGCCGGGGTCGCGGCCGTAGAGGGTGACCGAGTCGAACGCGGTCGAGAGCCGGGTCGCGGGCTGGCCCTCGGAGAGCAGCTTGAAGCGGCGGTTGGTGCGGAACGGGTCGCCCTCACCGGCGAACATCCGCGCCGGATCCTCGTTGGCCCGCTTGTAGGGGAAGACGCCGGCTGTGAACGGGAAGAACCCGGGCAGGTTCTCGTTGCGCAGGAACCGGGTCAGCTCGCCGCGGTCGGTGTAGCGCGGCGTCGCCACCCTCGGGATGTGGTTGCCGGCCAGCGAGGTCCGGCCGCTCTCGTCGGCGGCGTACGTCTCCTTGGTCTCCTCCCACGAGGAGAGCTGCGTCCGCAGGTCGTCGGGGAGGTCGGAGGCGGGAGCCTCGAGCTCGGGGTGGTCCGCGGCGACGATCTCGTAGGCCTGCTCCTTCCGCGCCGCGGCGATGAGCTCGACGGTGCGGGCGTGGTAGTCGCGTACGTCCTCGGCGATCTCGGCCAGGTAGCGAACCCGCTTCTCGGGGATGATCGGGTGCAGACCCGTCGAGTGGCGGGTCGAGACGCGGGGGAGCACGCCCTCGCCGACCGCGAGCCCCGCCTCGGCGAGGAGCCCGCGCAGGTGCTGGTAGAGCGCGGTGACGCCGTCGTCGTCGAAGGCAGCGGCCGAGGTGCCGAACACCGGCATGTCGTCGGGGGAGGAGGTGAACGCCTCCCGGTTGCGGACGAGCTGGCGGGACACGTCGCGCAGTGCGTCCTCGGCCCCGCGCCGTTCGAACTTGTTGATCGCCACGACGTCGGCGAAGTCGAGCATGTCGATTTTCTCCAGCTGCGACGCGGCGCCGAACTCGGGCGTCATCACGTAGAGCGAGACGTCGACGAAGTCGCTGATCCCGGTGTCGCCCTGGCCGATGCCGGGCGTCTCGACGATGACGAGGTCGACCGCGGACTTCATCACCGCGAGTACGTCAGCGAAGTGCTCGGGCACCTCGTGACCGCCGCGGGTGGCCAGCGAGCGGTAGAACGTGGTCGAGCCGCCGTCGTGCATCGCGGCCAGCGAGTTCATCCGGATCCGGTCGCCCAGCAGCGCACCGCCGCCGCGTCGCCGGGTCGGGTCGATCGCGAGCACGCCGATGCGGATCTTGTCCTCCTGGTCGGTGCGCAGCCGCCGGACCAGCTCGTCGGTCAGCGAGGACTTGCCGGAGCCGCCGGTGCCGGTGACGCCGAGCACGACGGCCTGGTCGGCCTCGCGCAGCCGGGCCAGGAAGTCCTCGGGGAGCCGGCCCTGCTCGGCACCGGTGATCGCGCGTCCGATGGAGAGCCCGTAGCCCGCGATCACGCCGTTGGGGGTGATGGGGAAGGTGGGCCACAGGTCGCGGTCGATGTCGCGTACGACCGTGTTGATCATCCCCGGGAGCCCCAGCCGCTGGCCGTCCTCGGGGGAGAAGATCTTGACGCCGGAGTTGGCCAGCCGCTCGATCTCGTAGGGAACGATCACGCCGCCGCCCCCGCCCACGACCTTGACGTGGCCGGCGCCGCGCTCCTTGAGCGCGGAGACCAGATACTCGAAGAACTCCACGTGGCCGCCCTGGTAGGAGGAGACCGCGACGCAGTGGGCGTCCTCCTGGACGGCGGCGTCGGCGATCTCGGTCACCGAGCGGTTGTGGCCGAGGTGGATCACCTCGCATCCCTGCGCCTGGAAGATCCGGCGCATGATGTTGATCGCGGCGTCGTGACCGTCGAAGAGGCTGCTCGCGGTCACGATCCGCACGTGGTGCTGAGGGATGTGGAGGTCGGACATGGGCGGTGCTCCCAGGGAATAGTTGGACGTCCAAGTATTTCCAGGATAGGTCGCGAATCACATACTCGCCAGTACGCGACGTAGTCGTCTCAGCCGACCGTGTCCCCGGAGGCCGCGCGGACCTGGCTGAGCAGCGCGGTCAGGCCATGCACGTCCTCGATCCCCGGCTTCTCGAAGACCTCGCTGTTGAGCGAGACCGTGGCCGCCTCGACCGCCTCGCGGCCGGTGTCGGTGATCGCGGCGAGGACCACGCGGCCGTCGTCGGCGGTGCGGCTGCGGCGTACGAATCCTTGCTTCTCCAGCCGGGCCACGGCGCTGGTCACCGAGGCGGGGTGGACCTGGAGACGGGAGCCGAGCTTGGCCATCGGGAGCTGGCCGTCCTGGGTGAAGGAGAGGAGGCGGAGCACCTCGTAGCGGGCGAAGGAGAGGTCGTGGGGGCGCAGTGCGGCGTCGACGCGTTCCATGACCAGCTGGTGCACGCGCACGAGCGAGGTCACCAGCGCCATCCCGTCGGCGGCGTCGGCCCAGCCGTGCGCGATCCACTGCCGTTGCGCCTCGCGGATCGGATCCATGCGGGCCAGCATCACACAGAAACCTTTACGAGGGTGCGCCGAACGTCCCGAGCAGGTTGAGAATCACCGCCACGCCGATGACGGTCGCGATCACCGACAGCGTCACGACCAGGCCGACGGCGACGGAGAAGCCCGTCCCCTCGTGCCGGGTGCCGCGCTGCTGCAGCGCGTAGAGCCGGGCGACGCTGGTGATCAGCGTGCGCCCCTCCTCGGCGTCGAAACGGTACTGGTCCTGGTCGGGCACCGCCTCGGGGTCGTGCACGGTCCACACGCCCTGGTCGGTCTGCTCGTCATCGGCCTCGATGCGGCGTACGCCGGTCTTCTGGGTGTGCGGCACGTCGCCGAACCAGACGATGCTGCGGGTGTCCTCGATGATCGCGTAGGAGCTCCGCGTCGGCATCGAGACGTGGTAGGTGAAGACCCAGTTCAGCTTGGCGGCCTGCAGCAGGGGGTGCCAGCGCTCGTCGGCCAGGTCGATCTCCACGTCGAACCCGCGCGCCGTCTCGGTCGCCTTGTAGGGAGTGCCGTCGCACACGCGCGCGACATGGTCGAAGAAGGGCCTCGCATGAGGGGACACGACTCAACAGGTTATCTGCTCTGGGGACTCTGTGGGCTCACTCCGTGGCGTTGGGCGGCACGTCGATCTTGAAGTGGACCCGGCCACCGTCGACGTCGTCGACGGTGAGGATCGCGTCGTACTTCTCGCCCTCGGAGGTGAGGACGCAGGTCATCTCCGTGCCGACCTTGCCCTCGAGGTCACCGGGGCAGTCGAGGCCCTCCGGGGTGACGCCGATGGCGTTGGTGAGCTGCTCGGTCGCGATCCGCTCGACCGTCTTCTCCTGCACGTAGTCCTTGCTCGAGCCGCAGGCCGTCAAGGCCAGGGCGAGCAGAGCCGCGCCGGTCAGGGCGCCCGAGAAGGCGCGGGTGCGTGTCATGGGCTCAGCCTAGGGGTAGGCGAAGACCAGGCAGACGTACGCCGCACCAGCTCGGGCGCCGCGGAGCGCTCAGCCCACCGGGGTGAAGTCGCGCGCCCCGATGAACGTGGGCCGCGGCCTCGGGGCCGAGAACGGCTCGACCGCGGTGTTCTCCACGCTGTTGAACACCAGGAAGACGTTCGAGCGCGGGTACGGCGTGATGTTTCCGTTGGAGCCGTGCATGCAGTTGCAGTCGAACATGACCGCGCTGCCGGCGGCGCCGGCCAGCACGTCGATCCCGTAGGTGTCCGCCATCTTGGTGACCGTCTCCTGGTCGGGAGTGCCGGCGCCCTGCATCACCAGCGAGGACTTGTAGTTGTCCCCAGGCGTGGCACCGCCGCACGAGACGTACGTCCTGTGCGTGCCGGGCATGATCATCAGCGGCCCGTTGAAGGAGTGGTTGTCGGTCATCGAGATGGAGATGCTGACGGTCCGCATCCGAGGCAGACCGTCCTCTGCGTGCCAGGTCTCGAAGTCGGAGTGCCAGTAGAAGTCACCACCGCCGAAGCCGGGTTTGAAGTTGATCCGGCTCTGGTGGATGTAGACGTCCGAGCCCAGGATCTGCCGGGCTCGCCCGACCACGCGCGGGTCGGCCGCCAGCCGGGCGACGACGTCGCTGGTCCGGTGCACCTCGAAGATCGAGCGCACCTCCTGCGAGGCGGGCTCGATGATGGTGCGCTCGTCGGCCCGGGTCTCCGGGTCGGTGCTGAGCCGGCGCAGCTCGGCGCGGAGCTCTTCGACCTCCTCGGGAGTGATGAGGTCGGGGACGGTCAGGTAGCCGCGCTCGTCGTAGGAGTCGAGCGTGACCTGGTCGATGGGACCGTCGGCCGCGGTGCCCCAGACGACCTGGTCCTGTCGGGGGAGCGTGGCGAAGCCCTCCTCGAGGCGGGTGGGGTACACGTCCTCGGTGTGTTCGGTGGTAGCGGTCATGCAGTTACCTCCTTGGTCTCGGTGAGGAGCGGGTAGACGCCGTCGTCGTCGTGCACCTCGCGACCGGTGACGGGCGGGTTGAAGGTGCAGATCAGCCGCAGGTCGGTGGTGGCGGTGACGGTGTGCTTGTCGTGCTTGTCGAGCAGGTAGCACATCCCGTCCCGGATCTCGTACGTCTCTCCCGTCTCGCGGTCGAGGAGCTCGCCCTCGCCGCCGACGCAGTAGACGCACTCGATGTGGTTGGCGTACCAGAACTCGTTCGTCGTCCCGGCGGGGATGGTGGTCTCGTGGAAGGAGAAGCCGACCCCCTCGCGGGCCAGTACGATCCGGCGGCTGCGCCAAGTGCCGTGCTCGGACTCGACGCGTACGTCGCGATCGGTGTCGTCGAGGTCTTCCAAATAGGTGACGCGCATGATGTCTCGTTTCGGTTGTCGGGGAGGTCAGGCCGGGACGCCGTCGCCGAGGACGGACGCGGTGGCCTCCTCGAGGATGGCGAGACCGCGGGCGAGCTCCTCGTCGGAGATGGTCAACGGCGGCATCGTCTTGAGCACCTCGTCCTCGGGGCCGGAGGTCTCGACCAGCAGGCCGTGCTCGTACGCCGCCGTCGCGATCTTCCCGGCGGCGCTGGCGTCCGGGAAGGCGATGCCGGTCAGCAGACCGCGACCGCGGACGGCCGCGCCCTGGTACCGCTCGGCGATCGCCGTGAGCCCCGCGCGCAGGTCGGTGGCCTTCGCCTGGACCTCCTTCTGGAAGGTCTCGTCTGCCCAGTACGTCTCCAACGCCACCCGAGCAGTGACGAAGGCGAGGTTGTGACCGCGGAAGGTGCCGTTGTGCTCGCCGGGCTCGAACTGGTCCAGGTCGGGCCGGATCAGGGTCAGCGCCATCGGCAGGCCGAAGCCGGAGATCGACTTCGACAGGCAGACGATGTCGGGGGTGAACCCGGCCTCCTCGAAGCTGAAGAAGGTGCCGGTCCGGCCGCAGCCGGCCTGCACGTCGTCGAGGATGAGGATGATGTCGTGCTCGCGGCACAGGTCCGAGAGCGCCTTGAGCCACTCCAGCCGGGCGGCGTTGAGGCCGCCCTCGCCCTGGACGGACTCCACGATGATCGCGGCCGGCTTGTCGACGCCGGAGCCGCTGTCCTGGAGCACCCGCTCCAGCCACATGAAGTCGTCGACGGCTCCGTTGAAGTAGTCGTCGTAGGGGATCTTCGAGCTGTTGGTCAGCGGGATGCCGGCGCCCCGGCGCTTCATCGAGTTGCCGGTCACTGCCAGCGAACCGAGCGTCATCCCGTGGAACGCGTTGGTGAAGGACAGCACGTGCTGGCGCCCGGTCGCCTTGCGGGCCAGCTTGAGCGCGGCCTCGACGGAGTTGGTCCCGGTCGGGCCGGGGAACATCACCTTGTAGTCGAGGTTGCGTGGCTCGAGGATCAGGTCCGAGAAGGCCTGCAGGAAGTCCCGCTTGGCGCTGGTGTGCATGTCCAGCGAGTGCAGGATGCGGCCCTCGCGCAGGTAGTCGAGCAGCGGATCCAGCAGTGCGGGGTTGTTGTGCCCGTAGTTGAGCGCGCCGGCCCCGGCGAAGAAGTCCAGGAACTCGGTCCCGTCCTCGCTGGTGACGGTGGAGCCCTGGGAGTGGGTCATCACGGCGGGCCAGCTGCGGCAGTAGCTGCGGACCTGCGACTCCAGGGAGTCGAAGATCGCGGTGGCGGGTTCGGTGGTCGTCGTCATGGACATGACACCTCCGGGTGTCGTCGATCGCGAGCGTGTGGTCGAGAACGGGCCGATGCGGAACAGCAGCTCCGCGTCGTGCCCGTCGGGGAACATCGCGGCTTCGAAGAGCGGCGTGCGCTCGATCGGAGCACTGCGTGCGTCCGCGAACGAGGTGAACAGGGCGATGGAGGCCCGGTTGTCCGCGGTGATGGTCGTCTCCAGATGGCGTACGCCCTGGTCGCCGGGGAGGCGGTCGACGAGCTCATCGAGCATCCGGCGGGCCAGACCCTGGCCGCGGTGCCGCTCGTCGACGGCGACCTGCCAGATCATCAGGGTCTCCGGCTCGTCCGGGCGCCGGTAACCGATGACGAATCCTCCTGGATCGTCATCGACGGTCGCGACGATCGAGGTCGCCGCGAAGTCGCGCGCCCACAGCAGGTAGGCGTACGAGGTGTTGACGTCGAGTACCCGAGAGTCCCGTGCCATCCGCCACAGATGCTGACCGTCCTCGAGGTCCGGTGAGCGGAAGTCGACTCGGGTAGCCGACTTCGGGCGGGGCACGCTGCCAGTCGAATTGCGATGTGGCATCGCCGAACGACGCTAACAGGGTGCAGAAGGTAAGGCCCGGGGCGAGTCCGCACTCCGATACGGCGGCGTATTGAGTTGCGCGTCCGTCAGGTCGGCCGGATCAGGCAGACGTACGCCGCACCAGCTCGGGCGCGAAGACGACCCGCCGGGGGATGGTGGTGCCGCCGTCGAGCTGGGCGAGGAGGAGCCGGACGGCCTCCCTGGCCATGTCTCCTATCGGGTTCTTGACCGTGGTGAGCGGGGGAGTGGTGCGCTCGGCGATGCCGAGGTCGTCGTAGCCCACGACAGCGATGTCGTCGGGGACGCGGCGGCCGGCCCGGCCGAGCGCACGGAGTGCGCCGGCGGCCATCAGGTCGGAGGCGACCATCAGGCCGTCGATGTCGGGATGGTCGCGCAGCAGGATCTCGCAGGCGGCCTCGCCGCCGTCCTCGGTGAAGTCGCCCTCGACGACCGCGTCGGTGGCCAGCCCGGCAGCGTCGAGAGCGGCTCGCCAGCCGGCGGCCCGGTCGGTGCCGGCGCTCATGTCGATCGGGCCGGTGATGGTGCCGATGCGGCGGCAGCCACGCTCGATCAGGATGTTGGTGACCTCGCGAGCGCCGGCGATGTTGTCGGGGTCGGTGTAGAAGACCTTGTCCGCGCCCGTCAACGGCCGGCCGATGAACGCGACCGGCAGCCCGATGGCCGCGAGGTGGTCGGCGAGAGCGTCGTTGCGGTGGTGGGAGACGACGATCGCGCCGTCGACGTGCCCGCCCCGCAGGTAGCGCAGCGACCGCTGCACCTCCTCGCCCGGCTGGGCGATCAGCAGCACGACTTGCAGGTCGCGCTGGGCGAGAGCCTGGGTCACCACGTGCAGGGTGCGGGCGAAGAACGGGTCGGCGAAGACGCGCTCGTCAGACTCCGGCACGACCATCGCGACCGTGTCGGTCCGACGGGTCACCAGGGAGCGCGCGGCCGGGTTGGGGACGTAGCCCAGCGTCTGCACGGCCTCGGCCACGGCCTGGGCGGCCTTCGCCGAGACGCGCGAGCCGCCGTTGATGGCACGCGACGCGGTCGCCCGGCTGACACCAGCCAGCCGGGCGACCTCGTCGAGCGTGGGCATGTTCACGGGCGGGCCGGCACCCGGTTGTTGGCGGCGACATCGGCGAACCAGAGGCCGCTGTCCTTCGGGGTGCGTACCTGGGTCTCGAAGTCCACGTGCACGATCCCGAACCGGTGTGCGTAGCCGTAGCTCCACTCGAAGTTGTCGAGCAGGGACCAGGCGAAGTAACCCTGGACGTCCGCACCCTGCTCGATCGCGTCGAGGGTCGCGCGCAGATGCTGGTCGATGTAGTCGAGACGAGCGGTGTCGTGCACTGCCCCATCCTCGACCACGTCGTCATAATAGGCGCCGTTCTCGGTGATGTAGATCGGCGGGGCACCGTACTCGTCGCTGAGCCGGGTCAGCAGCCGGGTCAGCCATACCGGGTCGATCTCCCAGTCGCGGGCGGTCGTGGCGCGACCGGTGCGCGGGGTGACGAACTCGGCGCCGGGGTACGGGTTGCCCCGCGGCATGTCGGAGTGCACGAGCCGGCTGCCCAGCACCTGGTCGGGGTCGATCTCGAACGGCTTCGCCGCGATGGCGTTGCCGAAGTAGAAGTTGATGCCGAGCACGTCGAGCGGCGCGGAGATGACCTCCAGGTCGCCCTCGAGCACCCAGTCCTGCCACGGCCGGCCCTGGAAGGTCAGCCCCTCGGTGTCGGCGGCCAGGTCGTCGGCGTACTTGCCTCGGAACAGCGGCTCGAAGAAGACCCGGTTGTGCAGGCCGTCGATCCGTCGGGTCATGTCGACGTCCTCGGGACGGTCGGCGTCGTAGGGGTCGACGACCGTCGGGTTGAGGGTGATGCCGAGGTGCTTCCCGTTCTCCGGCGTCGCGCCGCGGCTGCGCAGCTCGTTGACCACGAGGCCGTGCCCGAGCATGAGGTGGTGGGCGGCGACGATGCCGGCCACGCCCTCCTGGCGACCCGGCGCGTGCTGGCCACCGGAGTAGCCGAGGAACGCCGAGCACCACGGCTCGTTCAGGGTCGTCCAGTTGTCGACCCGGTCGGAGAGCGCGTCGTAGACGGTCGTGGCGTACTCCACGAACCGGTAGGCGGTGTCCCGGCTGGTCCAGCCGCCCTGGTCCTCCAGCGCCTGCGGCAGGTCCCAGTGGTAGAGCGTGATCCACGGCGCGATCTCGGCCTCGAGCAGCTCGTCCACGAGCCGGCTGTAGAAGTCGAGCCCCGCCTGGTTGACCTTGCCGCCGTCGGGCCGGATCCGCGGCCACGCCGTCGAGAACCGGTACGAGGCCAGGTTGAGGCGCTTCATCAGCGCGACGTCCTCGGGCACCCGGTGGTAGTGGTCGCAGGCCACCTCACCGGTGTCGCCGTTGAGGATCGCCCCCGGAACCTTGGAGAAGGTGTCCCAGTTGCTGGGCGTACGTCCGTCCTCGTCGATGGCCCCTTCGATCTGGTAGGACGCGGTGGCCGCGCCCCAGAGGAAGCCCTGGGGGAACGTACGTGCGGGGTGGACTGGGTGTGTCGAGGAAGTCATCCCTTGACGGCTCCTTGCATGATGCCGGACACCAGATGGCGGCCGGTGGCGATGAACAACAGCAGCAACGGGATCGTCGCCATGATGGTCCCGGCCTGGAGCAGAGCGAGGTCGCTCAGGCCCTGTCCGGGTGCGATCTTGAGCTTGTCGAGCGCGGTCTGGAGGGTGGCTACGTCGGAGTTCTGCAGCACCAGCAGGGGCCACATGAAGTCCGTCCAGACGCTCATGAACGTGAACAGCGCCAAGATCGCCATCGCCGGACGTGCTGCCGGGACGGCAACCGTCCAGACGATGCGAATCTGAGAGCAGCCGTCGACGCGGGCCGCGTCGATCAGCTCGTCGGGGATCGCGTCGACGAGGTACTGCCGCATGAAGAACACCCCGAATGCGGTCACCAGCCACGGCAGCGTGACGGCCGTGAGGGTGCCGTCGAGGCCGAGGTTGCTGAACTGCTTCAGCATCGGCACCAGCGCCAGCTGGGTCGGGACCGCCAGCGTCATGACGATGAACGCCATCAGCATGTTGGACCCCTTGAACCGGAGCTTCGCGAACGCGTAGCCCGCCAGCGTCGAGAAGGCCACCACCGACAGCGCCCCGAGGCTCGAGACGATGACCGAGTTGAGCAGCGCAGACCAGAAGTCGATCTGGTCGAAGACCCGCTTGGCGTTGTCGATGAAGTGACCGCCCGGCACCAGCGGGGGCGGCGACTGGAGGGTCCTCTCCTTGGTGACCGTGCCCATGACGTACGACCAGTAGAGGGGGAAGACCGAGCCCAGGACGAACGCGGCGAGCAGCGCGTAGACCAGGAAGCCCGGCTTGTTGATGCTGTGCATCTTGCCGCTCATCGGGCCACCTCCGTAGCGCAAGCGCCAGAGTACGGACGCGGCCCGATGAAAGATCCCATGCTCGCTCGCTGACGCTCGCTCATCGGGCACCTCTGTTCTGGATCGCGCGGGTGACCATGAAGTTGAGCAGGGCGATCCCGACAATGAGCAGGAACAGCAGCCAGGCCGCGGCGGCCGCCCGGGGATAGGGGTCGGTCGCGCTGTTGGCGGTGTTGAAGACGTACATCGTCAGGGTCTGGAACTGGTAGTTCGCTCCGCCCTGGTGCTGCAGGTTGGTGTCGAAGAGCCGCGGCTCGGTGAAGATCTGCAGACCGCCCATCGTCGAGGTGACGATCACGAAGATCATCGTCGGGCGGATCGAGGGCACCGTGATGTTCCAGAACTGGCGTGCGCTGCTGGCCCCGTCGAGGGAGGCGGACTCGTAGAGGTCGCGGGAGACCGCCTGCATCGCCGCCAGGAGGATCAGCGTGTTGTAGCCGGTCCAGCGCCAGTTGACCATCGTCGCGATCGCCGTCCAGCTGGCGAAGCGGTCGGTGTGCCAGCCGATCGGGTCGATCCCGATCACGCCGAGCAGCTGGTTGGCGAGCCCGGACTTGTCGGCGAAGATCGCGCTCCAGATGAGCGCGGCCGCGGCGGGGGCGACGACGTACGGCAGCAGGACCGACATCCGCCACCAGGAGCGTCCACGCAGGTTGGTGTCGAGGAGCGCCGCGATGATCGTCGCGACGATCACCTGCGGCACCGAGGAGAGCAGGAAGATCGCGACCGTGTTGACCAGGGACTTGCGGAAGACCGGGTCGGTGATGACGTGGACGTAGTTCGCCCAGCCGACCGGGTCACCGACGGCGCCGCCGAATCGCGGCCAGGAGAAGAAGGACAGGTAGCCCGTGTAGAGCAGCGGGTAGAGGCCGATCGCCGCGAAGACGATGAAGAACGGCGCGACGAAGAGGTACGGCGCGTACTTCACGTCCCAGCGGCCGAGCCGCTGCCGCAGGGCCGAGGGGCCCTGCGACGAGCGGCTCGCCAGGGGAGATTTGTTGAGCATCGTCAGATCAGAGGTTGTCCACGGCCCCGACGAAGGTCTGCCAGGACTTCTCGGGGTCCTCACCCTCGTCGACACGCTGGATCGCGGTCTGGAAGAGGCCGAGTACGTCGGAGTACTTGTCACCCTTGAACGGGACGCCCGGCGTGACCGCGGCGGCGCGGTTGGTCAGGATCTCGGTGGTCTTGGCGTTGCCGAAGTAGGGGTCTTCGGCGTTCTCGGCCTGGAGGGTCTTCTGCGCCTCGAGGTTGCCCGGGAAGTTGCCGGCAGCCTTGGATGCGGAGACCTGCGACTCGGCGTTGGTCAGGTAGTTGGCGACCTCCTGGGCCTCCTTGGTGTGCTCGCCGCTGGCCGGGACCGCGAGGAACGAACCGCCCCAGTTGCCGCCGCCACCCGGGAAGGCGTCAGCGATCGCCCAGCCCTTCACGTCCGGTGCCGAGGACTTGATGTTGGCGAACATCCAGCCCGGGCACGGCATCGTCGCGAATCCGTCGTTGGTGAAGTTCGCCTGCCAGTCCTCGCCCCACTGGACGACCTTGGTGGACAGGGTCGGGGAGTACTTCGCGACCGTGTCGTAGACCGCCTTCAGCTCGTCGTTCTCGACGTTGACCTTCTGGTCCTCGGTCTGGAACGGGAACTCGACCTGGTTGAGCATGGCCTGCGCGACCGAGCCGGAGGCGTCGTACCACTTCGTCTTCGGGAGCTTCTTGGTGAACTGCTCGCCGGTCTTGTAGTAGGTGTCCCAGTCCTTGAAGAGGGCTGCGGCACCGGCGGGGTCGCTCGGGAGCCCGGCCTTCTCGAAGAGGTCGGCGCGGTAGCACATCGCCTCGGGGCCGATGTCGGTCGGGTAGCCGATCTGCTTGCCGTCGGTGGTCTGGCCGGCCTTGTAGGCATATTCGACCCAGCGGCCGTCGAGCTCGGGGTCGGAGATGTCGGCGAACTGCTCGTTGGCGCCCTCGGCAAGCAGCGCCGCCATGGCGTCACCCTCGACCGCGATCACGTCGGGGAGCTCGGTGCCGGCCTGGAGGGCCTTGGTCATCGACTCCTTCCAGGTGTCCCACTCGGCGATCTTGGTCTGCTTGATCTTGAAGGGACGCTCGGGGTCGGCGTTCCACTTCTTGATCTGGTCGTCGTAGCCGAACTCGCTGAAGGTGGTGATGGTCAGGGTGTCGTTCTTGCCGAGATCGGCCGACTCCTCGGAGTCGGTGCCGCAGGCCGCGACCAGGCCCGCGGTCAGGGCGACTACGGCGCTGGTGGCGAGGCCACGGCGCACGGTGGTGGAGATCTTGAACACGGGTGCTCCTGCACGTCGATGTGGGGAGTGAGAGCGCTTCCACTCTCGGGGCATGGGGAGAGTGTGAGGCTGTTCACAATGGCGTGTCAAGAGGCGTGGACAGCTCGTACTCGAATTGTGGGAGCGCTTCCACTTCTAGCGGGTGGAAATCACCGTCAGCAGGCGTGCGGCCTCGGCGGCCATGGCGTCTCGGCCCGCACCGAGATAGCGGCGCTGGTCGACCAGGGAAGGGTCGGCGGCGAGGGTCTCGCGGACCGCGGCGGTGAAGGCCTTGTTGAGCTGGGTGGCGATGTTGATCTTGGTCATGCCGGCGGCGATGGCCGACCTAAGGCCTTCGTCGCTCACGCCGGAGGAGCCGTGGAGGACGAGGGGCACCGGGACCGTGCGCCGGAGCTCCGCGATCAGCGTCTCGTCCAGGGCCGCGTCGCGGGTGGTCATCTTGTGGCTCGAGCCGACCGCGACGGCGAGGGCGTCGACGCCGGTGGCGGCGACGAACGCGGCCGCCTCGTCCGGGTCGGTGCGTACGCCGGGTGCGTGGACGCCCGCCTTGCCGCCGACCTCGCCGAGCTCGGCCTCGACGTGGGCGCCGCGGTCGTGGCAGCGGCGGGCGACGGCGGCGGTGCGGGTCAGGTTCTCCTCGTAGGCCAGCTGGGAGGCGTCGTACATCACCGAGGAGAAGCCGAGGTCGACCGCGATCCCGACCAGGCGCTCGTCGGTCGCGTGGTCCAGGTGGAGCGAGATCGGCATCGCGGCGTTCGAAGCGACCGCGATCGCGGCCTGTGCCAGCGGGGCCAGGCCGCCGTGGTAGCGCACCGCGTTCTCGCTGATCTGCACGATGACCGGCACGTTCGCGGTCTCGGCCCCGGCCGCGATCGCCTCGACGGTCTCCAGGTTGATCGCGTTGAAGGCGGCGACACCGCGGCCTGCCTCGTACGCCGCGCCGACGAGCGCGGCCGTGGTCGTGAGGGTCACTCGGCCTCCACATGCGTACGCATCATGGTGGAAGTGTCGCAGGACAGATCACAACGAAACGGCCGCCGACCCGGAGGGGGCGGCGGCCGTCGTACGAGAGGTGTCGGACCTACTTGTTGGCCTTACGGGCCCGGCTGGCAATCTTGGCCCGCTCGTTCTGGTCGAGGATGACCTTGCGGATGCGGATCTGGTCCGGGGTGATCTCGACGCACTCGTCCTCGCGGCAGAACTCCAGGCACTGCTCGAGGGAGAGCTTCTTCGGCGGGATCAGCTTCTCGAAGTTGTCGGAGGTGGCGGACCGGATGTTGGTCTGCTGCTTCTCCTTGGTGATGTTGACGTCCATGTCGTCCTGGCGGGAGTTCTCGCCGACGATCATGCCCTCGTAGACCTCGGTGGTGGGCTCGACGAAGAGGACGCCGCGCTCCTGGAGCGAGGTCATCGCGTAGGCCGAGGCAGCACCGGCGCGGTCGGCGACCAGGGAGCCGTTGTTGCGCGAACGGATCTCGCCGGCCCACGGGAAGTAGCCCTCGGAGATGTGGTGGGCGATGCCGGTGCCGCGGGTCTCGGTGAGGAAGTCGGTGCGGAAGCCGATCAGGCCACGGGAGGGGACGACGAACTCCATCCGGACCCAGCCGGTGCCGTGGTTGGTCATGCCCTCCATGCGGCCCTTGCGGTTGGCGAGCAGCTCGGTGATCGTGCCGAGGAACTCCTCGGGGGCGTCGATGGTGAGGCGCTCGAACGGCTCGTGGAGCTTGCCGTCGACCTCGCGGGTGACCACCTGCGGCTTGCCGACGGTCAGCTCGTAGCCCTCGCGACGCATCTGCTCGACCAGGATCGCCAGCGCCAGCTCACCGCGGCCCTGCACCTCCCAGGCGTCGGGACGGTCGGTCGGCAGCACGCGCAGCGACACGTTGCCGATCAGCTCCTGGTCGAGGCGGTCCTTGACCATGCGCGCGGTCACCTTGGCGCCCTTCACCTTGCCCACCAGCGGGGAGGTGTTGGTGCCGATGGTCATCGAGATGGCCGGGTCGTCGACGTGGATCAGCGGCAGCGCGACCGGGTTCTCCGGGTCGGCCAGCGTCTCACCGATCATGATCTCGGGGATGCCCGCGACGGCGACGATGTCGCCGGGGCCGGCCTCCTCGCCGGGCTTGCGCTCGAGGCCGTCGGTGATGAGCAGCTCGGTGATGCGTACGTTCTTGGTCTCGCCGCTGCGCTGCATCCAGGCCACGGTCTGGCCCTTCTTCAGGTTGCCCTGGTGGATGCGGACCAGCGCGAGGCGGCCCAGGAACGGGGAGGCGTCGAGGTTGGTGACGTGGGCCTGCAGCGGCGCACCGGCCACGTAGGTCGGGGCGGGGATCGTGTCCAGGATCGTGGAGAAGAGCGGCTCGAGGTCCTTGGAGTCGGGCAGGGTGCCGTTCTCCGGCTGCTCGAGGCTCGCCACGCCGGCCTTGCCGGAGGCGTAGATCACCGGGAAGTCGAGCGCGTCCTGGCTGTGGGAGTCGTCGAGCAGGTCCATAAAGAGCTCGTACGTCTCGTCGACGACCTCCTCGATGCGGGCGTCGGGACGGTCGACCTTGTTGACCACCAGCACGACCGGCATGTCGGCGTTGAGCGCCTTGCGCAGCACGAACCGGGTCTGCGGGAGCGGGCCCTCGGAGGCGTCCACCAGCAGCACGATGCCGTCGACCATCGACAGGCCGCGCTCGACCTCACCACCGAAGTCGGCGTGGCCGGGGGTGTCGATGATGTTGATCGTCATCCCCTCGGGCGCGGACGGCCCGGTGTAGTGGATGGCGGTGTTCTTCGCGAGGATGGTGATGCCCTTCTCGCGCTCCAGGTCGCCGGAGTCCATGACGCGGTCCTCGACCGACTCCATGGCGTGCTCGGAGAAGGCACCGGCCTGCTTCAGCATGGCGTCGACCAGCGTGGTCTTGCCGTGGTCGACGTGCGCAACGATGGCGACGTTGCGGAGATTGGCCTTGAGGGTCTCGGACATGTGCGAAGCGGCTCGATTTCTGGGGCGGGACGGGACGCCTGATCTTATCCGCCGCGACCTCCTTGACCCGCATCCGGAGATGACGCTTGGCTGGACCCATGACTTCTCGGAAACACGTCTGCCACATCGTGCCCCCCTACCTGATGCAGCGGCTCGACCCCGGTCGTCTGACCCAGGACGACGGTTTCCGTGCCGCCCGGGCGGAGCACCTGACCAGGGTTCTCGCCCAGGCCCCCGCCCCCGAAGCCGGCAGCACGGCTGCCGAGGCCGGGGACTGGACCGTCTACACCGCCGGCAACGGCACCGACCTCCCCGGTGAGAAGGTTCGCGCCGCGGGTGAGCCGGAGTCGGGTGACGAGAGCGTCGACGAGGCCGCGACCGGCATCACCGGCTCGCTGTCCCTGTTCGAGGAGGTCTACGGCCGCGACTCCTACGACGGCCAAGGCGCCGAGGTCGTGATGACCGTCCACTACGACCGGGACTACGCCAACGCTTTCTGGGACGGCACCCAGCTGGTCTTCGGGGACGGCGACGGCAAGATCTTCCAGCGCTTCACGAAGGCCGTCGACGTGATCGGCCACGAGCTCTCCCATGCGGTCACCGAGCACACCGCCGGCCTCGTCTACCAGGGCCAGCCCGGTGCGCTCAACGAGTCGATGTCGGACGTGTTCGGCTCCTGTCTCAAGCAGCGGCTCCTCGGCCAGAGCGCCGAGGAGGCCGACTGGGTCATCGGCCAGGGCCTCTTCACCGAGTCGGTCCAGGGCGTCGGGCTGCGCCACATGCTCGAGCCCGGGACCGCCTACGACGACCCCGAGCTGGGCAAGGACCCGCAGCCGGCCCACATGGACGACATCTACGACGGCACCGACGACAACGGCGGCGTTCACATCAACTCCGGCATCCCCAACCGCGCCTTCGCCCTCGCCGCCAAGGCGATCGGCGGCAGCTCGTGGGACGGCGCCGGGAAGATCTGGTACGCGGCGCTCACCAACGGCACCGTCACGACCGACACCGACTTCGCCGGCTTCGCCGCGGCCACGATCGCGGCGGCCGGCGAGCAGGCCGAGGCGGTCACCAACGCCTGGTCCGAGGTCGGGGTCACCCCGGCGTCCGGTGCCCCCGCCACCGACGGTGAGGCGCCGACCCTGGTGAGGGTGCGCCGCAGCGGCGGTTTCCTGGGACGTACGAAGGAGGGGGTCGCCGAGCTCGCGCCCTCGGTCGCCGGGGTGGTCACCGTGCGCCACCTGCTCGCCGGTTCTGGTGCTCCGTCGAAGCCCAAGGGTGCCGACCGCTACATCTACGAGTTCGAGGTCGACGGCCGGACCGTCGTCGTGCACGAGGGCGACCTGACCCCCGAGCTGCACGCCCTTGCCGACGAGCTGCTGGAGAAGTAGCCGGCTACGCGGGGAGCGCGTGGTTGAGCGCGGCCTCGACGTGCACGGTGATGGCGTCGAGGATGGGTACGTCGACGTCGCTGGGCCGCACCAGGAGGCTGAGCTCGGAGGCACCGAGGATGACGCCGTCGGCCCCCGCGTCCCACAGCTCGTGGACGACCTCGAGGACGCGCTTGCGTGAGCCCGACAGGACGTTCCGGTGGACGAGCTCCTCGTAGATGATCGAGTCGAGCATCTCGACGTGGAGGGTGTCGGGCAGGTTCACGTCGACGCCGTGGTCGGAGATCCGCTGCGCGAAGAAGTCGTTCTCCACGGTGTAGCGGGTGGCGAGGAAGCCGGCCTTGGTGATGCCGAGCTCCTTGGCCTTCGCGGCGAGCACGTCGGCCAGGTGCAGCACGGGTACGTCGACGGCGGCCGCCACCTCGTCGTAGACCTTGTGGAAGGTGGTGGTGCACATCAGGATCAGGTCGGCGCCGCCGGCGACCACGCTCTTCGCGGAGGCGACCAGGATCTCGGCGACCTGGTCCCAGGACTCCTTGTCCTGAAGCTCGGTCAGCTCGGCCAGGTCGACGGAGGCCAGCACGATCTTGGCGGAGTGGAGACCGCCGAGCCGCTCCTGGACACCCTTGTTGAGTCCCTCGTAGTACGCGGCTGTGCTTTCCCAGCTCATGCCGCCGATGAGTCCGATCGTCTGCACTGTTCGAGTGTGACACCGTCGGCTGCCGCGTACTGAATCCTCGGCACCCCTCCGGGTGTGGACCAGACCAGGTCAGAGGCCGGGTCAGAGGCCGGTCAGCCCTCGCGGTGCACCTTGTGCGGGGCGGCCTGGGCGCGCGGCTTGATGACCAGCTCGTCGATGTTGACGTGAGCCGGGCGGGTGGCCATCCAGACGATCGCGTCGGCGATGTCCTCGGCCACCAGCGGATCCGCGACGCCCTGGTAGACCGCGTCGGCCGCGGCCTTGTCGCCGCCGAGGCGCACGAGCGAGAACTCCTCGGTCTGGACCATGCCCGGGGCGATCTCCATGATCCGCACCGGCTGGTCGACGATCTCCAGGCGCAGTGCCTCGGTGACCGCCCGGGTGCCGAACTTGGCCGCGTTGTAGCCCGCGCCGCCCTCGTAGGCGCGCCGGCCGGCGATCGAGCCGACGTTGATGATCGCGCCCGCTCCGGAGGCGATCAGCGCCGGCAGCAGCGCCTTGGTCACGCGGGTCAGGCCGACCACGTTGACCTCGAACATCGCCTGCCACTTGGCCAGGTCGGCGTCGGCGACCTTGTCCACGCCGAAGGCGCCGCCCGCGTTGTTGACCAGCAGGTCGAGACGATCGCCCACCGCTGCGGCGAGCGCGGCGACGGAGTCGTCGGAGGTGACGTCGGTCGCGATCGCGGTGCCGCCGATCTCCGCGGCCAGCGCCTCGATCCGGTCGGCCCGGCGGGCGGCGAGGAAGACGTGGTAGCCCTCCTTGGCGAGCTGGCGGGCGGTGGCGGCGCCGATCCCGCTCGAGGCGCCGGTGACGACAGCGTTCTTGGAGGACATGGAGCCATTCTCTCCTCGTCTGCTCGACATTGCTCACCGGGTCCCAGGATCGAAGATGTTCGCGCGGTCGGGAATGACGAGCGACATCAACGTGTTGAGAACCTGGATTGGAACTCGACGAGCAAAGGGGCAGGCATGATCCACCGCGTGGCGATGGTGAGTCTGCACACCTCTCCGCTGGACCAGCCCGGGACCGGCGACGCCGGCGGCATGAACGTCTACGTCCTCGAGCTCTCCCGGCGGCTGGCCACCCAGGGCATCGCGGTCGACATCTTCACGCGCGCGACCTCGTCGCGCCTGCCGCAGGTCGTCGAGGCGTACGACGGGGTGGCGGTCCACCACGTCCACGCCGGTCCGTTCGAGGGGCTGGCCAAAGGTGACCTTCCCGGGCAGCTGTGCACGTTCGCGCGCGAGGTGCTGCGCGCCGAGGCGTCCAACCCGCCGGGCTACTTCGATGCCGTGCACTCCCACTACTGGCTCTCCGGCCAGGTCGGGGCCCTCTCCCGCGACCGGTGGGGTGTGCCGCTGGTCCACTCCATGCACACCATGGCCAAGGTCAAGAACGAGGCGCTCGCCGAGGGCGACAGCCCCGAGCCCGAGGCCCGGGTGATCGGCGAGGAGCAGGTCGTCGACGCGGCCGACATGCTGATCGCCAACACCGACCTCGAGGCCAAACAGCTGATCAACATGTACGACGCGGAGCCGGGTCGTGTCGCCGTCGTGCATCCCGGGGTCGACCTGCGGGTCTTCCGTCCGCGCGGGCGGGCCGCGGCACGTGCCGCGCTCGGGCTCCCGGCCCGGGCTCACGTGCTCCTCTTCGCCGGTCGCATCCAGCCGCTGAAGGCTCCCGACGTACTTCTGCGGGCGGCCGCGGTCATGCTCGCCCGCGACCCGTCGCTGCGCCGCAACCTCGTCGTGCCGATCGTCGGGGGTCCCTCCGGCTCCGGTCTGGAGCACCCGACCGGGCTGGTCGATCTCGCCGCTGAGCTTGGGATATCCGACGTGGTCCGGTTCGTCCCGCCGGTGCGCCAGGACGAGCTCGCGCTCTGGTACTCCGCCGCCTCCGTCGTCGCCGTCCCCTCCTACAACGAGTCGTTCGGTCTGGTCGCCGTCGAGGCCCAGGCCTGCGGCACCCCCGTCGTCGCGGCCGCGGTCGGCGGTCTGACGACCGCGGTCCACCACGGCCGCAGCGGGCTCCTGGTCGACGGGCACGACCCGGCGCAGTGGGCCGACGCGCTCACCAACGCCATCTCGTCCCACTCGCGCTGGTCCGCGCTGGCCGCCGGCGCCCGCGAACACGCCCAGGACTTCTCCTGGGATCTCACCGCACGCAATACGCTCGAGGTCTACGAAGAGGCCAAGATGCTGATGCGTGAGGAGCTGACAGCGTGAGTGATGCGCAGGTCGAACGTGAAGACGTCGTACGCGGCTGGCTGAAGTCCAACGACCTGACCTGGGACGAGGCGTCACTGCCGTCGGGCGACCTGGTCTTCTCGTTCTCGCTCCCGGGGGAGCGCAAGCTGCAGACGCCGGTCCGGCTCGACCTGGGGCAGCACGCACTGGGCGTGCATGCCTTCGTCTGCCGCCGCCCCGACGAGAACTTCGAGACCGTCTACCGCTGGCTGCTCGAGCGCAACCTGCGGCTCTACGGCGTCGCCTTCGGGATCGATCGGCTCGGCGACATCTACCTCGACGGCCGGCTGCCGCTGGCGATGGTCTCGGCCGACGAGCTCGACCGGTTGCTCGGCTCGGTCCTGACGTACGCGGACGAGTCCTTCAACACCATCCTAGAGCTCGGCTTCGCGACCTCGATCCGCAAGGAATGGGAGTGGCGCAAACTGCGCGGCGAGTCAACGGCAAACCTAGAGGCCTTCCGCGGCTGGCTAGAGTCCGCCGAGTAGTCAGAATCTGACGCCGAGAAGTCAGCGTGGGTGCCGGCGGGTGATCAGCACACCCGCGATGCACATCGCGCCACCCAGGAAGGCCAGCGCCGGCGGCACCTCGTCGAGCAGCAGCCAGGCCATCAGCGCGGTGATGAACGGGACCAGGAACGTGGTCTGCGCGAACTTCCCCGCATCTGAGTGGGACAGTGCATAAGCCCAGGTCACGAACGCCAGGGCGCTCGGGAAAAGGCCGAGATAGACGATCCAGCCGAGGTTGGCGAGGCTGATGTCGGGGATCGTGGTGGCCAGCTCGGCCGACCACGGCAGGCAGACGACGAGGCCGACCGTGGCGTACCAGAACGTCAGGAGCAGTGCGCTCATCGTCGGCAGCAGCTTCTTCTGGGTGAGGACGCCGACCGCGAAGGTGAGCGCCGCGACGACCGAGAGCGCGACGCCGATCCAGTCGCCGGTGTCACCGTTGGCCGAGGCACGGCCGATGACGACCACACCCGCGAACCCGACGCCGGTGCCGATCAGGATCCACTTGTGGATCCGCTCCTTGAGCACGAGTCCGGCGAGCAGCGCCACGACGATCGGCCCGACCTGGACGATCAGCGCGGCAGTGGCCGCGTCGATCCGGCGCTCGGACTCGTTGAGCGCCAGGTTGTAGATCCCCAGCCACGACGCACCGCCCAGCGCGACCAGCGGCCACTCCCGCCGCGTCGGCAGCCGGAACCCGCCCTTGATCGCGAGGTAGACACCCAGCGCTGCCACCATCACCGCCAGGCGTCCCAGCGACAGGCTCCCCGGCGGCACCGAGTCGCCGAGATGGCGGATCCCCACGAACGCCGACGCCCACAGCACCAGCGTGATCCCGCACGCGACCAGCGGCTTCCAGAGCGGCGTGGTCGTCGAGGGGGCGGGGTCGATCGTCGTCGTCACGGTAAAAGGCTAGAGATCCGTACGCTTCCAGGCGAGCGGATAACGGCCAACCATGTTTGACATCCCGCCATCTCGCCCCCGCCGAGGCGTCACCTAGGTCGGCCGAGGCGTCACCGCGCTGCCGACTCGGCCGACGGGAGTGACGTCTCGACCGACGTATGTGACGCCTCGGCAGGGGGGGGGTCAGCCGCGGAAGGTACGGCGGTACGCGGTGGGGGTGACGCCGAGGGCGGCGTGGAAGTAAAGGCGGAGGGACTGGGCGGTGTTGAGGCCGCAGCGCGCGGCGACCTGATCCATCGAGAGGTCGGTGGTCTCCAGGAGCGTGCGGGCGAGCTCGATGCGCTGACGCTGCAGCCAGCGGCCGGGGGAGTCGCCGGTCTCGTCGCGGAACCGTCTGGTGAAGGTGCGCACCGACATCGAGACCTGGGCCGCCATCGTCTCCAGGGTGAGGGGCTGGTCGAGATGGTCGAGGGCCCAGGCGGTCGCGGCCGAGATGCCGGTGTCGCCCGGGGCAGGCGCGTGGTGCCGGATGAACTGCGCCTGGCCGCCGTCGCGGTGCGGAGGTACGACCGTTGCTCGGGCGACACGGTTGGCGACCGCGGCGCCGTGGTCGCGGCGTACGACGTGCAGGCAGAGGTCCACGCCGGAGGCCACGCCGGCGGAGGTGAGGACGTCGCCGTCGTCGACGAAAAGCACGTCAGGGTCCATCTTGACCTGCGGAAATAGCGCGCGGAAGTCGTCGGTGTGTGCCCAGTGGGTCGTCGCCGGGCGGCCGTCGAGGAGGCCCGCGGCGGCGAGCGCGAAGGCTCCGGTGCAGATCGACATGATCCGGGTGCCGGGCCGGATCATGTCGAGCGCCTCCTTCAGCGGCGCCGTGAGCACACCGTCCGACACGGTCGGGTCGTCGCGGCCGAACTTCGGGATGACCACGGTGTCCGCGTTCGCCAGCGCCTCGGGTCCGTACGGCGCGATCACGACGATGTCCGAGTCCGACTGCACCGGCCCGGGCCCGTCCGGGGTGCAGGTGACGACCTCGTAGAGCGGCCGGTCCCGGCCGTCGCGGGCCTTGCCGAAGATCCGGTGCGGGATGCCGATCTCGAACGGGATGAACCCGTCCTGGATCAGGACCGCCACCCGGTGCGGAGCAGGGAACCGTACGTCACTCATGGCTGGATCTTATCGATAGATGTCAATCAGGCCACTGTCCGGAGCGGCGCGCACACGGAAGGATCATCCTCATGACCCAGACGACGACCCCGCCGCCTGCCGGCCGCACCGCCGCGCGCCGCCGGCGCATCCACCCCGCGTGGTGGGTGGCGGCCATCGCCTTCGTGACCATCGTCGGCGCCGCCGCCTTCACCGCGGCACCCGGCCTCCTGGTCGGTCCGCTGCACGACGAGTTCGGCTGGTCGCGGGGCACGATCGGGGCCGGGATCACGCTGCAGCTCGCACTCTACGGTCTGACCGCGCCGTTCGCCGCCGCCCTGATGGACCGCTTCGGGATCCGTCCGGTGGTGGCCGTCGCGCTCACCATGATCACCCTCGGCTCGCTCGGCACCGTCTGGATGAGCCAGTCGTGGCAGTTCGTCCTCGGCTGGGGCGTCCTGGTCGGTGGTGGCAGCGGCTGCATGGCGCTCGCCTTCGGCGCCACGATCACCACCCGCTGGTTCGACAAGCGACAGGGCCTGGTCAGCGGTCTGCTGACCGCCGGCGGCGCGTCCGGGCAGCTGATCTTCCTGCCGGTGCTGGCGATCCTGATCGGGGAGTTCGGCTGGCGGGCCGCCTCGGTCACCATCGCCCTGGTCGCCGCCGCGGTGATCCCGTTCGTGCTGCTCCTGCTCCGCGACTACCCGGCCGACGTCGGCCTGGCGCCCTACGGCGCCGCCCGGATCGTGCCGCGGCCCGCGCCCGCGACCGGCGCCGCGCTACGGACCGTGCGCGTGCTCGGGATGGCGATGCGTACGAAGGCCTTCTGGCTCCTCGCCGGCGCCTTCGCGATCTGCGGGATCACCACGAACGGGCTGATCAGGACCCACTTCGTGCCCGCCGCGCACGACCACGGGATGGCCACCGTCGCGGCCGCCTCGTTGCTCGCCGTGATCGGGATCTTCGACGTCGCCGGGACGATCTTCTCCGGCTGGCTCACCGACCGCTTCAACCCGGTGGTGCTGCTCGGCGTCTACTACTCGCTCCGCGGGATCTCGCTGATCTTCCTGCCGATGCTGCTGGCGCCCGAGGTGCACATCCCGATGGTGTTCTTCATCGTCTTCTACGGCCTCGACTGGGTCGCCACCGTGCCGCCCACCCTCGCGCTGTGCCGCGAGGTCTGGCCCGAGGACGCCCCGATCGTCTTCGGCTGGGTCCTCGCCTCCCACCAGGTCGGCGCCGGCCTGGTCGCCTGGGTCGGTGGCGTCGTACGCGACGTCACCGGCTCCTACGACCTGGTCTGGTACGCCGCCGGCGCGCTGTGCGCTGCCGCCGCATTGATGTCGCTGGTGATGCCGCGGGAGCCGGTGGTGGCTCAGCAAGGTATGTAGGGAAACCGTCGCTTCCCGCGCGGAACTCCGCTTGGGAAGCGACGGTTCGGCTGCATACCTAGACGAACATCCAGCCCGCCCTCAGAGGTCGAGCTTGTAGCCCAGCCCTCGCACCGTGACCAGGAACTTGGGCTCGGAGGGGTCCGGCTCGAGCTTGGCGCGGAGGCGCTTGACGTGTACGTCGAGGGTCTTGGTGTCGCCGACGTAGTCGGAGCCCCAGACTCGGTCGATGAGCTGGCCGCGGGTCAGCACCCGGCCGGGGTTGCGCAGGAACATCTCGAGGAGCTCGAACTCCTTGAGGGGAAGCCGCTGCTCGGACCCGTCCACCGTCACGACGTGGCGCTCGACGTCCATCCGGACGGGCCCGGCCTCGAGCGTGGCGGGGGCGGTGTCGGGCTCGGTGCCGCGCCGGAGGACGGCGCGGATCCGGGCGACCAGCTCGCGCGGGGAGTAGGGCTTGGTGACGTAGTCGTCGGCGCCGAGCTCGAGCCCGACGACCTTGTCGACCTCGTCGTCCTTGGCGGTCACCATGATGACCGGGACCGACGAGGTGGCCCGGATCTGCCGGCACACCTCGGTGCCGGAGAGACCGGGGAGCATCAGGTCGAGCAGCACGATGTCCGCGCCGTTGCGGTCGAACTCCTTCAGAGCGTCGGTGCCGTCCTCGGCGACGGCGACCTCGAAGCCCTCCTTGCGGAGCATGTAGGACAGCGCCTCGCTGTAGCTGGCTTCATCTTCGACGACGAGTACCCGGGTCACGGGCGTTCCTCCTTGCTTGTGCCGGACTGCCCGGCAGTTGGTAGGTGCTGGGGCAGGGTGAGGGTGAAGGTGGAACCCTGACCCTCCTGCGACCAGACCTTGACCTCGCCGCCATGTGTGGCAGCGACGTGCTTGACGATCGAGAGGCCGAGCCCGGTGCCACCGGTGGAGCGGTGGCGAGCCGGGTCGACGCGGTAGAAGCGCTCGAAGATCCGGTCGATCTCCGTGGACGGGATGCCGATGCCCTGGTCGACCACGGAGATCTCCACGGAGCCATCGGTCGCGCGGGTCGAGACGGTCACGGTCGAGCCGGGATCGGAGTAGGCGACCGCGTTGGAGACCAGGTTGGTGACCGCGGTCGAGACCTGCTCGTCGTTGCCGAAGACGTGCAGTCCGGCGGTGCCGGCGCTGACCACGTTGATCCCCTTGGCGCTGGCATCGACCGTCGAGCTGTCGACTGCGGCGGCGATGACCTTGTCGACGTCGACGGCGACCGGTGCCTCCAGCGGCTCGTCACCCTGCAGCCGGGAGAGCTCGATGATCTGCTGGACGAGCTCGGTCAGGCGCTCGGACTCGTGGATCATCCGGGTGGAGAAGCGGCGTACGGCCTCGGGGTCGTCGGAGGCCTCGGTGACGGCATCGGCCAGGACCCTGATCGCGCCGACCGGCGTCTTGAGCTCATGGCTGACGTTGGCGACGAAGTCGCGGCGTACGGCCTCGACGCGGCGCTCGCGGGTGCGGTCCTCGACCAGGGCGAGGGCCAGGCGCGTGCCCAGCGGAGCGACCCGCGCGGTGACGTGCCGTGATGCCCCGTTGGCGCGTGAGATCACCAGCTCGGTCTCGCGGATCTGGCCGTCACGGCGCACGCCGTGGACGAGCTCGGAGAGCTCGGGCGAGACCAGCGAGGTGCCGCGCACCAGACCCAGGGCGTACGCCGGAGCGCTGGCCTTGAGCACCGTGTCGTCCTCGTCCACGACGACCGCGCTGCTGCGCAGGACCGAGAGGACGGCGGCGACCTCGGAGGGCACCTTGGGCGGCTCGACCTCGGGAACCCGGCGGCGCGAACGTTCGCTCATCGCCCACGCAAGTACCGCCGCTCCGGCGACGACAGCGCCGAGGAGCGCAGCAAGAAAGGCCTGCGTCGTCGAGTCCACACGATCAGGGTAAGCCCATCAAACACCCAAACTTCGCCTCTGGGCGTCTCCGCGCCGAACGTTCACCATCGGTTCACTCGCGATGAAGATCCGTACATGTCGGGTGTCTAGGATCGGCCCATGCGCGCTGCTTTCCATGACGATCTCGATGCCATCTTCACCGACCTCACCAGTGTCTGCGAGCTGGTGTCCGTGGCAGTACGGGACGCCACCACCGCTCTTCTCGAGGCCCGCAACGACCTCGCCGAGCAGGTGATCGACAAGGATGCCGAGATCGACGACGCCCGCGAGCGTATCGAGGAGAACGCCCTCGAGCTGCTCGGCCTGCAGTCCCCGGTCGCCGGCGACCTCCGCGTCGTCGTCGCCGCGCTGCGGATGATCTCCGACCTCGAGCGGATGGGCGACCTCTCCGTCCACGTCGCCAAGATCGCCCGGCTGCGTACGCCGAACAAGGCTGTCCCCGAGCTGGCTCAGCCGACCATCGCCCGGATGGCGGAGGTGGCCGAGCAGATGGTCGAGCGCACCTGCCAGATCCTGCGCGACCGCGATGTCGCCGCAGCCCAGGACCTGGTCGCCGACGACGACGAGATGGACCGGCTGCGGCGCAAGTCGTTCGCCGAGCTGCTGGGCCAGGAATGGACCCACGGTGTCGAGCCCGCCGTCGACGTGGCCCTCCTGGGTCGCTACTACGAGCGCATCGCCGACCACGCCGTCACGGTGGCCAACCGGGTCGTCTTCGTGGTGACCGGCGAGACCCCCGCCGACTCCTGAGCCCCGAGTCGGCTGGTTCTGACGTAAAAACCCGCCGAGTCAGCCCCGTCATGACGAGCCGACTCGGCGGATTTTGTTGCTACTGCTTGCCCTGGTTGGCGACAGCCTCGGCAGCGGCGGCCGCGGCCTCGGGGTCGAGGTAGGTGCCGCCGGGAACAGTCGGCTTCAGCGACTCGTCGAGCTCGTAGACCAGCGGCTGGCCCGTCGGGATGTTGAGCTTGGCGATCTCGGTGTCGGAGATGTTGTCGAGGTGCTTGACCAGCGCGCGCAGGCTGTTGCCGTGGGCGGTGACCAGGACGGTCTTGCCGGTCTGGAGGTCGGGCACGATCGCCGACTCCCAGTAGGGGATCATCCGGGCGACGACGTCCTTGAGGCACTCGGTGGCGGGCACGTCGATGTCGGCGTAGCGCGGGTCACCGGCCTGGGAGAACTCGGAGTCGGCCTCGATCGGCGGGGGCGGGACGTCGTAGGAACGCCGCCACAGCTGGAACTGCTCCTCGCCGAACTTCTTCAGCGTCTCGGACTTGTTCTTGCCCTGCAGCGCGCCGTAGTGGCGCTCGTTGAGGCGCCAGTCGCGCCGCACCGGGATCCAGTGGCGATCGGCGGTGTCGAGGGCGATGTTGGCGGTGTTGATCGCACGGCGCAGCAGGCTGGTGTGGACCAGGTCGGGAAGTATCCCGGCCTCGGCCAGCAGTTTGCCGCCGTTGACCGCCTCGGCCCGGCCCTTGTCGGTGAGGTCGACGTCGACCCAGCCGGTGGACAGGTTGAGCGCGTTCCACTCGCTCTCGCCGTGGCGCAGGAGGACGAGCTTGTAGGTCATCAGTGGGCTTCCTCGGCGCCGGGCAGGGCGGCCGTGGGGAACTCGCAGGAGTAGGGGTCCTCGCTGATCGAGCCCGCGGACTCGGCGTGCGCCTCGTCCTCGGTGGCTCCCTCGGACTCGGTGTCGGCCGGAAGCGTCGAGGCCTCCTCGCCGGTGGCGCCCTCGGACTCCTGGGTCTCGACGTTCTTGCCCTTCTTGCCCGGCTTCGCGGTCTCGTCGACGGCGGCGACGACCTCGGCGTACGGACCACACTGGGTGACCACCGGGACGGAGATCGTCTTCTCCTCGCCCTCGGAGAAGGTGAAGGTCATCGGGATGCTGTCGCCCGGCTTGAAGTCACCGGTGACCGCGATGCCACCGTTGGCCGGGTCGGCCAGGTTGATGATGCCGGCGGTGGGCAGCTCGATCGGGGTGAACGACTCCGGCGTGACCGTCTCCTCGGCGTCGGCCGCCGTGGCGATCGAGGTGACCGACGGCAGCGCCTTGCCGTGGACCGCCGGGTTGATCGCCGGGTCGAGCGAGAAGGTGCCGACCAGGACGCCGGAGCCTTCCTGCGCGGTCACGATACGAGCCGCGTTGATCCGGATGGCGCCGTCGAGCGTCGAGCCGCCGTGGCTGATCTCGTTGGGCCGGTCGGTCGCGTAGTCGAAGCTGTTGCAGGCGCTCAGCGCGGGCACACCGAGGGCCACGAGGGCGCCCACCATTGCGAGCCTCTTCTGCATAACCTTGGTCGTCACGCGCGACACTCTATCCGCCCGATCCGGCGATCTCGGAAAAGGGTCAGGCTCGCAGGTCAGGCGCCGGTCACGCACGCAGTCCGACGACGCTGCCGGCGTACAACATCGCGCCGACCACCACGCCGATGTAGACCAGCGTGACGAGGAGGAGCTTGCCGGCTCCCAGCTTGAGTCCGGCCTTGAGCGGCAGGTACGTCCAGCTGTCCTGGTTGTCCGCGACCAGGCCCCACAGCGCGGTCAGGAAGTGCACGCCGACACCGAGCGCCGCGGCGAGCGCGACCATCGCCCAGTGGGGCGGTCCGCCCGCGGACTCACCGGCCCAGCCGGCGTACGAGAGATATCCGGGGTAGCAGGCGAAGGCGGCCGCCCACAGGACCCAGGAGAAGAGGCCCCTGCGCAGTAGTACGTTGGCGAGCATCCCGATCACCAGCGAGCCCAGGTAGAACAGCCCCGCGACGGTGCCCGAGGTGACCGAGAGCGGAATGACCAGCAGTACGCCGCAGCACAGCACGAACCAGACGCCGCCCGGTTCGAGGCGGCCGTCGGAGATCGGCTTGCCCTCGCGCTCGTGACGACGGTCGACGACCTGGTCGACGAGGTCGTTGTGCCAGCCGAGGACGGCCTGGCCGACGAGCACGGTGACCGCGATCAGCGTGACCTCTCGTGTCGTCAGCCCGGCGAGCACGCCGGCCACCGAGAGGCCGATGGCGGTCAGCACCGCCTGCCGGGGGTGGGCGGAGCGGATGAGGAGGAACGGGGCCCAGTTACCGATCTTGTCCATGACGCTCTCTCTGCCCGCCGAGGCATCAGGAACGGCCGACACGCTGGGCTGCGTCTCTTGCTGGTCCTGATCCTGGGCGTGCGACGACACGGTGAAGATGGTCTTGGGGGCGCTCTGCGATGCATTCGCCATGGCGGCAGTATCGGGCACTCGGCCGAGCCGCGCAGGACAACAGGCTGGCTACGACGAGATTTCGGCCCCGTTTCGAAATCAGCCATGCTGCCACTCTTCACCGGCCTGCGCGCGCGGAACCACACAACTTGTCGATCTGTCAACCCCAGATTGAGCCCCTGACCTGCGCAAACGTGGAATCCGAATTCTAAGATCCGTGGTAGACTTAGAGCCCTAGGAAGGGGTACCTAAAAATATGACTTTCACCGTCGGCGAGACCGTCGTATACCCGAACCATGGCGCGGCCGTCATCGAAGACATCGAGATGCGCACCATCAAGGGCGAGGAGCGGCAGTATCTGGTCCTCCGCATCATCGCTCAGCAGGACCTCGTGGTGCGTGTTCCGGCCAACAACCTCGAGCTCGTCGGAGTTCGAGATGTCGTAGACAAGGACGGGCTTGATCGAGTCTTCGAGGTGCTTCGTGCGGAGCACGTCGAAGAGCCGACCAACTGGTCGCGTCGTTACAAGGCAAATCTGGAGAAGCTGCACAGTGGCGATGTCATGAAGGTCGCAGAGGTCGTGCGTGACCTGTGGCGTCGTGAGCGTGACCGTGGCCTCTCCGCCGGGGAGAAGCGCATGCTCGCCAAGGCACGCCAGATCCTCGTCTCGGAGCTCGCGCTGTGCGAGCACACCAACGAAGACAAGGCTGAAGTCCTCCTCGACGAGGTGCTGGCCAGCTGAAGCTGGTTTCGGTCTGCGTTACAGGCTCCGGGTCATCCCGGGGCCTGTTTCGCGTTCTGGGGCGGATACGGTGACTCCCATGGAGGACCCCTACGCCGACTACGACGAGATCGACGAGTCCGCCGAGGTTCCGCCGGCTCTCGGGATCGTCGCCGACGAGGGCCGAGGATCGCTGCCGTTCGCGCTGATCCACGGTGAGGCGCTGGTCGCCGCGGCCACCTGGTCCCTGGGGGAGTCCGGAGTGACGCCGGTCGACTTCACCACCTCCTGGGGAGGGATCGTCGCCGCCGAGGAGCCCCTGGTCCTGCACGACGCGCTGTGCCCGATGACCCCGCCGGCCTTCATCGCCCACTGCGTCTCGACCGCGCTCGCCCGCGAGGCGGTCGTGGTCGGCGTACGCCCGGTCACGGACACGGTCAAGAACCTCGCCCTCGAGGACGGGGTGCCGGTGCTGGGCGCGACCGTCGACCGGTCCACGCTGGTCTCGGTCGCCTCGCCGATCGTCCTGCCCCCGGCCGTCGTCGCCGCCCTGGACGCGTGGCCCTCCGGCGACTTCGCCGACATCGCGGGTGCGCTGGCCCGGCGGTTCCCCGTCGTCTCGGTCGAGGCGCCGTCGGTCGGTCGCCGGGTGGCATCGCCGGAGGACGTACGCCTGCTCGAAGCGCTCTCGGCCGGCGCGATCAGGTGAGCAGCGCCGTGACCGCGCCGAGGTCGTCGGCGAAGGTCACCTTGAGGTTCAGCGGCGTGCTGGGGACCGCGACGATGCGTACGCCGGACGCGTAGCGCTCCAGCGTCGCGCCGGTGTCGGTGCCGTCGAAGCCGTCGGCCGCGGCCTGCGCATAGGCGGACAGCAGGTCGGCGGCCCGGAACGCCTGCGGGGTCTGTACGCCGACGAGCGCGCCGGGCACCGGCTGCAGGTCGCGCGTCGAGAGGTGGGTGAGCGGCGCGGCGGGGATGGCACCGCCGTGCTCGCGGGCGACGCCGATGACCGCGGCGAAGAGCTCGGGAGCGGCCAGCGGCCTGGCGGTGTCGTGGATCGCGACCACGTCGATCCCGCCGGCCTCGATGTCGGCCCGGAGCACACCGAGCGCGGTCTGCTCGGAGGCGTGGCGGGTGTCGCCACCGGCGACCATCGCGACCTCACGCTCGCCGAGAAGAGGCTGCGCGACGGCCGCGACCGCCTCCTCGTCGCCGCTGCGTACGACCAGGACGATGCGGGCCACATCGGCCACCTCGAGGGCGGCCCGGAGGGAGAGGCCGAGGGCGGAGGAGGCCGGATCGTCGGAGCCGTCGAGGGGGAGCAGCACCTTGTTGGTGGCGGCCCCGACACGGGTGCCGGATCCGGCGGCCAGGAGTACGAGAGCGGCGGGCACACCAGGAGGCTATCCGCCCGGGCGGGAGGTGCCGGTCGATGGGCCGGGCGATGGTGTTTACGCACCCGTAACAGAGCGAAACAGGAGGTGACCACGACGCCCCATAGCGTTCAAAATCCACCGAAGGGAGGACCCGACGAATGTCGACGAAGCGGCTCGGGCCGGCGACGTCATGAGCGAGCGCCAGCGAGCGACCACAGGCCTCAGACCGGCGGGTCCGTACTCGTGGCCCTCTTCTACGGAGGCGCCGGCATGAGTGCGGCGATGCAGCGGGACGATCAGGGAGACTGGCAGTCCGTCTGCCCGGTCGACGCGCTCGAGGTGAAGCGCGGCGCCACGGCACTGGTCCATGGGCAGGCCATCGCCATCTTCCGGATGCCCGACAACGCCGTCTACGCCCTGGGCAACCACGATCCCTTCGCCAAGGCGTCGGTGATCGCCAAAGGGATCGTCGGGGTCCGCGACGGGGTGCCGTTCGTGGCCTCACCGGCTCACCGGCACGGGTTCGACCTGCGTACGGGGCAGTGCCTGGACGACCCGCACGTGACCATTCCGGCCTATGAGGTCCGGGTGGTCGACGGGCTCATCCACGTCGGGCACCGCAAGGTGGCCTGACGGCATCGGGTCGGCCGGGATCTGGGAGACTGCGGGCGTGCAGCTTCCTCTGGTCGGCATCGGGACCGACGTACACAGCCTTGCCGACGGTGTCCCGATGCATGTGGCCGGCCTCGCCTTTCCCGACGAGCCGCAGGGTCTGGCCGGGCACTCCGACGGGGACGTGGCCGCCCACGCCTGCTGCGACGCGCTCTTCTCCGCCGCGGGGCTCGGCGACCTGGGGTCCAACTTCGGCACCTCCGAGCCCGAGTGGGCCGGCGCGGCCGGGGTGGTTCTGCTGGCCGAGGCGGCGCGGAGGGTCCGTGAGGCCGGTTTCGAGATCGGGAACGTCGCGGTCCAGGTGATCGGCAACCGGCCCAAGATCGGTCCGCGGCGGGACGAGGCGAACCAGGCGCTCTCCGCGGCGGCGGGCGCGCCGGTCACGGTGACCGCGACGACCTCCGACGGCCTCGGGCTCACCGGCCGCGGCGAGGGCGTCGCCGCCGTCGCAACCGCTCTCATCGCGCCACGCCGGTAGCGCAAGCGCGAGGATACCGACATGGCCCGATGAAATACCCGTCGTTCGCTCGCTGGCGCTCGCTCATCGTGCGTCGCGATAGGTAGGGAACACGCGTACGTCCCTAGACTTGGGGCATGGCACTCAGGCTCTACGACTCGGCGACCCGTGAAGTACGTGACTTCACCCCCTTGCAGCCCGGCAAGGCGTCGCTCTATGTCTGTGGCCTGACCGTGCAGAGCGAGCCGCATGTCGGGCATGTGCGCAGCGGGGTGAACTTCGACGTGCTGCAGCGGTGGCTGCGGGCGTCGGGCTATGAGACCACGTTCATCCGCAACGTGACCGACATCGACGACAAGATCCTGGCGAAGTCCGCCGAGCAGGGACGCCCCTGGTACAACCTCGGCTACACCATGCACCGCGAGCTCGACGCCGCCTACGCCTCGCTCAACGTCGCCCGGCCGACCTACGAGCCGCTGGCCACCGGTCACATCCCCGAGATCATCGCGCTGATCGAGGAGCTGATCGCCAAGGGGCACGCGTACGCCGCCGAGGACGGCTCGGCCGACGTCTACTTCGACGTGCGCTCCTGGCCCTCCTACGGCGAGCTGTCCGGGCAGAAGGTCGACGACATGGAGGCCGCCGCCGACGCCGACCCGCGGGGCAAGCGCGACCCGCGCGACTTCGCGCTGTGGAAGGGGCGGAAGGTCTCCGAGCCGGAGACCGCCTCGTGGCCCTCGCCCTGGGGGCTGGGACGTCCCGGATGGCACATCGAGTGCTCGGCGATGGCCGGGAAATACCTCGGTCCCGCCTTCGACTTCCACGGCGGTGGCATCGACCTGCGCTTCCCGCACCACGAGAACGAGCAGGCGCAGTCCCGCGCCGCCGGCCGGCCCTTCGCGAACTACTGGCTGCACAACGCCTGGATCACCACCTCCGGCGAGAAGATGTCGAAGTCGCTGGGCAACTCGCTGGTCATCCCGGAGGTCCTGAAGAAGGTACGCGGCATCGAGCTGCGCTACTACCTGGTCGCGGCCCACTACCGGTCCCACGTCGAGTTCTCCTTCGAGGCGCTCGACGAGGCGGCCGCCGGGTTCCAGCGGATCGAAGGCTTCCTGGAGCGCGCCGCGTCGGCCATCGGTGAGATTCCTTCCGATGGTGTCGCGTGCGCCGACTTCGTCAACGCGATGGACGACGACCTCGGCACCCCGGCCGCGGTGGCGGCGCTGCACGAGGTCGTGCGCGAGGGCAACAAGCTGCTCGCCGACGGTGACAGCCCGGCGCTGCGCGGGGTCGCCGCGAGCGTCCGCGCGATGCTGGACATCCTCGGCCTGGACCCCGCCGACCCGTCGTGGGGCCCGGCGAGCGGTGAGGACGAGAAGCTGACCGGTGCGCTGGACGTGCTGGTCCGCGGGGTCCTGGACGAGCGCGCCGAGGCGCGCGCCGCCAAGGACTGGGCCCGCGCCGATGCCTTGCGAGACCGGCTCAAGGACGCCGGGATCGAGATCGAGGACACCCCTGAGGGTCCGAAATGGAGCGTTAACTGATGGCAGGCAACTCCCAGCGTCGCGGAGCGATCGCGAAGGGACGCAAGAAGGGCGCCACGACGGGCTCGGGCGGCAACCGGCGTCGTGGGCTCGAGGGCAAGGGCCCGACGCCGAAGGCGAAGGACCGGCCCTACCACAAGGCCCACAAGGCGGCCCAGGCCGCCGAGCAGCGGGCCCACAAGGGCCCGCGCAAGCGCGCCGCCGGCGACGCCGAGTGGATCATCGGCCGCAACTCCGTGGTCGAGGCACTGCGCGAGGACGTACCGGTCAACGGGATCTACGTCGCCGAGGGTGCCGAGCGTGACGGGCGGCTGCGCGAGGCGTTCATGCTCGCCTCCGAGAAGGGCATCTCGCTGCTCGAGGTGACCAAGGTCGAGCTCGACCGGCTGACCGGCTTCAACGGCCACCAGGGCCTGGCCGCGCGGATCCCCGCCTACGAGTACGCGCACGCCGACGACCTGATCGACCGCGCCGCCGAGACCGGGGAGAAGGCGCTGATCGTGGCGCTCGACCAGGTCACCGACCCGCGCAACCTCGGCGCGATCGTCCGCTCCGCCGCCGCCTTCGGTGCTCACGGTGTGGTGATCCCGGAGCGGCGTGCCGCCGGCATGACCGCCGCCGCCTGGAAGACCTCCGCCGGTGCCGCGGCCCGGATCCCGGTCGCTCAGACGGTCAACCTGACCCGGCAGCTGAAGGCCTACCAGGACGCCGGCTGCATGGTCGTCGGGCTCGACATGGAGGGCGACATCACGCTGCCCGAGCTGGGCGCCCCCGACGGCCTCGCCGACGGTCCGCTGGTGATCGTCGTCGGTGCCGAGGGCGACGGCCTGTCGCGCTTGGTCCAGGAGACCTGCGACCAGATAGTGTCGATCCCGATGGCCAACTCCGTCGAGTCCCTCAACGCCGGCGTCGCTGCGTCGGTCGTGCTCTACGCGGTCGCGGAGGCGCGCCGCTGACTTCTCGCCGGACTCTGCTTCGTGGCCTCGCCGTCTGGGCGGGGCTAGGAGTGCTGTGGCTCGCGCTCACCGTCGGGTCGAGCGCGTGGCTCTTCCTGTCCAGCGAACGCCAGGTGGTCCTGGCCGGCCACGACTCGGTCCTGCGTCCGACGCTGTCGGGGAAGGCGATCATCCACACCGGACCGGTGCTGCCCGACGTACGTCTGGACGTCGGGGGTCCGATCGGTGTCGACGTCACCCTCGGGAAGACCGAGCTGAGGTCGATGGACGAGCTCTTCGAGCGCTACGCCGTCCTCGGCTCGGCGCCCGACGGCCAGCGCGCCGTCGTGGTGGAGCAGGTCGACTCGATGCTCGTCGCGGCCGTGATCCGCGGTGCCGCGGTCTCCTTGGCGATCGTCGCCGGGGGAGTCCTGCTGTGGTGGCTGCCCGGCGCCCAACGCCGCGCCGACCTGCGTCGACGCGTGGCCGAAGCGGCGCGCACGCGGCACGGTCTCACCACCGCGGGCATCGGTGCGGTCACGGCGGCGGTGCTCGCGGCCGCGGTCTGGCAGCCCTGGGGCGCGTCCGGAGCGCCCGCCGCGGGCAAGGAGCGTGAGCCGGTCGCCGGCGACTGGACCCCGTTGGCCCGCTTCCTCGGCCCGGAGATCCCCGTGCCCGACGAGCTGGCCGATGTGGAGGTACGCGGCGACGCCTATGCCATCCAGACCCGCCGGCTCGTGGCCAGCGCGGTCGACACCTACAACTCCAGCCGCACCTTCTACGAGAAGGTGGTCGCCAAGGTGCCGGACCTGGCGCTGCGGGAGCCGGCCGAGGACGAGACCGTGGTGGCCTTGGTCTCGGATCGTCACGACAACGTCGGTATGGACTCGGTCGTCCGCGCGATCGCCGACGAGGGTGGCGCGACCGGCATCCTCGACGCCGGCGACGACACCTCGACGGGGTCCGACTGGGAGACCTTCTCCCTCGACTCCCTCACCGACGCCAGCGACGGCCTGGACAAGTGGGCGGTCACCGGCAACCACGACCACGGGCCGACGGTCGGCAGATACCTGGCCGACAAGGGCTGGACCATGCTCGACGGCGAGGTCGTCGAGGGGCCTGGCGGCTCGGCGCTCCTCGGGGTTCCCGACCCGCGCACCAGCGGCCTCGGCAACTGGATCGACGAGAAGAGCGTCAGCTTCGAGGAGGCCGGTTCGAAGCTGGCCGACATCGCCTGCGCGTCGATGGAGGACGGGAAGCCGGTCGCGACCCTCCTCGTCCACGACCCGTCCCTCGGCCGCGAGACCCTGCGCCGCGGCTGCGCGACCCTCGTCGTCGGCGGCCACCGTCACGTGCACCTGGGCCCGGGCGAGGTCACCGGTGAGAACGGCAACATCGGCTGGACCTACACCAACGGCACCACCGGCGGCGCGGCGTACGCCTTCGCGATGGGGAAGATCCGCCGCACCGCCGAGGTCAGCCTGATCACCTACGCCGACGGGCAGCCCGTGGGCATCCAGTCCGTCGAGCTGGAGACCAACGGAGTCCTCACCGCCCACGAGTACGTCCCGCTCGATCCCGCTCGTTAGCCGCGTCGGCTGCGCACATCGGTGGACGACTGGCTACGATTGTCCCGCCGTCGCGGAGACGTACGGCATGCCGGTGTAGCTCAGTTGGTAGAGCGTTCGCCTTGTAAGCGAAATGTCGCGGGTTCGACTCCTGTCACCGGCTCCAGGAACTGTCGGTGGTCGGCCATACAGTCATTGCCATGAGCCGATGCTTGGGATGCGATCGGGAGCTGACCGAGCGCCACCAGAAGATCTACTGCAGCAACGCCTGTCAGATGCAGGTGAAGCAGAAGCGCATGGTCGAGGAGTGGCTCTCCACCGGGATCGGGAAAGCGCAGAGCAAACGCCGCCATTACATCCGCGACTACGTCCTCCAGCAGCAGGGCGGCCTCTGTGCGGTCTGCGCGATCCCGTCCGAGTGGAACGGTCTCGAACTCGCCTTCGTGCTGGACCACATCGACGGCGATGCCAGCAATAACAAGCGCGAGAACCTGAGGCTGGTCTGCCCGAACTGCGACAGTCAGCTCCCGACGTACAAGGCCAAGAACCGGGGGAGCGGCAGGGCATGGCGACGGCAGAGATACGCCGACGGCAAGTCCTACTGATCAGCGGAGCTGAGTGACCTCGTACGTCGTCGGCGGGTTGGCGATGTCGTCCTGGGAGGCGACGAGCTCGAGCTCGCGGCGGCCCGACTTCAGCGTCCGGTCGAGGATGGCGAAGAGGGTGTTCGCGGTGCGGCCCAGCGCGGCCGGGGTGGAGCCGGTCGAGAGCAGGTGGGAGAGGTAGACCGCGGCGGTGACGTCGCCGCCGCCGTTGGGGGAGATCGGGAGCAGCGGAGTGGTGACCGACCAGGCACCCTCGTCGGAGACCGCGACCAGGTCGATGTGGGTGGGGTCCTTGGTGATCACCGAGGTCACGAGCACGTTCGACGGGCCGGACTCGCGGACGATGTCGACGGCGGCGAGCACCTCCTGCAGGGTGTCGGTCGACTCGACGCCGGCGAGGAAGTTGAGCTCGAAGTGGTTGGGCGTGATGACGTCGGCGGCGGGCACGACCTCGTCGCGCATGAACTCCGGGATGCCCTCGCGGACGAACATCCCGCGCCCGACGTCGCCCATCACCGGGTCGCAGCAGTAGAGGGCCCGCGGGTTGAGCGCCTTCACGCGGCGTACGGAATCCAGGACGATCGCGCCGACCGCCGGGTCGCCCTGGTAGCCGGACAGCACGGCGGAGACGGTGGCGAGACCGTCGCGCTCGGAGATCCCCTCGATGACCTCGGCGACCTGGTCGGCGGCCACGACCGGACCGCGCCACTCGCCGTAGCCGGTGTGGTTGGAGAAGTTGACCGTGAGCACCGGCCAGACCTCGTGACCGAGGCGCTGGATCGGGAAGACGGCCGCCGAGTTGCCGACGTAGCCGAAGGCCACGTGCGACTGGATGGAGAGGATCTGCATGGAACCAGTCTCCAACAGTCGGCTCAGGCGGCCTTCTTCTGGGCCTTCTTCGAGGCCTGCTTCTTGGGCGGGTCGTTGAGCAGCCAGGCCGCCAGCGCACCACCGATCGCTCCGAAGAGGTGGCCCTGCCACGAGACACCGGTCTGCCCGGGGAGTACGCCGAGGAGCAGGCTGCCCCAGGCCAGGAAGATGAGCACGCCGATCACGATCTCGCCGACGCGGTGGTTGAACAGCCCACGCAGGATGAGGTAGACCAGCCAGCCGAAGATCAGCATCGAGGTGCCGGCGGTGATGCTGCCCGGCGGCGACATCAGCCAGACGCCGACGCCACCGACGATCCAGATGATCAGCGTCGCTGCGATCCCGCGGCCGAATCCGGAGGCGAGCACCAAGAAGCTCAGGACGAGTGCAAACAGGGTGTTGCCGTAGAGGTGGGCCCAGCCGAAGTGGAGCACCGGAGCGAACACGATGCCGAGGAGCCCGGCGTCGGTGCGCGGGGTGATGCCCAGCGAGTCGAGCTGGTGGCCGCTGATGTAGTCGGTGGCCTCGAGCACCCACAGCAGGGCGACGAAACCGAGCGACCAAACGCCGGCCCGAAGCCAGTTGGCGCGTTTGGCCGACGTGGGGGAATCCTGGCTCACGCCCGAAATCCTACCTACCGCTCCACAGCGGCGAGTCGTTGCTCGAGGCTCCCGTAGAGGTAGGGGACAGCGGCGGGGTGAGGCCCGGTCTCGTAGAGCTCGGTCGCGAGTGCCCGGGGAGACTCCCCGGTGTGGTCGGCCGCCCAGGTGCCACCGCCCCCGGTGATCCGCCCGCCGTCGAGAGGGAGCACCGCGTCGGACGCCAGCGCGACCCAGCGTCCGCCGCCGTCCTCGAGCCAGGCCACCGGCACCGCGTACGCCTCGCCGTCGGTCAGGTCGGCGTCGATCGAGATCCGGCGGCCGATCGGGTGGGCTCCCTGCCGGCTCCACAGGACGGTGGTGACATCGAGCCGGTCATCAGCGGCGGTGCCCAGGACGAGGTGGTCGGCGAAGGTCGCCCAGTCGCGTACGCCGGCAGCGGGGTATTCCGGGGGACCGGCGCGGTCCAGCAGGACTCTGCCGCCGAGCAGGGCCGCCCAGGCGGCCAGCAGGACCACGACGATGGTGCCGGCGATCTTGAGCCGGCGTGACACCGACAGCGTCGGTCCGGTGAAGTTCTCGCCCACGTGACCCCCGTTCACCGCGTCGATGGGCCGATGGCGCCGATCCTAATCGGGAAGGGACCAGTCGACCGGAGAACCGCCCTGTTCGACCAGGAGGGCGTTGGCGCGGGAGAACGGCCGGGACCCGAAGAACCCGCGGCGTGCGGAGAGCGGCGAGGGGTGGACGGACTTGATCGCGGGCACCCCGTTGAGCCTCGGCTCGAGGTTCTGCGCGTGCCGGCCCCACAGGATGGCGACCAGCGGTCCGCCGCGGCGGCCGAGGACGTCGATCGCCCGCCCGGTGACCTCCTCCCAGCCCTTCTTCGAGTGTGAGGCGGGCGCGCCGGGCCGCACCGTCAGCGAGGTGTTGAGCAGCATCACCCCGCGGTCGGCCCACGTCGAGAGGTCGCCGTGCTCGGGCATCTTCAGGTCGAGGTCGGTGGTCAGCTCGGCATAGATGTTCTTCAGCGACGCCGGCAGCGGACGTACGTCCTTCTCGACCGCGAAGCTGAGCCCGATCGGGTGCCCGATGGTCGGGTAGGGATCCTGGCCGACGATCAGGACGCGTACGTCCCGCAGCGGGCGCCGGAAGGCGTTGAAGATCCGGTCGCCGTCGGGGAGATAGGGGCGCCTGGCCGCCAGCTCGTCGCGCAGGAAACGGCCCATCTGCTCGATCTGCGGCTCGGCCGGCGCCAGCGCCTCGGCCCAGTCGGCAGCCATCAGGCCCTTGTCCACGAGTCCTGCCAGTGCGCTCATGCCGCCACTTCCGTAGGGCAAGGCGAAGAGTACGGAAGTGGCGGCATGAGGCCGGTTGTCGCTCGCTGTCGCTCGCTCATGGTCCCCCAACATATCGTTCGCCATCGTCAGGGACGCTGGATAGGTTGTGGTGCATGAAGTTCGGACTCTTCATCCCGCAGGGATGGCGCTTTGACCTCGTCGGGATCGACCCGGCTGACCAGTGGAACACGATGAAGGACCTGGCCCTCCATGCCGACGCCGGGAGCTGGGAGTCGGTCTGGGTCTACGACCACTTCCACACCACCCCGGAGCCCTCGGACCAGGCCACCCACGAGGCCTGGACCCTGATGGCGGGCCTCGGTGCGGTCACCTCGCGGGTGCGCCTCGGCCAGATGTGCTCCTGCATGTCCTACCGCAACCCCGCCTATCTGGCGAAGGTCGCCGCGACCGCCGACCACGTCAGCGGCGGCCGGATCGAGATGGGCATCGGCGCGGGCTGGTACGAGCACGAGTGGCGGGCCTACGGCTACGGCTTCCCCGAGGCACGCGACCGGCTCGGGATGCTCCGCGAGGGCGTGCAGATCTTCCAGCAGGCCTGGACCACGGGCGTCTCCTCCCTCGACGGGAAGTACTACCAGGTCGACGGCGCCATCTGTCAGCCGCTGCCGATCCAGAAGGGTCGCTCCGGGATCCCGCTGTGGATCGCGGGCGGTGGCGAGAAGGTGACTCTGAAGATCGCCGCTCAGTACGCCGACTACACCAACTTCGCCGGCGACCCGGAGACGTTCACGGCCAAGTCCGACATCCTGGCGGCGCACTGCGAGAACCTCGGCCGCGACTTCGCCGAGATCACCCGCTCCGCCAACTACAACGTCTTCATCGGCGAGACCGAGAAGGACGTCCAGGACAGGATCGACTGGTACGCCGACCACCTCACCAAGTCGCTCGGGGAGGCCGCCGGCGCGGAGCACGCCCGCCGCAGCGGCAGCCAGGGGCTGACCGGCACGCCCGAGCAGATCGTGGAGAAGCTGAAGGCGATGGAGGAGCTGGGGATGACGTACGCCATCACCTACTTCGGCGACGCCGCCTACGACCGCTCCTCGATCGAGCTCTTCGAGTCTCAGGTCCTCCCCGAGTTCGCCTGAGCGACGCCTGCCGACACCGCCACGGACGTTTACAACGCCGTGGCGGGCCGGTAGGAAGACGTACATGAAGATGACGACCCTCCTCGGGGGAGCGGCGGTCGCCGCCGGCGTGGTCGCCGCGCGCGACCTGACCCAGCGCAAGCACGCGATCCTGCGGAACTTCCCGGTGATCGGGCACGCGCGCTACCTGATGGAGAAGATCGGACCGGAGCTGCGGCAGTACATCGTCGCCGACAACGACGAGGAGCGACCCTTCAGCCGCGACCAGCGACGTTGGGTCTACGCCTCGGCCAAGGGACAGAACAACTACTTCGGCTTCGGCACCGACAACGACATCGAGCATGCGCAGGGCCACATCCACATCAAGCACCGTACGTTCGCCGACGCCCTGCCCGACGACCACGACCCGACCGCCGAGCTCCCGTCGGCGAAGGTGCTCGGGGGTCCGCGCGGGCGTGCGAAGGCGTTCCGGCCGGAGTCGGTCGTCAACATCTCGGCGATGTCGTTCGGGTCGTTGTCCGGGCCGGCGATCAAGGCGCTCAACCTGGGTGCCAAGCGGGCCGGAGCGATGCACAACAGCGGCGAGGGCGGTATCTCGCCCTACCACCTCGAGGGTGGTGCGGATCTGGTGCTGCAGATCGGCACGGCGTACTTCGGGTGCCGGAACGCCGACGGCACCTTCTCGATCGACCGGTTGAAGGAGCGGGTCGCGACCGCGCCGGTCAAGGCGATCGAGATCAAGCTCTCCCAGGGTGCGAAGCCGGGGCTCGGCGGACTGCCGCCGGCCGCCAAGGTGAGCCCGGAGATCGCCGCGATCCGGGGCATCGAGGTCGGCAAGGACTGTGCGTCCCCCTCGCGGCACTCGGCCTTCCGCGACGTCGACTCGATGCTCGACTTCGTCGAGATGATCGCCGCCGAGACCGGATTGCCGGTCGGCATCAAGTCGGCGGTCGGCGAGATGGAGTTCTGGCAGGAGCTTGCCGGCACGATGCGGTCGGGGGAGCGGGGCGTCGATTTCATCACCGTCGACGGCAGCGAGGGCGGCACCGGTGCGGCGCCGCTGATCTTCTCCGACGCGGTCGCGATGCCCTACCGGATCGGCTTCTCGCGGGTCTACGGCACCTTCGCCGAGCTCGGTCTGACCGACTCCATCACCTTCATCGGGTCGGCCAAGCTCGGCCTGCCTGAGAACGCCGCCGTCGCCTTCGCGCTCGGTGCCGACATGGTCAACGTCGGCCGCGAGGCGATGATGTCGATCGGCTGCATCCAGGCGCAGAAGTGCCACGAGGACACCTGCCCGACCGGCGTCGCGACCCAGAACAAGTGGCTCTCCGGTGGTCTCGACCCGATGGACAAGGGCGATCGCTGCGCCAGCTATCTCAGGACCCTGCGCAGGGAGCTGATGAAGGTCTCCGCCGCTGTCGGTGTCGCCCACCCCGGCCTGATCACGCCGCACGACATCGAGGTCATGAACGGTGACTACGAGTCACGCACCCTCGCCGGCGTCTACGGCTACAAGGACCACTGGGGTGCTCTCGGCCCCGAGGTGACCGGCCAGCTCCTCGACGTCGTGCGCCCGCACCGCACGTTCAACGAGAAGCCGACCACCGCCTGAGCGCCTCGTCAGGACTCGGTGGCGTAGCGGGCGCCGATGGACTCGCGGATCATGTCCATCTGGCGCATCAGGCTGAGGGTCTGGCTGTGCGGCACCAGCGGGGACTCCAGGAGACCCTCGCGCAGGCAGCGCTGGACCTCAGCGATCTCGTTGCCGTAGCCGGCGCCGATGACGGGCTCGTCGCCGACGATCTCGACGGGCTCGTCCCCGTTGGCGGGCTTGAAGACCGCCGAGGACGGGTGGTGGAAGTCGGTCAGCTCGATCCGGCCCTGGTCGGTCGCGATGGCGGCCGCGCGGGAGGAGTAGGAGGTGACCGAGGAGACCATCGTCGAGAGCTCGTTGCCGGCGTACTTCCCGGTCATCACCAGGTCGAGGTCGAACGTGCCGCCGTCGGCACCCTCCCCGAGGTTGGCCTGAGCCGTCAGCGAGCGGGCCTCGCCGAAGAGCAGGTGGGCGAAGGTGAGCGGGTAGATGCCCATGTCGAGCAGCGCGCTGGCGCCGAGGGCGGGGTCGAGGAGGCGCTGGTGCTGCTCGGGGTCGGCGACGAAACCGAGCTCGGCGTGTACGTGACGGGGGACCCCGAAACGGCCCGACCTCACGTCGGCGACGAGGCGCCGGATGATCGGGTTGGTCGCCATCCACATGGCCTCCATGAGGAACAGCTTCTTGGAGGTGGCCAGGTCGACCATGGTCTGCGAGTCGGCGGCGTTGAGCGTCAGCGCCTTCTCGCACAGCACGTGCTTGCCGGCCTCGAGCACGAGGGTGGCGTGCTCGAGGTGGTGGGAGTGGGGGGAGGCGATGTAGACGACGTCGACGTCCTCGTCGGCGGCCAGCTCCTCATAGGAGCCGTGCGCGCGGACCGGGCTGTTGGCGGCGTACTCCTTCGCGAACGTCTCCGCGGACTCCTTGCTCCGCGAGCCCACGGCCACGAGTTGGCCGTCGGGCACGAGCATCAGGTCGGTGGCTAGGGAGTGGGCGATCCGGCCGGTGCCGAGAATTCCCCACCTGATCGGGTCAGAGTTGGTGGTCACGTCTCGACTCTAGCCACCTGCCAGGGGCTAATGGCTGTTGGGCGGAAGGACGCTCTTGTTGTGGCTGCCCTGCACCGCGGCGAGCTCCTCGAGGAAGGTGTCGGCCCAGTGACGTACGTCCTTGGAGGCGACCTGCTTGCGCATCGCCCTCATCCGGCGGGTGAGCTCCTTCGGCTCGGCCTCGTAGGCCTCGAGCAGCGCGGCCTTCATCCCGTTGATGTCGTAGGGGTTCACGAGCCAGGCCTGGCGCAGCTCCTCGGCCGCGCCGGCGAACTCGGAGAGCACGAGGGCGCCGTCGTCCTCGTAGCGGCAGGCGACGTACTCCTTGGCGACCAGGTTCATGCCGTCGCGGTAGGGGGTGACGACCATGATGTCGGCGGCGCGGTAGAGCGCGGCCATCTCGGCGCGGGGGAGCGAGGTGTGCAGGTAGGAGATCGCGGGACGGCCGATGCGGCCGAGGTCGCCGTTGAGCCGGCCGACGAGGCGGTCGATGTCGTCGCGGAGCTTGCGGTACTGCTCGACCCGCTCGCGGGAGGGCACCGCGACCTGGACGAAGATCACGTCCTCCACGTCGAGCTCGGTGTCGCGGATCATCTCGCCGAAGGCGCGCAGCCGGGCGTAGATGCCCTTGGTGTAGTCGAGCCGGTCGACGCCGAGCATGATCTTCTTCGGGTCGCCGAGCTGCTGGCGGATCTCCTTGGCACGCTGGTTGACGCTCTCGTCGTGAGCCATCTCGTCGAAGCCGATGAAGTCGATCGAGATCGGGAAGGCGGCCGCGTGCACGGTGCGTCCGTCGGGGAGATAGACCAGGTCACGGTGGGTCTTGTGGCCGACGCGCTGACGCACCAGCCGGACGAAGTTCTGGGCCGCCTGCGGAAGCTGGAAGCCGACCAGGTCGGCCCCGAGCAGGCCCTCGAGGAGCTGGCGCCGCCAGGGGACCTGCTGGAAGAGCTCGGCCGGCGGGAACGGGATGTGCAGGTAGAAGCCGATGCGCAGGTCGGGGCGGAGCTCGCGCAGCATCTGCGGGACCAGCTGGAGCTGGTAGTCCTGCACCCACACGGTCGCGCCCTTGGCAGCGACCTCGGCGCACTTCTCGGCGAACCGCTTGTTGACGCGCTGGTAGCCGTCCCACCACTCCCGGTGAAACTCAGGCTTGGCCACGACGTCGTGGTAGAGCGGCCACAGGGTGCCGTTGGAGAAGCCCTCGTAGTGCTCCTCGATGTCCTGGGCGCTCATCGTCATCGGCAGCAGATGGAGCCCGTCGTCCTCGAACGGCTCGAGGTCCTCGTCGGTGCCGCCGGGCCAGCCGATCCACACGCCGTCGTTGGCCCGCAGGACCGGTTCGAGGGCACTGACCAGGCCTCCTGGGGAGCGTCGCCACGCCTTCGTGCCGTCCGGCATCTCCACTCGATCGACGGGGAGCCGATTGGCCACGATTACCAGGTCAGCCTGCACATCTCCGACTGTAACGGACCGGATCCGGGTTCGGTGCCCAGTCGTTCCACTCGCGATTTTCCGGGCTCGGCCGGAATACCTGTCGAGTAACACGCCGCAGGGTGAACCACAGCCGTGTAGTTCGGCGCGTTAGTCTGTGGGCAGATGCAGACGACACCGGGGGACGAGGAATGAGCGCTGTCAACGTGCAGGTCACAGGCCCAGGTGAGGACCCCGCGAGCCTCAGCGAGCGCGACAAGCAGATCCTCGACTTCGAGCGCCAGTGGTGGAAGTACGCCGGAGCCAAGGAGGCTGCCGTGCGTGAGGCGTTCAACATGTCCGCCACCCGTTACTACCAGGTCCTCAACGCGCTGATCGACAAGCCGGAGGCCCTCGAGGCCGACCCGCTGCTGGTACGCCGCCTGCGAAGGCTCCGCGCGGCCCGACAGCGTCAGCGCTCGGCGAGACGGTTGGGCTTCGAGGTCTGAATGACCGGCTGCGTACGTCCTTCGAAGGGTGAGCGTGGCGTCGCGCTCCCCACACCTGTCATCGCGCTGAGTGTGGTGGCCGTCGTCGTCGCCGTGCTCGTCTTCTGGTTCACCGGTGGTGACGGAGACGGCCGGGACGAGAAGATCGCCCAGGCCGGTGGCACTCCCTCGGCCTCCGTGTCCGCATCACCGAAGGCGGCCAAGGCCGAGGAGAAGAAGCCGGCGAAGGCCGTGCCCTCGCCCGTCGACCGGGCCAAGGTCAGCGTCGAGGTCTACAACCAGTCCAACGTCGTCGGCCTTGCCGGCGACGTCGCGGCGAAGGCGACCACGGTCGGCTGGAACGTCGTCGGTGAGGACAACTGGATGGGTTCCGTCCCGGAGAACACCGTCTACTACCCGAGCGAGATGAAGCGCGAGGGCCAGCAGCTGGCCGATGACCTCGGCATCAAACGCACCCATCTGTCGGTCGAAGGCTCGATGAAGGGCGACCGGCTGACGGTGATCCTGACCGGGGCTCTCTGAGGGCTTCCGGGCGTTCTCGACGGCGTGTGATCTGTCGCACGGCCATGCCTCCCGGTCCGCTCCGAAGTGGTTGCCGTGTCACAGTTGAGGCATGGCCGAACCCCAGCCTGATGGCACTGCAGGAGAGCAGAAGTACGCCGCGGTCGCGGCTGCTGCCGCCGAGACCCTCGTCGGTCTCGACTTCGACGGGACGCTCTCGCCGATCGTCGAGGACCCGGCTGCGGCTCGGATCCATCCTGACGCGGCCTCGGCCCTGGTCGCACTCGCGGCCCGGGTGAAGGCGGTCGCCATCGTCACCGGCCGCCCGGCGGGGCAGGTCGTCGAGCTCGGCGGGCTGGCGGCGATCGCCGACGCGCTCGCGGAGCTGGGCAAGGAGCTGTATGTCTTCGGTCAGTACGGCAACCAGCGCTGGAGCGGCTCGGACCGCGTCGTCGTGGGCCCGCCGCCGCCCGAGGGCCTGGCCGCCTTCGAGGCCGCCCTCCCGGCGGTGCTCGAGGCGTACGGCGCCGGCGAGGCCTACATCGAGGAGAAGGGCCTCGCCGTCGGTGTCCACACCCGCCGGTTCCCCGACCCCGACGATCTCGCCGCTCGTCTGCTCCCGCCGCTGACCGAGCTGGCCGCCGAGCACGGACTGATGATCGAGCCCGGTAAGCAGGTCATCGAGGTGCGCGCCCCCGGGATGCACAAGGGTCTTGCGATCGAGACGCTGATCGCGGAGGTCTCGCCCGGCGCGATCCTCTTCGGCGGCGACGACCTGGGCGACATCGAGGCGTTCGAGGCCGTCAGGGCCTGGGGAAAGACCACCGGGTCGCCGACCCTCCTCGTCTACTCCCACGCCGGGCCCGACCGTGGCCCGCTCGCCGGGCTGGCCGACCTCGAGGTCGCCGGGCCGGAGGGGGTGCTGGAGCTGCTGCGGCGGCTGACGATTGATGCGGTGGCGGTGTGAGCGGCGGTGTAACACGTCGTTCGTAGGACTACTCGCCCTATTGGGACGACCGGATAGTCGGTGTAACAGCGTGTTACAGCTGGCGCCGTCCGCTGACAGCGAACAGGATAACCGGAGGGAACATCCGGATGCTCTGAGAAGTTGAGCCAGTATCACTCAACTTTTCTAGGAGGGTCCGCATGGACAAGCTTCCTGTGCTGTTCGTCTCGGACGCCGTGGTCCTGCCGGGGATGGTCGTGCCCATCGAGCTCGACGAGGCCGCGCAGGCTGCGATCGACGCCGCCCGGGCCGGCTCGGAGAGCCGGCTGCTGGTGGCGCCGCGGCTGGGGGACCGGTACGCGACGTACGGCGCTGTCGCCACGATTGAGCGCGTCGGCCGTTTCCGGGGTGGTGAGCCCGCGGCGGTGCTGAGGGCCATCGGCCGCGCGAAGATCGGCTCCGGCGTGACCGGGCCCGGTGCGGCGCTGTGGGTCGAGGTCGAGCCCGCCACCGAGACCACCACGGAGCACGCGACCGAGCTGGCCGAGGAGTACAAGCGGCTCGTCGTCGCGGTGCTGCAGCGACGCGAGGCCTGGCCGGTCATCGACCAGGTCAACCGGCTGACCGAGCCGTCGGAGATCGCCGACACGGCCGGCTACGCGCCCTACCTCGACGACGAGGCCAAGCGCGAGCTGCTGGAGACGCCGGACGTCACCGAGCGGCTCGAGAAGGTGATCGCCTGGGCCAAGGACTACATCGCCGAGTCCGAGGTCAGCGACAAGATCGCCGAGGACGTACGCGAGGGCATGGAGAAGACGCAGCGGGAGTTCCTGCTGCGCCAGCAGCTCGCCGCGATCCGCAAGGAGCTCGGCGAGGGCGAGCCCGAGGGCTCCGACGACTACCGGGCCCGCGTCGAGGCCGCCGACCTCCCCGAGGCCGTACGCGAGGCCGCGCTGCGCGAGGTCGACAAGCTCGAGCGTGGTTCCGAGCAGAACCCCGAGACCGCGTGGATCCGCACCTGGCTCGACACCGTGCTGGAGCTGCCCTGGGGTGTGGTCACGGAGGACTCCACCGACGTCACCGCCGCCCGCGAGGTGCTCGACGCCGACCACCACGGCCTGGAGGAGGTCAAGGACCGGATCGTCGAGTACCTGGCGGTCAGGGCCCGTCGCGCCGAGCGTGGCCTGCAGGTCATCGGCGGCCGTGGCTCGGGCGCTGTGGTGCTGCTCGCCGGCCCGCCAGGAGTCGGCAAGACCTCCCTCGGTGAGTCGGTCGCGCGCTCGCTCGGACGCAAGTTCGTCCGGGTCGCGCTGGGCGGCGTCCGCGACGAGGCCGAGATCCGCGGTCACCGGCGCACCTACGTCGGCGCGCTGCCGGGCCGGATCGTGCGGGCCATCAAGGAGGCCGGCTCGATGAACCCGGTCGTGCTCCTCGACGAGGTCGACAAGGTCGGCTCCGACTACCGCGGTGACCCTGCCGCGGCGCTGCTCGAGGTGCTCGACCCGGCGCAGAACCACACCTTCCGCGACCACTATCTCGAGCTCGACCTGGACCTCTCCGACGTCCTGTTCATCGCCACGGCCAACGTCGTCGACCAGATCCCCGGCGCGCTGCTGGACCGGATGGAGCTGGTCACCATCGACGGCTACACCGAGGACGACAAGGTCGCCATCGCCCGCGACTTCCTGCTGCCCCGGCAGCTCGAGCGGGCCGCGGTGACGCCTGCGGAGGTCACGGTTTCCGACGACGCCCTGCGTGAGCTGGCTGCGAACTACACCCGCGAGGCCGGCGTACGCCAGCTCGAGCGGCTCCTCGCCAAGGCGCTGCGCAAGGCGGCGACGCGGCTGGCGACCGGGACGGAGCACGTCGGGGTCGACCTCGACAACCTCAAGGACCTCGTCGGCCGGCCGCGGTTCACGCCGGAGTCGGCGGAGCGTACGTCGGTCCCGGGGGTCGCCACCGGACTGGCCGTCACCGGGCTCGGTGGGGACGTGCTGTTCATCGAGGCGTCGGCGGCGGACGGGCAGACCGGGTTGAACATCACCGGCCAGCTCGGCGAGGTGATGAAGGAGTCCGCGCAGATCGCGCTCTCCTTCGTCCGCTCGCACGCCGCTGAGCTCGGTGTCGACCCGGCCGTGCTCGACCGCTCGCTCCACGTCCACGTGCCCGCGGGTGCGGTTCCCAAGGACGGCCCGAGCGCCGGCATCACCATGGTCACCGCGCTCACCTCACTCGCGACCGGTCGTCCGGTGCGCAGCGAGGTCGGCATGACCGGTGAGGTCTCGCTCTCCGGCCGGGTGCTGCCCATCGGTGGCCTCAAGCAGAAGCTGCTCGCCGCTCAGCGGGCCGGTCTGACCGAGGTCTTCGTGCCGCAGCGCAACGAGCCCGACCTGGACGAGGTGCCCGACGACGTGAAGCAGGCGCTGAAGATCAACCTGGTGAGCGATGTCAGGGATGTCGTACGCGGCGCCCTGGCTCCCGCCCAGGGAGGTGCCACCACGCAGAACTCGGTGGCTGCTGCCTGACCGGATCGTTCCGGATGCTGCCCGCTTGATGCCTCGTGCATCGGGCGGGCAGCTCGCACACTGGAGGTATGAGCAACCGAGCCCTTCTCGTCATCGACATCCAGGAGTCCTTCCGCCGGCTGGACACCTGGGAGCAGACCCTCCACCCCGACATCGCCGAGCGCGCCGACCGGCTGGTGAGTCTCACGCGCGCCACCGGCGACCTCGTCGTCTGGGTGCTGCACACCGAGCCCGGCAGCGGCGGCGCCTTCGACCCTGACTCGGGTCACGTGCGCTACCTCGACGGGCTCAGCGGCCCGCAACCGGGCGATGTCGAGGTGCGCAAGACCTCGCACAACGCCTTCACCACGACCAACCTGCAGCAGATCCTGACCGAGCACGGGGTCACCGAGCTCGTGGTGTGCGGGATCCGCGCCGAGCAGTGCGTCGAGACCACCGCCCGGATCGGCTCCGACCTCGGCTACCGGGTGACCTATGTCGCCGACGCCGTCTCCACCGAGCCGCTGGGCGGGCTGTCGGCGGAGGAGATCGTGGAGCGTACGAAACTCGTGCTCAGCGGCCGGTTCGCCGAGATCGCGACGATCGCGGACCTGGAGGCTGTGGCAGCATCTGCGGCGTGAACGAGCGTCAGCGAGCGAACAATGTGTTCATCATGCCGTCACGCCCGTATCCTTTCTTCTCCTCAACGGGTGTGGCGGCATGAGCGCCGTCGTGTTCGTGCTGCTGCCCGGCGTACATCTTCTCGACCTCGCCGGGCCGGCACAGGCGTTCCACGCCGCGGGCAACCTGGGCCATCCCTACGACCTCACCTACGTCGCGGGCGCCGGGCCGGGGGAGGTGCTCTCGGCCCAGGGGCTGCCGCTGGCGGCCCGTGGAGAGTGGCCCGATCTCGACCCCGGCGACCTGCTCCTCGTGCCGGGCTGGAAGGCGGCGTACGACCTCGTCGCCGGTCCGCGGCTCACCCCCGAGACCGCCGAGCGCCTGCGTGCCCATCATGCGTCCGGGGGCGAGGTGGCGAGCGTCTGCGCCGGCGCCGACGCCCTGGGCCAGGCCGGTCTCCTCGACGGCCGGCTCTGCACCACCCACCACGATCTGCAGGACGCCCTGGCCAGGCGCTACCCGAAGGCCCGGGTGGTGCGTGACGTACTCTTCACCAGCGATGACCGGATCGTGACGTCGGCCGGCATCGCCAGCGGCATCGACCTGAGCCTGCACCTGCTGGCGATGCGCCACGGGCCCGCACTGGCGGCTCGGGTGGCCCGCGACATGGTCGTCTACGCGCGCCGTAACGGCGACCAGCCGCAGGAGAGCGTCCTGCTGCGCCACCGGAACCATCTCGACGACACCGTCCACCATGTGCAGGACGTCATCGACGCCCGGTTCGCCGAGCCGCTCCCGCTCACCGGCCTGGCCGAGGGTGCGGGTGTCAGCGAGCGCACCCTCACCCGCGCCTTCGTACGCGCGACCGGTCTCACCCCGCTCCGCTACCAGCAGGCGCTACGCCGTGAGCGTGCCGACCACCTGCTCGCCGCCGGGAGCACGATGGAATCGGCGGCCCGGGCGGTGGGCTTCGACGATGCCCGGATGCTGCGCCGTCTTCGCGCGCGCTGAATTGTCCACATAGCGGACAGTTGGTCCACGGAATGGAACCCGGGTGTGTTGGGCACCGGATACCTGCCGTACGATCGCAACTGCTCATCGAGAGGGACTGAGGGAACGGCCCAGTGAAGTCCCGGCAACCGCCACGAGCCTCCTCCCACCTGTGGGCGGGTCGTGGAAAAGGTGCTAATTCCGGCCCGAGCGCGAGGGACGCGACGGGGAAGATGAGGAGGAGGTTTCTCATGAGCGCTGTGACAACGGAGACGAAGGGTCTGCGCGAGGGTGCTTTCGGCAACGCGTCGGCGCTGTCGTGCCGGGAGTGCGGCAACCAGATCGACCTCGGTCCGCACTACGCCTGTCCGGAGTGTTTCGGGCCACTGGAGGTGGCCTATGACTTCCCGGCCGTGACCCGCGAGGAGATCGAGGCCGGACCCCGCAACATCTGGCGCTACAAGGCGCTGCTGCCGGTGCCCGACGACATCGAGCAGAGCCCCAACACCGAGCCCGGCTTCACCCGGCTCCTTGATGCGAAGAACCTCGCCAAGGAGCTCGGCATCGAGAAGATCTGGGTGAAGGACGACTCGACCAACCCGACCAACTCGTTCAAGGACCGCGTCGTCGCCTGCGCCCTGAGCGCCGCCCGCGAGCTCGACGCCAAGGTCTTCGCCTGCCCCTCGACCGGCAACCTGGCCAACGCCGTGGCCGCCGCCGGTGCCCGCGCCGGGATCCCGACCGCGGTCTTCATCCCCAGCAACCTCGAGCAGCCCAAGCAGGTCAACTCGGCCGTCTTCACCGACAACCTGATCGCCGTCGACGGCAACTACGACGACGTCAACAAGCTCGCCCAGGAGATCGCCGCGGAAGAGGACGGCTGGGCGTTCGTGAACGTCAACGTACGTCCCTTCTACGCCGAGGGCTCCAAGACCCTCGGCTTCGAGATCGCCGAGCAGCTCGGCTGGCGCCTGCCCGACCAGATCGTCATCCCGGTGGCTTCCGGATCCCAGCTGACCAAGGTCGACAAGGCTTTCAAGGAGCTGATCAAGCTCGGTCTGGTCGAGGAGAAGCCCTACCGGATCTTCGGCGCCCAGGCGACCGGCTGCAACCCGGTCGCGACCGCGTTCAAGGCCGGCGTCGACGCCATCCGCCCGGTCAAGCCCGACACCATCGCCAAGTCGCTGGCCATCGGCAACCCGGCCGACGGCATCTACGTCCTCGACGCCACCCGCTCCTCCGGCGGCGCCGTCGAGGAGGTCACCGACGACGAGATCCGCGCGGCGATCGTGCTCTTGGCCCGCACCGAGGGCATCTTCACCGAGACCGCCGGCGGCACCACCCTCGCGGTGACCAAGAAGCTCGTCGAGACCGGCGCCCTGGACCCGAGCCTGGAGACGGTGATCATCAACACCGGCCACGGCCTCAAGACGCTCGACGCGGTCAGCGGCATCGTCGGACCCCGCGCCACCATCGCCCCCAACTACGACGCCTTCGAGGAAGCCGGGCTCTCGCAGGCGTAGGGCTGTGGATGTTCGTCCAGGTATGTAGCCGAACCGTCGCTTCCCACGCGGAACTCCGCGAGGGAAGCGACGGTTTCTCTGCATACCTAGACGAACCAACCGCCCGTTCACCATCGTGCGCTACACATGAGGAATGTGAGCGCTGCGAAGACGAGTGAAGAGGCCCGATGGCTGGGCGTGGTTGCCGCCACGGCGGGCGTCGCAGGGGCCGTCGGGGTCGTGGGGGCGGCGGCCGGTGCCGGGTTCGTGACGTTGCTGAAGAGACAGGCAGCGCACGCCCGCGACGTGATCGGCAAGCCCCTCGGTGAGGAGGCGATCGACGCCGACAAGGTCTACAAGAAGACCTACGGAGGTACGCCGGTCCAGCTCCTCATCCTCGGTGACTCGATCGCCGCCGGGCTGGGCGCGGAGACCAGGGGCGGCACCCTCGGCGCCCGGCTGGCCAAGGGCACGGCCAAGGCGCTGCAGCGACCGGTGCGGCTGCGTACGGCTGCCGTGGTCGGGGCCGAGACCTCGATGGTCCCCGCGCAGCTCGACTCCTTGCCGAAGAGCTATCGGCCCGATGTCGCGGTGGTCATCGTCGGCGGCAACGACGTCACCCACCGGGTGCCGCAGAAGGACTCCACCCGGGTGCTGGGGGAGGTCATCGACGCGCTGCGCGAGCGTGGCGCCGAGGTCGTCGTCGGGACCTGCCCGGACGTCGGCGCGGTCCGGCCGCTGCCGCAGCCGCTGCGCTCGCTCGGCCGCAGGATCGCCAAGCAGCTCGCCGAGGGCCAGCGGGAGACCGCGCTGGCCAAGGGCGCCCACGTCGTCTCGCTCTCCGACGTGGTCGGCCCGTTCTTCATCACGAACCCCGACGAGATGTTCGCGATCGACCACTTCCACCCCAGCGCCATGGGCTACAAGCGCACCGCCAAGGCGATGCTGCCCTCCGTCCTCGCCGCCCTCGGGCACGTCGAGCGGGTCCCGTTCGGCCACCACATGCCCGAGCATGTGGTGCCCTAGCCTGTTGAGATCCCGAGGTCCGCGGGGAACAGCTCGGTCTCGAGGTCTGCCAGCTCGCGTTCGAAACGGGTGCGGACCGCTGCCTTCCGGTCGGCGGGCAGCCAGCTCGCGTCGATGCCGGCCAGGGACATCGCGCGAAGCCGCCGGCGCGTCACGCCGAGGTCGTCCGCGAGGATCCGGTACTCGTCCGCGAGCGTCGTGGGGAACATGCCCGGATCGTCGGAGGCGGGGATGACGTTCAGGCCGGCCTCGAGCATGGCGCCGATCGATGCCCGCCGCCACGGACGCCAGGAGCGGCGCGAAGTGGTCGAGATCACGGTGAACGGCACCTGCTCGTCGCGCAGCCGCGCCACCACCTCGTCGTCCTCCAGGACGAAGTAGCCGTGGTCGATCCGGTCGCAGCCGAGCGTGTCGAGGCAGGTGATGGTGTTCGCCGCGACCGGCGCATGCTCGGAGGAGTGCGCGGTCCGGTGCAGGCCCGCGTCGCCGGCGAGGCGGTACGCGGCCTCGAATCGTTCCGGCGGACCCGCCGTCTCGAGATTGTCCAGGCCGATGCCCACGACGTACTCGTGCGGGTGATCGACCACGGTGCGCACTCGGGCCAGGGCCTCCTCGTCCGTCCGGCTGCGGTCGATCGCGGCCAGCAGAACGCCGGTCATCCCGAAGTCCCGCTCGGCCATTCGGATGCCCTCGGCGTACGCCTCGACCGCTCCCGCGTAGCCCAGCTGCCGCAGGTGCTCCGGCAGGGCGTCGAAGGAGAGCTCGAGGTGCCGGGTGGCGCTCGTCCGGTGGGCGGCCTCGAAGGCCTCGTACACGATGCGGGTGAGGTCCTCGGGCGTACGGAGCACGTCCAGGACCCACTTCGACGCCTGGAACAGCGAGTAGGAGACGTCTGGCTCGTCGGCGGAGCGGCCCTCCGGCACCGGGATCCGCCTGCCGCGGTAGAGAGCCGGGTCCGGTGGGAGCGAGTTGATGTCGGCGTAGATCTGCTCGGGAGTGTCGGGCAGCTCCAGCCGCTCGCGTCGCGCCAGCTCGGCGAAGGTGGAGGCGCGCACGGTGCCGATGAGGTGGCAGTGCAGGTCCGCCTTCGGCATGCGGGCGATGTACTCGCTCAGGTTCTCGGTGCTCATCGTCTCTTTCGTCAGTGCTGGTGGTGACCGGGCCCAAGAAGGTCTCAGCCGGCCGTGACCTCGCGGGCGAAGCGCTCGACGAGCTCGTCACGCTCGGGCACGACCTCAGCCGGGTCGAGCGTCTGGTAGCCCGCGGCCAGCGGGTCCGCGGGGATGTCGCCGAGGACCGCGGTGGTGCTGGCGGGGATCTTCGCCTCGGGGTTCACGGGCAGGTCGCCGACGAGCTCGGCCGCCGCCGTCTGTGCCTCGGCGCTCAGCATGTAGTCGATGAACTGCTTGGCTCCGTCCTCGTTCGGCGCCCCCGCGGGGATCACCGCGTGGTTCGTCGTCATGTACGCGCCGCTCGCGGGCTGGGCGAACGCGAACGAGTCGTCGTTCTCGGCGAGGCCGATCGCGAAGCCGCTCAGCGAGTTGGCCGCGACGATCTCGCCCTGGGTGAGCAGGTTCGTGACCTCCGTCGACGACGTGTAGAACTGCAGGACGTTCGGGGACCAGCCGGCGAGCTCTCCGAGCGCCGCGTCGATGTCGTACGGCCCGTCACCGTAGGTCTCGCCGACACCTGCGACGAGCAGTTGCCCCGACGACGTCGAGATGTCAGGCAGCGCCACCCGCCCGGCGAGGTCCTTGTCGGCGTAGAGCGACCAGTCGGCGGCCGCCTCGGCAGTCAGCTTGTCGGTGTCGTAGAGCGTGCCGTTGAGCTGGTACGCGTACGCCGGGCCGGCGTAGGCGCCCTCCGTGCCGAGCTGAGCGACGTCGTCGATCGCGGGTACGTCGTCCGCGTCGATCCGCTCGAACAGGTCCTTCTCCTGGCCGAGCGCCACGTAGGTGTCGGACATCAGCATCACGTCGACGCCGGGGTCGCCGGCCGCGAGCTCGAGCTGCGAGAGGCGGTCCGAGTTCGAACCGGTCTCGATCTCGACCTCGATGCCCGTGGCCTCGGTGAACGGGTCGACCACAGCCTCCTGGAACTGCTCCACGCCGAACGGGAAGGTGCTGACGACGATCTTGTCGTCGTCCGCCTCATCCGATGCGGGGGTGGAGCAGCCGGCGAGGGCGACGGCGGCGATCGCGACTCCGGAGGCGAGCCGGAGCGAGCGCACGGGTGGGTGGGTGGTGACATGACGCGGCATGGCGCGTCTCCTTTCGGTGGGGTGGTGAGGTGCGGACGAGTCAGTCGGACAGGGGGACGAGGCGTGTGGTGGCTGCGGTGACCGTGACGGCGTCGCCCGGCGCCAGCGGGGCAAGGCCATCGGCGCGCATGTCGGCGCGCAGGACGACGTCGCCCTGGGCGTCGCGCGCGGCGACCGTGACGAGCAGGTCCACGCCGCGGTACGCGACGTCGGTGACGACGCCGGGCAGTGCGAGCCCGCGGGCCGGATCCGAGACGCCGAGCTCGAGTGAGAGGTGCTCAGGACGTACGGTGACGAAGCCGTCGGTCGTCTCGATGAAGTTCTCGTAGCCGAGGAAGTCGGCGACGAACCGGTTCGCGGGGCGGTTGAAGACCTCGCTTGGCGCACCCTGCTGCATGATCCGGCCCGCCCGCATGAGGACCATCTCGTCACTCATCTCCAGCGCCTCGTCCTGGTCGTGCGTGACGAGGACGACGGTCAGACCGGTCTCGGACTGGATCCGGCGTATCTCGGCCCTCATCTGCACGCGCAGACGGGCGTCGAGGTTGGACAGCGGCTCGTCGAGCAGCAGCAGCCGGGGCCGGATCGCGATGGCGCGCGCGAGCGCGACACGCTGCTGCTGCCCACCTGAGAGGGCGCGCGGTCGCCGGTCGGCGAGATGCGCGAGCCCGACGAGCTCCAGGCACTGCGCCACCCGCGCGGCACGCTCGCGCGCCGGGATGCGGCGCAGCTTCAAGCCGTAGCCGACGTTGTCGGCGACCGTCATGTGCGGGAACAGCGCGTACGACTGGAACACCATGCCGAGGTCGCGCTTCTCCGGCGGCAGGGCCGTCGCATCAGCACCGTCGATGAGGATCCGCCCGCTCGTCGGTCGGGTGTAGCCGGCGAGCATGCGGAGCGACGTCGTCTTGCCGCACCCGGACGGTCCGAGCAGCGTCGTGAGCTTGCCGGACGAGATGGCGAGGTCGATCCCGTCGACGGCGGTGAAGTCGCCGAAAACCTGGCTGACGTCGAGGAACTGTGCTGCGGCGTTCATCGGTTGATGCCTCCGAAGATCTTGGTGAAGCCGACGGTGCGCTCGGCGATCACGGCGATGACCACCGTGGCCGCGAGGATGAGCGTCGACGTCGCTGCCACCATGGGGTCGTAGCTCTGCTGCACGTAGTCGAGCATCGTGATCGGCAGGGTCTGCGTGTCACGGCTCTGCAGCAGCAGCGATAGCGGGACGTTGTTGAACGAAGTGATGAAGCTCAGCAGGGCGGCCGAGAAGATGCCGGGGCGTAGCACGGGAAGCGTGATCGTCCAGAACGTGCGCATCGGCGAGGCCCCGAGCCCGCGCGCCGCCTCCTCGAGTGCCGGGTCGGCACCGGCGAGGGCCGCGCCGGTGACACGTACGGCGTAGGGCAGCAGCAGCGCGGTGTGGCCGGTGAGCAGTACCGGCCAGTTGTCGATCCGGAAGCCGACGATGAACTGCTGGAAGAGTGCTAGGCCGACGACGAGCTCGGGCACGATGAGCGGCGACAGGAACAGGTTCTCGACCAGCGCTTTGCCGGGGATCCGGCCGCGGTGGATCGCGAGCGTGGCCGGGATCCCGACGAGCAGTGCGAGCACCGTCGCCAGGAGGGCGATCTCGACGCTGCTCGCGAGCGCGCCCACGAAGGGGCGGTATGCGAGCGCTTCGCCGAACCATCGGAGCGACAGCCCTTCGGGCGGGAAACGCAGCGTGCGGCCGGCCGTGAAGGCGGTCGCGACGACGAACAGGATCGGGACGATCATGATCACGTACCCGGCGACGGCGAGGGTCGCGGCGACGGGGCGGCGCTCGTTCACGAGGTCGCTCCCTTCCGTGCGACGACCGAGGACACGGCCGAGACCGCGAACACGAGCACCGTCATGACGAGCGCGGTCGCGGATGCGCTCGCCCAGTCGATCGAGATGCTCGAGTACGTGAACAGCTGTGTCGCGAGCATCCGGTTGCCCGACCCTCCGAGCAGGTACGGGGTCGTGTACGCGGTGACGGATCCGGCGAACACGAGCGTCGCCGCGACCACGATGCCTGGGAGGGAGAGCGGCAGCACCACATCCCAGAACGTCCTCGTCCGGCTCGCGCCGAGTCCGCGCGCGGCGTTGTCCAGGCCGGCGTCGACCTGGGACACGGCCGAGTAGCAGGTCACGATCGCGAGCGGCAGGAAGAGCTGGGTGAGGCCGAGCACGATCGCGGCGGGCGTATAGAGCAGCTGCGGTGCCTCGTCGACGAGGCCGAGCGCGGTGAGCAGCTGTCCGAGTGCACCGTTCGAGCCGAGCACGACCAGCCAGCCGAAGGTACGGACGACATTGCTGAGCAGGAGCGGGAAGATCGCGACGGCCAGGAGCACGCCCGACCACCGCGACGTCATCCGTGCCAGCAGGTAGGCGATCGGGAAGCCGAGCGTGACACAGAGCGCCGTCACGACGAGCCCGATCAGCAGTGTCCGACCGATGATCGTCAGGTCATAGGGGTCGGTCAGCATCTGCCCGAGCCGAACCAGGATGTCGCCGGTCGCGGTGCCCGGTGGCGAGAACAGCATCGCCAGCGAGGGCACCAGGAAGCCGATGAGCAGGAAGGCTAGACCGGGCAGCAGCAGGAGCACGGTCGCGAGACGGGTTCTCATTCGCGCCTCCAGGTGAGGGATGGGAATCGATCGATGTAACCGGTTGCATCACACCGTACGAGCCATCCCGATACCGCCGCCAGTAACGCGGGTAAATATCTTGTTACATGGATGCGCAACCGGTTTCGCAGTGCGTCTATGATGAGGCGGAGAGAGGGGGTGCCATTGGCTACGATCGCGGACGTCGCGGCGCTTGCCGGCGTCTCGAAGGCGACCGCGTCGCGCGCCTTCTCGCGCCCCGGGGTCGTCTCTCCCGCCACCGCGCAACGGGTGCGCGACGCCGCGGAGAAGCTCGGCTTCGTCGCGAACGCGGCGGCACGGCAGCTCGCGGGTGGACGCACCGGCATCGTCGCGCTGGTCGTGCCCACGCTCGCCAACAGCTTCTTCACGCCGATCATCGCCGGCGCGCAGGCCAGGGCGGACGCCGAAGGCCTCCAGCTCACCGTCGTCGTCCACCCGTTGGCCAAGATCGACGAGCTCCCGGGGTTCGCTCGGCTGTCCCGGCAGGTCGACGGCTACATCGTCGTCGCCCCTCGCGGAACCGACGACCTCGTCGCCTCCGCGACGCGTAGCAAGCCTGTCGTCCTCATCGACCGCGAGATCGACGGCATCGCCTCCGTCGCCGCCGACACAGCGACCGCGTTCGGCGAGCTCGCCGAGCGGCTCGCCGCCGACGGCCATCGGCGACTGCTCCACATCGGTGGCCCGGAGGGATCCTGGCAGGACCGGCAGCGCACCGCCGCCGTCCGCGCAGCGAGCGAGCGCGCGGGAGTGCGCATCGACGTCATCGGCCCGTACGCGTCGACGTTCGCCGCCGGCGTTCGCGCTGCGGAGGAGGTCCGGCGGCTCCGGCCGACCGCGGTCATCCCGTATGCAACAGCGATCGGGCTCGGCGTGCAGTACGCGCTGCTCGCATCCGGCGACGAGTTGCCGGTGGTCAGCTCGGAGCACGAGATCGTCGCCGCCCTCGGACTCGAGGACACCCCGGCGATCGACGTGGACGGCGAGGAGCTCGGCTGCGTTGCCGCGGAGCTCCTCATCGCACGCATCGCTGATCCCGCCCTCGATCCGGTGCAGCGGCGGTTGCCCGTTCCCCTGGAATGGGCGTCGCGCTGATCCGGCGATCCTTGCGCCTCACGGCCGCTTTCCTCCTGGACATCGTGGACGTTGCCGTCGACGAATCCGGAGGCGATCCAGCCGGTGGGTGGAGCTCAGCCGGTCGGTGCCTGCTCGTCGGTGTCGGCATCCAGGTCGCCTGAGCGCTTGGCGCCGGTGCTGAGCAGGTCGGCGGTGAGGCCGGCGGCTGCGCGGTAGTCGACGGTCCCCGCAGGCGTACGCGGCACCGACTCGACCAGCAGGACGAGCTTGGGCTCGTGGGACTCCCCGAGCCGCTCGCGGGCGTGCTTGCGCAGGTCGGCGGCCGTGGTCTCGGAAGCAGGAGCAAGCTGCACCAGCGCCGCGACCTGCTGGCCCCAGCGCGGGTGCGGCATGCCGAAGACGGCGGCGTCGACGACGTCGTCGTGGGCGAGGAGCACACCCTCGATGGTCTCGGGGTGGATCTCGAGGTCACCGGTCCGCACCAGGGTCGCGGCCCGGCCGAGCAGCGTGATCGAGCCGTCCTCCTCGCGACGCGCGAGGTCGCCGGGGAAGGTCCAGCGCCGGTTGTCGATCAGCTTGATGGCGGTGGCCGAGCGGGCGTTGTCCTTGTAGTAGCCGAGTGCGGCCGGGCCGGAGCGGGCGAGCAGGCCCTCGACACCGGGGGCCGCCGGGGTGAGGTCGGGGTTGAAGACCTCCACCTCGGGGCCGACCATGAACCGCGCCTCACCGGGCGCGAGCGGCGAGCCGTCGTCGGCCCGGGAGCCGGTGACGCCGGTCTCCAGGGTGCCGTAGGAGTCGACGATGACCCGGCGGGCGAACGCGTTGCGGAGCACGGAGAGGACGCCGTCGGAGAGCGGCGCCGCGGTGTTGGAGACGCCGGCGAGCGAGTGCAGCGGCCAGCGCTTCTTGCCGGTCAGCCGCGCCGCGGCCACCGGCCGCGCCTGGGCGTCGCCGAGGAGCGTGATCGCGGTCGCGCCGGTCTGTTCGGCGAGGTCGAGGAAGGCCTCGGCGGAGAAGGTGGGCGAGGTGTCGAGCACCGCGGTGCCGCCGGCGACCAGCGCTCGCAGGAGCAGCAGCTGGCTCTGCCCGTGTAGCAATGGTCCACCGGCGAGCAGGACGACGCCCGAGTCGCGGGCGGCCGCCTCCGCGGCGAGCCCCTCGACCGACGGGATCGGTGCGTTGCGGCGGACCGTGTTGAGGGCGGCCCAGATCAGGTCCTCCTGGCGCCAGACGGCGCCCTTCGGGGTGCCCGTGGTGCCGGTGGTGAAGATGATGTGCCAGTCGCCGGGCGTACGTCCGACCGTCGGCCGCTCCTTGGACGCCGCGGCGACCTTGGCGTCGTAGTCGGGACCGAGGACGACCCGATGGTCCAGGGACAGCGAGAGCTCGTCGAGGTCATCGGTGAACTCGGGCGAGACGATGGCCGCGACACAGTCGGTGGCGGCGTACGTCCGGGCGAGCTCGTCGCGCCGGTAGGCATGGTTGATGTTGATCGGGATCGTGCGGGCCTTGAGACACCCGTAGAGGGCGTCGACCCACTCGATCCGGTTGGCCGCGTGGATGGCGACCTGCGCGCCCGGCTCGAGGCCGACGCTCAGCAGGTGGTTGGCCAGGCGGGTCGCACGCTCGTCGATCTCGGCGTACGTGTAGGCGCGGTCGGTGGTGACGACTGCCGTGCGGTCGGGGATCGCATCGGCCATCGCTTCCAGGATGTCGGGCAGTGTGAGGGGGATCACGGCGGACACAGAGACGTAGGCTTTCCAGGGGTAGGGCCGTACGGCACCGAACCGTACGTGTGCGGATCAGCCGGTCGTCACCTACGCGCCTCGAGCAGCTCGGCAGCGACCGTAGCGCTCGCACGATAGTCCACCTTGCTCACGGGCGTGCGGGGGACTCGCTCCACGAGCAGGATGACCTTGGGCACCTTGTAGGCGGAGATGAGGCTGCGGCAGTGCTCCCGGAGCGCCTCGTCCGAGGTCGTGGCGCCCTCGCGAAGCTGCACGAGCGCGGTCACCTGCTGGCCCCAGCGATCGTGCGGGGTGCCGACGACCGCGGTGTCGAAGACGTCCGCGTGCCGCAGCAGGACGGCCTCGACCTCCTCGGGGAAGACCTTCTCGCCACCGGTGTTGATACAGCCCGAGCCGCGGCCCAGGACGGTGATCGAGCCGTCCTCCTCGCGCCGCGCGAAGTCGCCCGGGATCGACCAGCGCTGCCCGTCGACCTCCTTGAACGTCGCGGCGGTCTTGACCGGGTCGTTGTAGTAGCCCAGCGGGATCGATCCGGTGCGGGCGAGCATCCCGGTCTCGCCCGCCGCGCACGGCTTCAGCTCGGTGTCGAAGACCTGTACGTCCATCCCGACCTGGAACTTCGGCGCGGCCTGCGCGCCCTCGGTGCCCTCGTCGACCTGCATGCCGGTCGCCCCGGACTCCGAGGCGCCGTAGGAGTCGAGGATGTAGCGGCCCGGCAGCGCCTCCCGAAGCTGGGTGCGGACCCCTGCGGAGAGAGGCGCGGCGCCGTTCGAGACGGCGAACAACGCGCTCAGGTCCCAGCGTTCCGGCTCGCGCAGGATCGCCTCGGCGACCGGGCGGCCCATCGCGTCGCCGAGGAAGGTGAGCGAGTTGACCCCGGCGGCCTGGACGAGGTCGAGGATCGTCTCGGCCGACCAGGTCGGCTCGGTGTAGAGCGAGACCGTGCAGCCGGCGACATGGCCGTTGCCCATGATCCACTGGCTGCCGCCGTGCATCATCGGGCCGCAGGCCAGCAGCACCATCGGCGTCTCCTGCGCCGCGGCCTCCTGGGCGAGCTGCTCGACGGTGTCGAAGGGTGCTCCGAACCGGCTCGCGTTCATCGCGGCACGGATGATGTCCTCCTGACGCCACACGACGCCCTTCGGCATCCCGGTGGTGCCGCCGGTGTAGATCACGTAGCGGTCGTCGGGGCTGCGCTCGACGTCGGGGCGCTCCTTGGGCGCGGCGGCGACCGCGGCGTCGTACTCCTCGCCGAGCACCAGCGTCGGGATCCCCAGGCCGAGCGCGGCGACCGCCTCGACGTGCTCCGGACCGATGATCGCGGCGACCGCGTCGGAGTTGCGGTAGAGGTGGTCGAGCTCGTCGTGGAGGTACTTGTGGTTGATGTTGATCGGCACCGCCCGCGCCTTCATGCACCCGTAGAAGGCGTCGACCCACTCGATCCGGTTGCGGGAGTGGACGGCGACGTGGTCGCCCGGCTCGATGCCCTGCCCGATGAGGTGGTTGGCCAGCCTGGAGGCGCGCTCGTCGATCTCGGCGAAGCTGTAGGCGTGCTCCATCGTGAACACGGCGGTGCGGTCGGGGACGGCGTCGGCCATCGCCTCGAGGATGTCGGGGAGAGTGATCGGGGTCACGTCGTCGAGTGTGGCAACTAGAACGTGTTCTCGTCTAGGGAATGAGGTTCAAAACCTTCCAGGACGTACGCCGCGGCTCGCCGCCGGCTGAGGTCTGCCTGCTCCGGTCCATGCGTGCAGAGCGCGATGCCTTCGTCGTACGCCTCGACCGCCTCACGGTGGCGATCCAGCCGCTCCAGCAGCTGCGCTCGTACGGCAGGCAACCGGTGTCCCGGGAGCGCGACCGACTCCAGCGCCCGGAGCCCGGCCTCGGCCCCGTCCGCCTCGGCGACGGCGACGGCCCGGTTGAGGCGTACGACCGGGGTGTCGCGGAGCGCGAGCAGCTCGTCGTAGCGCTCGACGATGCGGTCCCAGGCGGTCGCCTCGGAGCTGGGCGCGACCGCGTGCTCCGCGGCGATCAGGGCCTGGAGCAGGTAGGGCGCCGGTGCCGCGTGGGCGAGCGGGGTGAGGATCGCGAGTGCCTCGGTGATCTCGTCGACGTTCCAGGCGGTGCGGTCCTGGTCGGGGAGCAGGACCAGGCCGCCGTCCGGCCCGATCCGGGCCGCCCGGCGGGAGTGCTGCAGGAGCATCAGGGCGAGCAGCGCGTCGGCCTCCGGGTCCGGGGCCGGAAGCACCGTCCGCAGCACGCGGACCAGCCGGATCGCCTCGCCGGCGAGGTCGCTGCGTACGACATCGGGACCGGTGCCGGGGGCATAGCCCGCCGTGAACGCGAGATAGGCGACCTCGGCGACGATGCCGACCCGTTCACCCAGGTCGGCGAGGTCCGAGGGCACCTCGAAGGAGGCGCCCGCGAGCCGCTTGCGCGCCCGGGTCAGCCGGGCCGCCATCGTCGCCTTCGACTGCAGGAAGAGCCGGCCGATGTCCTCGGTGGAGACGCCGAGGACCAGCCGGAGGGTGAGCGCCGCGGCGGCTTCGCGGGACAGGGTCGGGTGGGCACAGAGCAGCACCAGCCGGAGCCGCTCGTCCGTGACCGCCTCGCCGCCCGCGCCGGCCGGCACCGTGGCCATCACCTGCTGCGCCTCCTGGGTCAGCGCCGCGTCCACCGCGAGCAGCGGCATCTTGCGAGCCAGCACCTCCTCGGTCCGCATCCGGTCGACGATCCGCCGGCGGGCGGTCGTGAGCAGCCACGCGGGTCCGTTGTCCGGCTCGCCGTCCTCCGGCCAGCGCCGGGCGGCCGCCTCGAAGGCGTCGGCCAGGCCGTCCTCGGCCAGGTCGAGACGGCGGAACTGCGCGACGAGCAGGGCCAGCAACCGGCCCCACTCCTCGCGCAGCAGCGTCTCCAGCATCGACGCGGGTCGCTCTAGTCCGCCGCGCGGATCTCGATCGCCGACTCGACCGTGGCGAGCAGCTTGCAGCACTCGGCCAGATCGTCCCGGTCCTCGGACTCGACGACGTAGAGCCCGGCGAGGTGCTCGGCCGCCTCGGTGTACGGGCCGTCGGTCACGCCGGAGGCACGCACGGTCACCGCCGTCGACGGGACGGCGAGCGCTGCGCCGTACCCCTTCAAGATCCTGTGGCCGCGCTCGGCGAGCAGGGCCGCGAACTTCTCGTGCACGGCGAACAGCGCGTCCCTCTCCTCCTCCGGCTTCGCCTGCCACTCGGCCTCGACGTTGGGGATGAGCAGGTAGTACCTCATGCGGACATCCCCTCGTGCTCGACGATCTCGCGGACCTCGAGCGCCGTCTCCAGCTCGGCGAGCACCTTGCAGCACTCGAGCATGTCGTCGACGTCGTCGGTCTCGATCGTGTAGAAGCCCGTCACGTGCTCGACGGTCTCGGCGAACGGGCCGTCGGTGATCACCACCCCGTCGCCCTCCTTGCGCAGCGTCTTGGCCTTGCTGGAGTGGTGGAGCTCGGCGCCGCCGGTGACCTTGTGGCCGCGCTCGGCGAGCAGCTTGGCGAACTTGCCGTGCACCTCGTAGCCGGCGGCCTTCTCCTCCGGCGTCGACTCGGCCCAGAAGGCCTCGTTCGCCGGCAGCAGCACCATGTATCTGGTCATCGTGATCCCTTTCGTCCGATGGGTTTGAGTCTGTCACCGGGGATGACGGGTGGGACAAGACCAAATCGACACCCGGAAGGAACGAAGATGTACGTCATGCGTTCAACTGGCCCCGGAAGGCTCTGGGTGTGACCGCCCCCCTGCTGCGAGGAGACCTCGCGCCCGAGCCCCGGACGCTCGTCGACATCTTCCGGGCCACCGCGGCCCAGGTGCCCGACGAGCCGGCCGTCGACGCGGGCAACGGCCTGCTGACGTACGCCGAGCTCGAGGAGGCCGCCGACGGGCTGGCCGCCGAGCTCGACGCCGCCGGGATCGGGCCGGGGGACAAGGTCGGGCTGCGGATCGCGAGCGGCACGACCGACCTGTACGTCGCGATCCTCGGGATCCTCTGCGCGGGCGCCGCCTACGTGCCGGTCGACGCCGACGACCCGGAGGAGCGGGCCCGGCTGGTGTTCGGTGAGGCGCAGGTCGCGGCGGTCGTCGGCAACGATCTGCGGGTAGCTCTCACTCCACGCGCCCCTGACGAACTGGTGGCCGATTCCGGCGTGTCGTCTGCCCAAACGTCAGGGGCGCGCGAGCCGGAGCTGACCGACGACGCTTGGGTGATCTTCACCTCCGGCTCGACCGGCACGCCGAAGGGCGTCGCGGTGACCCATCGCAACGCCGCCGCGTTCGTCGACGCCGAGTCGCGCCTCTTCCTCCAGGACGCCCCGATCGGGGTCGGTGACCGGGTGATGGCCGGTCTCTCGGTCGCCTTCGACGCGAGCTGCGAGGAGATCTGGCTGGCCTGGCGCTACGGCGCCTGCCTGGTCCCGGCACCGCGGGCGCTGGTCCGCTCCGGGGTCGACGTCGGCCCGTGGCTGGTCGCCAACCGGATCACGATCGTCTCGACGGTGCCGACGCTGGTGGCCCTGTGGCCTGCGAGGTCCCTCGACCGGGTCCGGCTGCTGATCACCGGCGGCGAGGCGATCCCGCCCGAGCTCGCCGCCCGCCTGGTCACGCCCGACCGAGAGGTGTGGAACACCTACGGCCCGACCGAAGCGACCGTGGTGGCCTGTGGCGCCCGGCTGAGCGCGGAGGGGCCGGTGCGGATCGGGCTCCCGCTCGACGGCTGGGACCTCGCCGTCGTCGACCCTCTGACCGGGGAGCGCGTGCCCGAGGGGGAGACCGGCGAGCTGATCATCGGCGGCGTCGGCCTGGCGCGCTATCTCGATGCGGCGAAGGACGCCGAGAAGTACGCCCCGATGCCCACTCTCGGCTGGTCACGGGCCTACCGTTCGGGCGACCTGGTGGTCAACGACCCCGCCGGGCTGCTCTTCGGTGGACGCGCCGACGACCAGATCAAGCTCGGTGGCCGGCGCATCGAGCTCGGCGAGATCGACAGCGCCCTGCTGCAGCTTCCCGGCGTCGTCGGGGCCGCGGCGGCGGTGCGGCGGAGCGCCGCCGGCAACAGCCTGCTCGTCGGCTACGTCACCGTCGACGACACCTTCGACCAGACCTCGTCCGTCGGGAGGCTGCGGGCCGACATGCCGGCGGCCCTGGTGCCGCGGCTGGCGGTGGTCGACAGCCTCCCGACGCGTACGAGCGGGAAGGTCGACCGCGACGCACTGCCGTGGCCGCTCGCGTCCACGGCCGGTGCGGGGGAGGGGCTCAGCGACACCGAGGCCTGGCTGGCCGGGCTGTGGAACGACATCCTCGGCGCCGAGGTCACCGGATCGGGGGCGGACTTCTTCGACCTCGGCGGCGGCAGCCTGACCGCCGCCCAGATGGTCAGCCTGATCCGCGAGCGCTTCCCCGAGGTCGCGCTCGGCGACATCTACGACCAGCCGAAGCTCAGGGCCCTGGCCGCCTACATCGACGAGCTGGGCAGCTCCGCCGCGGTCTCCGAGCACGAGGTGCCGGCGGTCCGGCTCAAGACCCAGGTCGCGCAGGTGGTCGCGACCATCCTGCTGCGCTGCCTGGCGGCGCCGCGCTGGCTGACCTGGATCGCGCTCGGGACGACGCTGGCCCAGCAGTGGGCGCCGTGGCTGCCCTCGCTCAGCTGGTGGGTCCTCGCCCCGGCCGTCCTCGCCTTCCTGACCCCGCCCGGTCGGATGCTGCTTGCCGCGGGTGCGGCGCGACTGATCCTCCGCGGCGTACGTCCCGGCGAGCACCCGCGCGGCGGCAAGGTCCATCTGCGGCTGTGGCTGGCGACGCACGCGGTCGACGAACTCGGCGCCCACGGTCTCGCCGGGGCACCGTGGATGCTCTGGTACGCCCGGCTGCTCGGCGTGCGGATGGGCAAGAACGTCGACCTGCACAGCCTGCCGCCGGTCACCGGCATGCTCACCCTCGGCAAGGGCTGCTCGATCGAGCAGGAGGTCGATCTCTCCGGCCACTGGATCGAGGGCGACGTGCTCCATCTCGGCGAGGTCTCGGTGGGCGACCGTGCCCGGGTCGGGGCGCGGTCGACGCTCCTGCCCGGCTCCCGGGTCGGCGACGACGCCGAGGTCGGGCCCGGTTCGGCCGTCTTCGGCGTGGTGCCGGCGGGCGAGTTCTGGTCGGGTTCGCCGGCAGTCCGAGCCGCGAGGGAGGCCCGCGGACCGTGGCAGCCACCGCAGGCACGGGCCCAGGTCTGGATGCTCCTCTACGGCATCGCGGCCGCCGTCCTCGCCCTGCTCCCCGCGGCCGCCATCGGCGTCGGCATCCTCGTCGGCGTCGCCCTGGCCGGTGTGCCCGACTCCTACGCCGACATCTGGCCGCTGCTCGCCTGGAGCCCGGTCGCCGTGGTGGTCGGGCTCGTGACCCTGGCGGCGCTCATCTGGGCCGTGGTGCGGCTCGCCGGTGTGGCGATCAGTCCCGGCGTACATCCCGTACGCAGCCTGGCCGGTGTCGCGGTCTGGTCGACGATGCAGGTGCTCGACGAGGCGCGCACCTGGCTCTTCCCGCTCTACTCCTCGACGCTGACGCCGCTGTGGCTGCGGGCGCTCGGCGCGAAGATCGGCAGGCACGTCGAGGCGTCGACGGTCCTGATGATCCCCGGGCTGACGCAGGTCAACGACCAGAGCTTCCTGGCCGACGACACCCTGATCGGTGGCTACGAGCTCGGCGGCGGTTGGCTGCGGACCGAGCGGGTGAAGATCGGCAAGCGGGCCTTCGTCGGCAACTCGGGCATGGCCGCGCCCGGCCGCAAGGTGCCGAAGGCGTCGCTGGTCGCAGTGCTCAGCGCGGCCCCGCGCCGCAAGCGGGCGCAGAAGGGGGAGAGCTGGCTCGGCTCGCCGCCGGCGCCGCTGCGCCGCGCGGCCGGGGAGGCCGACTCGGGACGTACCTATGACCCGCCGGCCGGGCTCAAGATCGCCCGCGCGCTCGTCGAGCTGGCCAGGTTGGTGCCCCAGACGCTCGCGGCACTGCTCTACGCCGGGGTGGTCTATGCGCTCGTCAGGATCTGGGAGGTGACCGACCTCCTCGTCGCGCTGCTCGTCGCCGGGCCGGTGCTCGCCGCTGCCGGAGCGGTCGCGGCCGGCATCACCGTGGCGGCGAAGTGGCTGCTCGTCGGCCGGATCCGGGCCGGGTCGCACCCGCTGTGGAGCTGGTTCGTGTGGGCCAACGAGCTGGCCGACACCTTCGTCGAGGTGCTCGCCGCGCCCTGGTTCACCGGTGCCGTGTCCGGCACCCCGGTGCTCAACCTCTGGTTCCGTGCCCTCGGAGCGAAGATCGGCCGCGGCGTGTGGATCGAGACCCACTGGCTCCCCGAGACCGACCTGGTCGAGCTCGGCGACGGCGCCACGGTCAACGCCGGCACGGTCGTGCAGACCCATCTGTTCCACGATCGTGTGCTGGCCCTCGACGCCGTCACTCTCAAGAGGGGCGCCACGCTCGGCCCCAACTCGGTGATCCTGCCCGCCGCCGCCATCGGCCGGCACGCGGTCGTCGGCCCGGTCTCGCTGGTGATGCGCGGGGAGAGTCTCCCGGACAAGACCCTGTGGATCGGCAACCCGATCGGCCCGTGGGACCAGGCGACCTGAGAGGCACCCTCTAACATGACCGCCGTGCCGAAGCTCCCCACAGCCGACCCCTATCTCCCGGGACACGGGGACCTGTCGTGGAGCGCGACCCACTACGACCTCGAGCTGACCTATGACCTGGTCGGCAACCGGCTCGCGGGCACCGCGACGATCCGTGCGATCGCGGTCGACGACATCAGCCGCGTCGTCCTCGACCTCGCCTACCTCCGCGTGCAGAAGGTGGCGATCGACGGCCGTCCGCCGGCCAAGTGGAGCCACCACGACCATCGTCTGATCCTCAACCTCCGCTCGCGGGTCGCGGCCGGCGAGGAGTTCGTGATCACGGTCAGATACTCGGGCAAGCCCCGTCCGGTGGTGCTGCCGCACCACGGCGACGCCGGCTGGGAGGAGCTCGACGACGGCGTCATCGTCGCAGGTCAGCCGCATGGTGCGCCGACCTGGTTCCCGTGCAACGACCGCCCCTCCGACAAGGCCCGCTACGCGATCAGCGTGACCACGGCGCCCGGCTATGCGGTCGTCTCCAACGGCGAGCTGACCTCCCGCGTACGCCGCGGCAGCGGGGAGACCTGGCGCTACTGGCAGGCCGAGCCGATGGCGACCTATCTCGCCACGGTGCAGATCGGGCGCTACCGGGTCATCGACATCGCGCCCACCGAGGGACCGGGCGGCCGGGTGCCGATCCGGGCTGCGTACCCGGTCGACGCCACCGCCGGGTTCGAGGCCTCCTTCGGGCGGCAGCGGGAGATGATGGCCTACTTCACCTCGGTCTTCGGGCCCTACCCGTTCGCCTCCTATTCCGTCGTGGTCACCGACGACGAGCTCGAGATCCCCCTCGAGTCGCAGTCGCTGTCGACCTTCGGGCGCAATCACCTCACCGGCGAGTGGTCGGAGGTACGCCTCGTGGCCCACGAGCTCGCCCACCAGTGGTTCGGCAACGCGGTGACGCTGCGCGAGTGGCGCGACATCTGGCTGCACGAGGGTTTTGCCTGCTACAGCGAGTGGCTGTGGTCGGACGCCTCCGGGGGCCGCTCGTGCGGCGAGCACGCCCGCCACCACCACCGCCGGCTGGCCGCGCTGCCCCAGGACCTGGTCGTCGCCGACCCCGGGCCCGCGGACATGTTCGACGACCGTGTCTACAAGCGTGGAGCGCTCACCCTGCACGCGCTGCGGCGCACGGTCGGGGACGATTCCTTCTTCCGGATCCTGCGCACCTGGGTCGCCCGGCACAGCGGCGGCTCGGTCGACACCGCCGACTTCGAGACCCTCGCGGCCGAGGTCTGCGGCCGCGACCTCACCCCGCTCTTCGAGGCCTGGCTGCGACGGCCCTCGCTGCCGGATCTTCCTGCCTGACTATCGTGGTGCCGTGCCTGAGCTGACCTTCCGTGACGCCACCTTCACCGACGTCGACACGCTGGTGGAGCTGATCGAGTCGGCCTACCGCGGCGATGCCTCTCGGGCCGGGTGGACCACCGAGGCCGACCTGCTCGCGGGCCAGCGGACAGACCCCGAGGGCGTACGCGAGGTGATCACCGCTCCGGGCTCCCGTCTCCTGGTCGCCGAACGCGCGGGCGAGATCGTCGCCTGCTGTCAGCTGCAGAAGCGGGAGGCGTACGTCTATTTCGGCATGTTCTCCGTGTCGCCGAGCCTGCAGGGCGCCGGTGTCGGCAAGACCGTCATCGCCGAGGCCGAGCGGATCGCGCGTGCGTGGGGCGCCGAGGAGATCCGGATGACGGTGATCCGCCAGCGCGAGGACCTGATCGCGTTCTACGAGCGGCGGGGGTTCGGGCGTACGGGCCGTTTCGAGCCGTTCCCTTACGGCGACGAGCGCTTCGGGCTGCCGCTGCGGGACGATCTGGAGTTCGCCGAGCTCGCGAAGCCGGTCTGAGTTTCTTGCACTCTCGGGGGTCGAGTGCTAAACATGAGGCTGGCACTCTTACCATGAGAGTGACAATCACCGGACCGGTGACGTTGAGGCGTCGCGAGCGGCAGGGAAGGGTCCTGCCGGGAGTGGCGTCGTCCGTCGCGGGCAACCCATCGGACCGGATCCAACGAACTTCCCAAGTGAAGGATCGCAGGAGCAATGCCGAAGCTCATCGCTTTCAACGAGGAGGCCCGTCGGGGTCTGGAGAAGGGTCTCAACACCCTCGCCGACGCCGTCAAGGTCACCCTCGGTCCCAAGGGCCGCAACGTCGTGCTCGAGAAGAAGTGGGGTGCCCCCACGATCACCAACGATGGTGTCTCCATCGCCAAGGAGATCGAGCTCGAGGACCCCTACGAGAAGATCGGTGCCGAGCTGGTCAAGGAGGTCGCGAAGAAGACCGACGACGTCGCCGGTGACGGCACGACGACCGCGACCGTTCTCGCCCAGGCGCTCGTCCGCGAGGGCCTGCGCAACGTCGCCGCGGGTGCCAACCCGGCCGGCCTGAAGCGCGGCATCGAGGCGGCCGTCGACGCCGTCACCGAGCAGCTGCTCGCCCAGGCCAAGGACATCGAGACCAAGGAGCAGATCGCTGCTACCGCCTCGATCTCCGCTGCTGACACCACCGTCGGCGAGATCATCGCCGAGGCGATGGACAAGGTCGGCAAGGAAGGCGTCATCACCGTCGAGGAGTCGAACACCTTCGGGCTCGACCTCGAGCTGACCGAGGGTATGCGCTTCGACAAGGGCTACATCTCGGCCTACTTCGTGACCGACCCGGAGCGTATGGAGACCGTCCTCGACGACCCGTACATCCTGATCGTCAACTCGAAGATCTCCAGCGTCAAGGACCTGATCCCGGTCCTGGAGAAGGTCATGCAGACCGGCAAGCCGCTGGTCATCCTGGCCGAGGACGTCGACGGCGAGGCTCTCTCCACGCTGGTCGTCAACAAGATCAAGGGCACCTTCAAGTCCGTCGCCGTCAAGGCTCCGGGCTTCGGTGACCGCCGCAAGGCCATGCTGCAGGACATCGCCATCCTCACCGGTGGTCAGGTCATCTCCGAGGAGGTCGGCCTCTCCCTGGAGACCGCCGGCATCGAGCTGCTCGGCCAGGCCCGCAAGGTCGTCATCACCAAGGACGAGACCACCATCGTCGAGGGTTCGGGCGACCAGGGTCAGATCGAGGGTCGGGTCAACCAGATCCGCGCCGAGATCGAGAAGTCGGACTCCGACTACGACCGCGAGAAGCTGCAGGAGCGCCTCGCCAAGCTGGCCGGCGGCGTGGCCGTCATCAAGGTCGGCGCGGCCACCGAGGTCGAGCTCAAGGAGCGCAAGCACCGCATCGAGGACGCCGTCCGCAACGCCAAGGCTGCTGTCGAGGAGGGCATCCTCGCCGGCGGTGGTGTCGCACTGATCCAGGCTGCCGCCGTCGCGTTCGAGAAGCTCGAGCTCGAGGGTGACGAGGCCACCGGTGCCTCGATCGTCAAGGCCGCCATCTCGGCGCCGCTGAAGCAGATCGCCATCAACGCCGGCCTCGAGGGCGGCGTCGTGGCGGAGAAGGTCGCCGGCCTCCCGCAGGGCCACGGCCTCAACGCCGCCACGGGTGAGTACGTCGACCTGCTGGCCGCGGGCATCATCGACCCGGCCAAGGTGACCCGCTCGGCGCTGCAGAACGCCGCGTCGATCGCCGCGCTGTTCCTCACCACCGAGGCCGTCGTGGCCGACAAGCCGGAGAAGGCCGCCGCTGGTGGCGACCCGACCGGTGGCATGGGTGACATGGGCGGCATGGGCTTCTGATCGAGCCCCGCTAGCTCCACCAAGCAGGGCCTCTCCTTCGCGAGAGGCCCTGCTTGCGTTTTCGCGAGGCATGTTCCTTCGTCAAGGTATGCAGGGAAAGGACCGCCTCCCTGGCGGAGTTCCGCAGGGGAGGTGACCCTTCGGCTGCATACCTTGACGAAGCAACCGCCCCGCCGCCCCAGGACCACCGGGCTACGCTCGACGCCATGGGCCTGAAGGCGGCTTCGGCGCTGGCGGTCTCGGCGGTGCTCCTCGCCGGGTGTGGTGGTGAGCCGGTCGCTGCGCCGTCGTCTCGGGCAGCGAGCCCCACGACCTCATCGGCACCCGCGACGCCGTCGCCGAGCCCGTCGGAGACGCTGCCGCCGGTGACCGACAAGGTCTCGCTCCCGCAGCTGATGCGCGAGGAGTTCCCCGGCGGTGAGGTGAAGGTGCTGCGCGAGTCGGGGAGCACGGATGCGTACCGGCGCTTCGAGGTCAGCTACCCGAGCGGCCGGCTGACGATCACCGGGGTGCTCTTCCGGCCGCGAGGCGCCGGGCCGTTCCCTGGCGTGGTCTTCGCGCACGGCCACATCGACACCGACGTCTACGTCACCGGCCAGGGCCTGAAGCGCGAGCAGGACCGGCTGGCGCGGGAGGGCTATGTCGTCCTGCACACCGACTACCGCGGCCACGCCGGGTCGTCGCCCATCCCGGAAGGAACCGAGGAGGACGAGAGCCGTCTCGGCTACACCCACGACACCATCAACGCTGTCCAGGCGATGAAGCGACTTCCGTACGTCGACCCCGACCGCACCGCGCTGCTCGGCCGCTCGATGGGCGGGGGAGTGGTGATGAACGCGCTCGTCGCTCAGCCGGGGCTGGTGCGGGCCGGGGTGACGTACGCGTCGGTCTCCTCCGACATCGTCGACAACATCAACCGGTGGGCGGTGCCGTCGCGGCCCGACGAGGTAGCCCGGCTCTACCGGCAGTACGGCGATCCGGAGACGGAGCCGGAGTTCTGGGAGGGGCTGTCGGCGCGGACGTACTTCGACCGGATCGAGGTCCCGCTCCAGATGCACCACGGGACCAATGACGAGTCCTGCCCCATCCGGTGGGCCTACACCACCCGGGACCTGATGGAGACCGCCGGTGTGCGCCAGCGGCTGTGGGTCTACCCCGGGGAGCAGCACGCCTTCGGGCCGCAGTGGGACCTCTCGATCCGGCGGGTCGTCGGGTTCCTCGATCGTCAGCTGGCATGACCTGATCAGGCACGAGGAAGGGGCCCAGCGGTCCCATCCTTTTGGGGACTTTCGACACTGTCTCGACAACAGCTCGGTAACGCAACATTGGTGCTCCACACAGTGGCCGACTGCGGGGAAGCGTCTGGATCTGGGGGGCTTTGAAGCCCAAGGGAATATCCGGGTGAAGTTCTGCAGCGGCGGGCGGGGTCAGGGTCTTCGAGACCAGGGCCCCGCCTGCGTGTGTCAACCGGGTCCACGGACGGCACCCAGCGTTGAGGCATGATGATGACATGAGCGAGCGCCAGCGAGCGACAATCGGCCTCAGGCCGCCGCGTCCGTACGATGGCGCTTGCGCTACGGAGGCGGCGGCATGAGCGTCGATGTCGGGCCGAAGACCGGGATGCAGCCGCCGCGGTCACCGTGGCGTTGGATCGCGGCCGCCATCGCCGCCGCGGTCGTGCTCGTTGCCGTCATCGCCTCGTTCGGCCTCCTCGGCTCCGACGACACCGCCGACGATCCCGATGCCAAGCCGGCCTCGCCGACCGCGACCGTCACCGAGACCGCGCCGGTCCCGTCGCCATCGGCCCCGGCCGGAGGTGCGGGATCGACCGAGCTGACCGTCGTCGCGGACGCCGCCCGCTGCATCCCGCCGACCTCCAAGTGGCTCTCCCAGAACGCCGCGCTGGCCTTCGAGGGCACCGCCGAGAGCGTGACCGAGACCGAGGCCATGCTGCGGGTGAAGACGTGGATGTACGCCGACGGCTTCGGTGGCACCGACACCGTCCGGATCACCCTGCCCCCGCCGAGCACGATCCCGATGCCCGAGTTCGAGAAGGGCAAGAACTATCTGGTCGCGGCCAAGGGCGACGCCGAGGTCATCGGCTGCGGCTACAGCGACGCGAAGACCCCGAAGCTGCAGAAGCTCTACACCGCCGCGTTCAAGTGATCTCCGGGCTGCTCCTGGCCGCCGGCGCGGGCCGGCGGATGGGCACGCCGAAGGCGCTCGTCGACGACTGGCTGGTCCGCTCGGTCGGAGTGCTGCGCGAAGGTGGCTGTGACGACGTGACGGTCGTGCTCGGGGCGTCCGCCGACGAGGCCCGGGCGCTGCTCCCGGCCGATCAGCGGGTCGTCGTCGCCGAGGACTGGGACGAGGGGATGGGGGCCTCGCTGCGGGTCGGTCTGGAGGCCCTCGGGCCCGACGTCGAGGCTGCCGTCGTCCATCTGGTCGACCTGCCGGACGTCGGGGCCGACGTGGTCGCTCGAGTGGTCTCGACAAGCTCGACCACCGGTACGGGCTCGGGGCTGGCCCGGGCGGCGTACGCGGGGGTTCCGGGGCATCCGGTGCTGATCGGGCGTGACCACTGGGCGGGGGTCATCGAGGCCGCGGTCGGCGACCAGGGCGCCCGGGGCTACCTGAAGACCCACGACGTACGCCTGGTGGAGTGCGGCGACCTGGCCGGCGGTGACGACGTCGACCGCCGCTGAACGGAGATTCGTTCCTACCCTCCTTCGAGGTCGTCCAACCCTGAGCCAACGCTCCGCGTTCTAGGCTCAGGTCATGGACCTGACGCCCCGGGAGATCGCCGACCGCCTGGCGGCGACCGGATACCTGGCCGACCCGGAGTTGGCGACGGTGACCTTCCTCGCGCTGAAGATGCAGCGGCCGCTGCTGCTCGAGGGGGAGCCCGGGACCGGGAAGACCGCGCTCGCGGAGGCGGTCGCCGAGGCGCTCGACCTGCCGCTCGTACGACTGCAGTGCTACGAGGGGATCGACGCCACCCAGGCGCTCTACGACTGGGACTTCGCCCGCCAGATCCTGCACCTGCGCGCCCTCGAGGCCGCCGGCACTGCGGCCGAGGTGGAGGAGGCCGAGAAGTCCCTCTACGACGAGCGGTTCCTGCTCGCTCGTCCGGTGCTGGCCGCGCTGCGTCAGTCCCCGTCGGTGCTGCTCGTCGACGAGGTCGACCGGGCCGACGACGAGTTCGAGGCGTTCCTGCTGGAGGTGCTCTCCACCTATCGGGTCACGATCCCGGAGTTCGGGACGGTCGCGGCCGCGGTCCCGCCTTTCGTCGTGCTCACCTCCAACCGCACCCGCGAGCTCCACGACGCCCTCAAGCGGCGCTGCCTCTACCACTGGATCGACCATCCGGGCCTGGACCGCGAGATCCAGATCGTACGCAGCCGGGCCCCCGAGGTCGCCGACGAGCTCGCCCGCCAGGTGGTGACGGTGGTCCAGCAGCTGCGCAGCGCCGAGGGCGCGAACGCCCTGCTCAAGCCGCCGGGCGTCGCCGAGACCCTCGACTGGGCCCGCGCTCTGCACCACCTCGGCGCAGCCGAGCTGGACCTGGAGAGCGCCGCGGCCACGCTCGGCGCGCTCGTCAAGCACCGCGAGGACGCCGACCGCGTCCGGGCCGCGCTGGATCGGCTGCTGACGTGACCGAAACGCACGACGGTCCCGAGATCCTGCTCGGCTTCACCCGAGCGCTCCGGGCGGCCGGGGTGCAGGTGACCCAGGACCGCGCCCACGGCTTCCTGAAGGCGACCGCGATCGTCGGTGCCGGCGACCCGGTCGCGACCTACACGGCCGGACGGGCGACGCTGTGCGCCGGTCCGGACGACCTGCGCCGCTACGACCAGGTCTTCGAGGCCTGGTTCGGGTCGACCGCCACGCTGCCGGGGCCACAGGGGCCGCCGCGTACGGTCTCGGTCACCTCCAGCCTTCCCGAGACCGAGCCGCAGTCCGGCGACGAGACCGGCGAGGGAGAAGGCGACGTCATCAGGGCGCGGGCCAGCGAGCTCGAGACCCTGCGCCACCGCGACGTCGCCGACCTCGACCCGGCCGAGCAGGAGCGGGTGGCCGCGCTGATCGCCCGGCTGCGTCCGCGGGCGCCGAGAAGACGGACGCCACGGCAGGATCAGTGGCGGCGCGGGCGCGTCGACGCCCATCGCACCCTGCGGGCCAGCCTGCGCCACCTCGGCGAGCCGGCGGGCATCCACTACCGCAGGCGCGGCGAGCGACCGCGCCGCGTGGTGTGGCTGATCGACGTGTCCGGGTCGATGAGCTCCTACGCCGACGTGCTGCTGCGGGTCGCCCACCGGGTGACCTCGACGACCGGGAGCGGCGCGGTGTTCACCATGGGTACCAGGCTGACCAACGTCACCCGCGCGCTGCGCCACCGTGACCCCGACCGCGCGCTCGTCGCCGCGGGCGAGACGGTGCCCGACTGGTCGGGCGGAACTCGGCTCGGCGACAACCTGCAGGCCTTCCTGCAGCGATATCAAGGACTGGCCCGAGGCGCGGTGGTGGTCATCGCGAGCGACGGCTGGGAGCGCGGTGACCCCGCGCTCCTCGAGGAGCAGACGGCGAGGCTGCACCGCCTCGCCCATCGCGTAGTGTGGGTCAACCCACACCGTGGCAAGGTTGGATATGAGCCGCTGCAGCGAGGCATCGTCGCGGTGCTGCCGCACGTGGACGACTTCGTCGCCGGACATTCCCTGGCGACGTACGAAGATCTAGTGGAGGTGATCGCTCGTGCGTGACGTGCTCGACGATCTGATGAAGTGGTGGGACGCCGGCGAGACCGTGGCGGTGGCCACCGTGGTCGCGACGTTCCAGTCGGCGCCGAGGCCGCCGGGGGCCTCGATGCTCGTCGGCCCCGACGACGCCGCGGTCGGCTCGGTCTCCGGGGGCTGCGTCGAGGGCGCCGTCTACGAGGTCGCCCGTGAGGTCGCCGCCTCCGGCGTCCCGGAGCTCAACCGCTACGGCGTCTCCGACGACGACGCGTTCGCGGTCGGCCTGACCTGCGGCGGCATCCTCGACGTGTTCGTCGAGAAGGTGTCGAAGGAGACCTTCCCGGAGCTCGGCGAGCTCGCCGAGGACGTACGCAGCGGCAGCCCGGTCGCCCTGGCGACCGTCATCGAGCACCCGGACCCCGAGATCCTCGGACGCCGGGTCCTGATCCGCCCCGAAGGGGTCAAGGGGTCCTTGGGGAGCGCACGGATGGACGACGCCGTCCACGACGACGCGCTCGGACTCCTGGCCCACGGCACCAACCAGACGCTGAGCTACGGCATCGACGGCGAGCGCCGTGGCGAGGGCATGCGGGTCTTCGTCTGGTCCTTCGCGCCCAAGCCTCGGATGCTCGTCTTCGGCGCGATCGACTTCGCCGCCGCGGTGGCCAGGGTCGGCGCCTTCCTCGGCTACCACGTCACCGTCTGCGACGCCCGCCCGGTCTTCGCCACCAACTCCCGCTTCCCCTCGGCCGACGAGGTCGTCGTCGACTGGCCCCACCGCTATCTGGGCGCCGAGGTCGAGGCCGGTCGCATCGACCAGCGCACCGTGATCGCCGTCCTCACTCACGACCCGAAGTTCGACGTACCTCTCCTCGAGGTCGCCCTCCGCCTCCCCGACATCGCCTACGTCGGCGCGATGGGCTCCCGCCGCACCCACGACGACCGCCTCGCCCGCCTCCGGGAAGCGGGCCTCACCGACGAGGAGATCGCCCGCCTGAGCAGCCCGATCGGCCTCGACCTCGGCGCCCGTACGCCGGAGGAGACCGCCATCTCCATCGCGGCCGAGATCGTCGCCGGCCGCTGGGGCGGCTCCGGCGAGCGCCTCGCCGTCACCCAGGGCCGGATCCACCAGGACGTGGATTACCGCTGACGCCCATCAGGTACCACTGAGGGGATCGTGAGGCACGTCACAGGGTGCTACCTTGGCAGGACCGAGCCTCCAGGGCCGGACTCCAAGGGGGGATCTGATGGTCCGTAGCGATCTGCAGGAGCGCCGCATCAGTGCGGCGCGGGCCTGGACCGCCTTCGTGGAGAGCGGCGATGCCGCCGAGGACTTCGTCAGACCGGAGATCCTGAACAGCTGGACGCGCTCGGCGACAGCCGTCAGGCCAGACGTACGCGAGGCGCCGCTGGCCGACGAGGACGAGACCCGGGAGATGTGGCGGGGCTCGCCGCTCCAGGTGGCGGTCGAGCGGGTCGAGGAGGAGCTGCGGTGCACCGCGGACGACGGCGACCTGGTCATCGCGGTCACCGATCCGGACACGCGGGTGCTGTGGACGTACGGCGGCCGGGTGATGCGCCACAAGGCCGAGTCGGTCAACTTCGTGCCGGGCGGCCGGTGGGACGACGAGTCCGCCGGCACCAACGCGCTCGACCTCGCCAACCGCACGAACGAGCCGTCGATGGTCTTCGGCCCCGAGCACTATGCCGAGGTCGTGCACAACTGGGTCTGCTGGGCCGCGCCGCTCCACGACCCGGTCACCGGCAAGCACCTCGGCGTCCTCGATCTCTCCACCACCTGGGACCGCACCCACCCGATCGGGATGGCCACGGCCCGGGTGATGGCGCGTCTCATCGAGGGGGCGCTGCCGAAGCTGCCGACGCAGCGGACCGACGACGAGGCGATCGAGCAGCCCGGCCTGGTGCTGACGCTGCTGGGCACCGCGGAGACCTGGCTCGACGGGCAGCGGCTGCTGCTCAACCGCCGCCAGACCGAGATCCTCGCCCTGCTCGCGCTCCACCCCGAGGGCCTCTCGCTGGAGCGGCTGCACGCGATGGTCTACGGCGACCAGGCGGTCACGTTCTCGACGCTGAAGGCCGAGGTCTCCCACCTGCGCCATGCCCTCGGCGGCCAGGTCGCCTCGAGGCCCTACCGTCTGCTGATGCCGGTCGCGACCGACGTCGAGCAGGTCCTCGCCCTGATCCGTCACGGGCGGGTGGCCGCTGCGGTGGAGTCGTACGGCGGTGATCTCCTGCCCGGCACCAACAGCCCGGCGCTGGCCGAGATGGCCGAGTACGTCGCGGTCGCCCTGCGTGAGGCGCTGATCGCCGACCCGCAGCCCGACGCGGTGCTGCGCTACAGCGAGCTGGCTCCGTACGACACCGAGGTGGTCGAGGCCGCCCTGGCCCGGCTCGCCGGGCACGGACGCCACCCGGCGGTGCCGTTGCTCAGGGGGCGGTTGGCGTCGGTGACCCACTGAGGAGAGGCGGCCGTGCCGGTGTCATCGCGGTCGATTCGCCGGCACGGCCGACCAGCCGGGCTCAGAGGTGGTCGCCGAACTCCTCGGTCACCCAGTCCAGGCTCCAGGAGCGGTCCATCCGGAAGACGCCGCCGGTGCCGCCGCAGGTGCCGTTGAGACCGAACGAGGTCACTCCGGCGACGACGTTGGAGTCACCGAGGAAGTTCGGGCCTCCGGAGTCGCCGAAGCAGGTGCCGCCGGTGTTGGCGTTGTTCGACAGCAGCAGCGAGAAGTCGCCGGTGAAGCCGGTGTTGATCTGCAGCAGATGCGGCTCGGCCACCATCCGGACCCGCTGGGCCTGGGTCTTCCACTCCGCCGCGGTCGGGAAGGACTTCTGCAGCCCGTAGCCCACGGCAGTGAAGGTCGTGCTCCGGCGAACCTTCAGGGCGTCGAGCTGGTCCTGCTCGGGCAGGGCGCCGTAGGTGTCCATGGTGACCGGTTCGTCCAGCACCACGACGCCGACGTCGCGCAGGAAGAACGCGTCCGGGTCGTAGGCGGGGTGGGTGTGCGGCGTGCCACCGACGTCGCCGGTGTTCGGATAGCCGTTGCCGGGGATGCCGCTCTGGACGTCCGAGTCGAACCAGATCTCGACGTGGGCGGCCGGGTCCTCGGTGCAGTGTCCGGCGGTGAGGAACAGCGTCGGGGACAGCAGGGTGCCGCTGCAGCGCCACAACGGCTTGCCGTCGGCGTCCTGGGCCACCATCAGGCCGACGTAGGGGTGAGCATCGCCATCGGGTTCGCCGTCGGTGACGGCCTGGGCTGCGGGCGCAACCAGGACCAGTGCCATCAGAGCGGCGAGGAGCATCAGTGTTCGCCTCATTGAGTTCAACCTCCGCAGGTTAGGCGTCGGCAGGGGGCCGACCTGCTCAAGTTAGACCTGTGGCGCGGGGCTGGGAAGGCGCATTGAATGGTCCGGTTGGCGGCGTCCCCCCCCAAATCCGGGTATGAGATCCGGCGCCCGATCGGCGCCCAACCGTCCCCCAACCCTCGGCGTCCTACTGTGATCTGGCCCACACAGTGACGTCTGGCAGGGAGACAACATGGCCCGGATCAGCATGCGCGTCGACGGTATGAAGGTCACCGACGACGTCGAACCGCGGACACTGCTCGTGCAGTATCTGCGCGAAGGACTCGGCAAGACCGGCACGGTGATCGGTTGCGACACCAGCAACTGCGGCGCCTGCACGGTCCATCTCGACGGCGACTCGGTGAAGTCGTGCAACGTGCTCGCGGTGCAGGCCGACGGCTGCGAGGTGACCACGATCGAGGGGCTCGCCGACACGGTCGAGGGCGACCTTCACCCCGTCCAGGAGGCGTTCCGCGAGTGTCACGGCCTGCAGTGCGGGTTCTGTACGCCCGGCATGATCATGCAGTCCGTCGACCTGCTCAAGCGCCATCCCCACCCAAGTGAGGACGAGATCCGTGAGGGGATCGAGGGCAACCTGTGCCGCTGCACGGGCTACCACAACATCGTCCGCGCGGTGCAGTACGCCAGCGGCCACCTGGCCACCGCCGCCAGCCCGCGCGGCGCGACCGAGGAGGTGGACGCGCTGTGACCGCCGTAGAGGCTCGTCCGGAGCAGACCCACGAGATCGGCCGTGACCGGCGCCGCAAGGAGGACGCGCGCCTGATCACCGGCCGCACCCGCTGGACCGACAACATCAAGCTGCCCGGGATGCTGCACCTGGCGATGGTGCGCAGCCCCTTCGCCCATGCCCGCATCACCGGCATCGACACCAGCGCCGCGGAGGAGTCCGAGGGCGTGGTGACCGTCCTCGCGGCCAAGGACTTCGACGAGACCCTCGGCGTCTGCATCAACGCCTGGCCGATCACGCCCGACCAGAAGACGCCGGCGCACCCGCCGATCGCCACCGACCGGGTCACCTTCGCCGGCGAGATCGTCGCCGTCGTGGCCGCCCGCTCCGCGGCTGCCGCCCGGGACGCCGCCGAGATGGTCGAGGTCGACTACGAGGAGCTTCCCGCGGTCGTCTCCCTCGAGGATGCGGTCAAGGACGAGGTGCTCGCCCACCCCGACCTCGGCACCAACAAGTCTGCGCTGTGGGTCTTCGACAGCGCCCAGGCCGGCACCGGCGGCAACGTCGACGAGGCCATCGCCGCGGCCAGGAGCGACGGGATCGTGATCGAGCGGACCTACCGTCAGCAGCGGCTGATCCCGGCGTTCATGGAGCCGCGCAGCGTCGTGTGCGACCCGACCGGTGAGCAGATCACCGTCTGGAGCGCCACCCAGATCCCGCACATCCTGCGGTTCGCGTTCGCCGCGACCACCGGGGTGCCCGAGCAGAAGATCCGGGTGATCGCGCCCGACGTCGGCGGCGGCTTCGGCGGCAAGCTCCAGCAGACGCCGGAGGAGATGATCGTCTTCGCGATGGCGCGCCGCCTGGGCAAGCCGGTGAAGTACACCGAGACCCGCTCCGAGTCGCTGCTCTCCGCCCACCACGGTCGCGACCAGATCCAGAAGCTGACGCTCTCGGCCACCAAGGACGGTCAGGTCACCGGTTTCAAGGTCGAGCTCGACGCCAACCTGGGCGCCTACGTCGCCATCGTCGGCGGCGGGGTCCCGGTGCTCGGCGCGTTCATGTTCAACGCGATCTACAAGTTCCCGGCCTACCAGTTCAACTGCCAGACCCACTTCACCAACACCACCTGGACCGACGCCTACCGGGGCGCGGGGCGGCCGGAGGCGACGTACGGCGTCGAGCGGATGATGGACGAGCTGGCCGCCGAGGTCGGCGTCGACCCGCTCGCGATCAGGGAGAAGAACTGGATCAAGCACGAGGAGTTCCCCTTCACGACCGTCGCGGGCCTGACCTACGACTCCGGGAACTACGAGGCGGCGACCGCCAAGGCGAAGGAGATGTTCGGCTACGACGCGCTCCGAGCCGAACAGGCCGAGCGCCGCGCCAACAACGACCCCGTCCAGCTAGGCATCGGGATCTCGACCTTCACCGAGATGTGCGGCCTGGCTCCGTCCCGGGTGCTCGGCAGCCTCGACTACGGTGCCGGCGGCTGGGAGCACGCCCAGGTGCGGCTCACCCCGACCGGCAAGGTCGAGGTCATCACCGGGGCCAGCGCCCACGGTCAGGGCCACGAGACCGCCTTCAGCCAGATCGTGGCGGACCGTCTCGGCGTACCTTTCGAGGACGTCGAGGTGCTCCACGGCGACACCCAGATCGCGGCCAAGGGCTATGACACCTACGGGTCCAGGTCGCTGGTCGTGGGCGGTGAGGCGCTCGTCCGGGCGGCCGACAAGGTGCTCGAGAAGGCCAAGCCGATCGCGGCCCACCTGCTCGAGGCGAGCGTCGACGACATGGAGTTCACCGGCGGCAGGTGGACGGTGCGCGGCACCGACCAGGGCATGTCCATCGGCGAGCTGTCCACGGCGGTCTTCGCCGCACACAACCTGCCCGACGGGGTCGAGGCCAACCTCGACTCCGAGGCCACCTTCGACCCGGAGGCCTTCAACTTCCCGCACGGCACCCACCTGTGCGCGATGGAGGTCGACACCGAGACCGGGCAGGTGAAGATGCGGAAGTACGTCTGCTGCGACGACATCGGCAACATCATCAACCCGCTCATCGTCGCCGGTCAGGTGCACGGTGGACTCGTCCAGGGCATCGCCCAGGCGCTGTGGGAGGACGCGGTCTACGACGACGCCGGCACACTGGTCGCCGGGTCCTTCGTCGACTACCTGCTCCCGACCGCCGCCGACACGATCAGCTTCGAGATCGACCACACCACCTCGCCCTCGACCACCAACACGCTCGGCACCAAGGGCGTCGGTGAGGCCGGCACGATCGCCTCCACCCCAGCGGTGGTCAACGCGATCGTCGACGCCATCCGCCCGCTCGGGATCAACGACATCGAGATGCCGTGTACGCCGGAGCGTGTCTGGCGCGCCATCAACTCCACGAAGGGAGCAGCCCAGTGATTCCCGCATCGTTCGACTACGTCGCCCCGACCACGGTCGAGGAGGCACTGGCCGCGCTCGCGCAGTACGGCGACGAGGCCAAGATCATCGCCGGCGGGCAGAGCCTGCTGCCGGTGCTGCGGATGCGCCTCAACGCTCCCGAGTGGGTCATCGACCTCGGTCGCATCGACTCCCTCAAGGGGGTGCGCGACGAAGGTGACTCGATCCTCATCGGCGCCATGACGCGCCACTGTGACGTCGCGACCGATCCTCTGGTCGCCGAGCACGCGACCCTGGTCGCCCGTGCCACGGCGACGGTCGCCGACGAGCAGGTGCGCCACCGTGGCACCTTCGGTGGCGCGCTCGCCCACGCCGACCCGGCGGGCGATCTCGGAGCACCGGCCCTGGCCCTGGACGCCGAGTTCGTCATCGCCGGGCCGGCCGGTGAGCGGGTGGTCCCTGGCTCGGAGTTCTTCCAGGGACTCTTCGAGACGGCCGTCTCCGAGGACGAGCTGCTCATCGGCGTACGCATCCCGAAGCACACCGGATGGTCGGCCCACTACGAGAAGTTCGTGCGGGTCGCCCACCAGTGGCCGATCTGCGCGGTCGGCGCGACCCTCAAGGTGTCCGGCGGCGTGATCGAGGGCGCAGCGATCGGCCTCACCAACATGGGTGCGACCCCGTTGCGAGCCGCCGGCGTCGAGCAGGCCCTGATCGGCCAGCAGGCCACCGAGGAGGTCGTACGCAACGCCGCGGCCCTGGCCGCGGACGGCGCCGAGCCGCCCTCCGACCTCAACGGCGACGCCGACTACCGGCGCCACCTGGTCACGGTGCTCACCCGACGGGCCATCACCACGGCGCTCGGAGGCTGAGGCGTGGATCTGACGCACCAGTTCACGGTCCCGACCTCGGTCGAGGAGACCTGGGACAGCTTCCTGGACATCGGCTCGCTCGCCGAATGCTTCCCGGGAGCCCAGGTCACCTCGGCCGAGGGCGACACCTTCACCGGCACGGTGAAGGTCAAGCTCGGCCCGATCGCCATGGTCTACGCCGGCTCCGGCACCTTCGTCGAGAAGGACGAGTCCGCCCGTCGGCTGGTCGTCGAGGCCAAAGGGCGCGACAAGCGCGGCAACGGAACGGCCGGCGCCAACGCGACCCTGACGATGGCTCCGGAGGGCACCGGCACGAAGGTCGAGATCGTCACCGACCTCGCCGTCACCGGCAAGCCCGCCCAGTTCGGCCGTGGGGTCATGCAGGACGTCTCCGACAAGCTCCTCGGTCAGTTCGTCGCGTGCCTGGAGCAGAAGTCGGCTCCGGCTGAGCCGGAGCCGCCTGCCGTGGAGGAACCGTCGGGTGATGGGATCTCTGAACCCGCGAAGCCTGCGCCGACAGCTGGATCGCCCGGACCGCAGGCGCCGAAGCATGCCGCGCCCAAGCAGGCCGAGGCCATCGACCTGGGCGCGACCGTGGTGCCGGTGCTGATCAAGAACTACGGCAAGAAGATCGCCATCGGGGTGGCCGTGATCGCTGCGGTGGTGATCGTCTACAAGCTCCTGCGGGGCTGAGGCCGGTCTGCGCGACGAATCCGTCGCGCAAACCGGATACCTCTCGCGCAACCTGGATAGCGGAGCGCAGCGCGACCTCTCTAGCGTTTTGCCTACGCAGACCCCGCTGCGAGAGGAAACAGAAAAGTGAAGATCGCGGTCATCGGCGCCGGGTTCGCAGGCATTGCCTCGGCCAAGGTGCTCACCGAGCTCGGGCACGACATCACCGTCTTCGAGAAGGCGCCCGATGTCGGCGGTGTATGGAGCCGCACCCGTCGTTACCCGGGCCTCACGACGCAGAACAACAAGGACTCCTACACGCTCTCGGACCTGAGGATGCCGAAGGTGTTCCCCGAGTGGCTCAGCGGCGAGCAGGTGCAGAGCTACCTCGAGATGTACGTCGAGAAGTTCGAGCTCGCCCCGATGATCAGGATCTCCACCGAGGTTCGGAGTGCCCAGCCGGCTGGAGGGGGCGGCTGGGACATCACTCATGCGGGGGCCGACGGCGAGACGACCGAGCACTACGACCATCTGGTCGTGGCCAGCGGCGTCTTCTCGGAGCCGTTCGCCCCTGCGTACGACGGGCTCGACGAGCTGGAGGCCGCCGGCGGCAGGATCCTCGCGGCGAGCGAGCTGCACGACTTGGAGACCGTCAAGGGCAAGGATGTCGTGGTCGTCGGCTACGGGAAGTCGGCCTGCGACGTGGCCGTCGAGATCGCCAAGGAGGCGGCCTCGACCACGGTGGTCGCGCGCCAGCTGCTGTGGAAGATGCCCCGCAAGATCAAGGGCGTCCTCAACTACAAGGTGCTGCTGCTGACCCGCATGGGGGAGGGGTTGTTCCCCTACCAGACCGTGCGCGGCCCGGAGAAGCTCCTGCACGCGGGCGGCTCGAAGATGGCGGGCTCGATGGTCGGCAGCGTCGAGTCGGTCACCACCAGCCAGCTCAAGCTGAAGAAGCTCGGGCTGCTGCCCAAGGGCCAGTTCACCGACATCGCCCGCTCGACGGTGTCGCTCGCGACCGAGGGCTTCTTCGAGGGCGTCGAGGCCGGCGACATCGCCGTCGAGCGCGACACCGAGATCGCCGCCTTCGTGACGAAGGAGGGCAAGCCGTACGCCGAGCTCGCCAACGGGCGCGCGGTGCCCGCCGACGTGGTGGTGACCGCGACCGGGTTCAAGCAGGAGCTCCCGTTCTTCTCCGAGGAGATCCAGGACCAGCTCACCGACGACAACGGCGACTACCAGCTCTACCGCCAGATCCTCCCGCTGAGCGTGAAGGACCTGACCTTCGCCGGCTACAACTCCTCGTTCTTCTCGCCGCTCTCGGCCGAGATGAGCGCCGTCTGGATCGGCTCGCTCCTGGGCGGCGGCCACGAGGTCCCGTCGACGGAGGAGATGGAGGCACATGTCACCGCGCGGCTCGCCTGGATGCGGGAGCGCACCGACGGCCACCACGCCCGCGGCACCAACATCATCCCGTTCTCGATGCACAACATCGACGAGGTTCTCGGCGACGTCGGCCTCGACGTCAGCAGGTGGGTCAAGGCGGTGCAGTGGCTGCTGCCGATCAACCCGAAGGCGTACGCCTCCATCACTCCCAGGCTCGTGGAGAAGCTGGCAGCGAGGAGCTAGTACGGCGAGATGCCGGTGTCGTTGGGTGGGACCGGCATCTCGTTCAGGTCGGGACCTTAGACAGTGATTGCGCCGTGTTCGCGTTCACGCGGCGGTGGCTCCGCTACGCTCTTCGGTCAATCGAGCCACGCGCCAGGAGCCTGCCTTGCCCCGTCCCCTGCTGGGCCGTCACACCGTTGTCGCCACCACAGACGTGGACCAGGCGAGAGAAGCCGTCGCCGAACGATTCTGTGCCCATTACCTGGCGCTGACCAAGGCCGGATCCCACCTCGACATGGTGCACAACGCCGCGCCGCTGGGCGAGGACGTGATGCTCAACTACATGCGCTACGGCGACGAGGTGCGGATCACCCCGGGCACCTTCGACGACTTCTACCTGATCCAGCTCCCGCTGGCCGGCACCGCCAAGGTCAAGGTGGGTGAGCACGTCGTCCTCGCCGACCGCACCCGGGCCTCGATCGGCTCGCCGACCGAGCCGGTCGACATGCTCTGGTCCGACGGCTGCGAGAAGCTGCAGGTCTACATCCGGCGCAGCGCCGTCGAGGAGGCGGCCGCGGGCATCGGTGGCTCCGGTCCGGTGGTCTTCGACCCCACGCTCGACCTGGGCCGGCCCGAGGTGCGCGACTGGCTGAAGATGGTGCGGCTGGCCTACGACAACGTCGAGGCCGGTGGCTCCTTGATGAGCTCTCCGCTGGTGGCCGCGCCCTACGAGCAGGCGCTCATCGGGGGCCTGCTGACGATCCAGGCCAACACGTCCCTGACCCTCGTCACCGAGACCGCGTCCCCCACGATCTCGCGGGCCGTACGCATGGCCGTGGACCTCCTCGAGGCCCACCCCGAGCGCCCCTGGAAGGTCGCCGACCTGGCTCAGCAGGTCGGCGTCTCCACCCGCACGCTGCAGGAGGCGTTCCAGCGCGACCTCGACACCACCCCGTTGGAGTACTGGCGACGGACCCGTCTCGACCGTGCCCACTCCGACCTGCTCGCCGCCGACGCCACCTCCACCTCGGTCACCGCCATCGCCGCCCAGTGGGGCTTCTTCCACCTCGGCCGGTTCTCCCAGGCGTACCGGGCCCAGTTCCAGGAGCTCCCGTCTCAGACGCTCATGCGCTGAGCGCCTGTCACCACTGCGGCTCGTCGCTGAACCCGCCGTAGTCGTCGAGGTCGGCGTCGTCGCGACGGTAGTTCTCGCCGTCGCTGTTGCGCTTGTCGAGCTTGTCCTCCTTCTCGCCCTGGTTCTGCGGCGGGTCGGGAGGGTCTTCCTGCTCGTTGGGCTTGATCCGCGTCTTCGGGGTCAGCTTCTCCTTCAGGCGCTCCTCGACGGACTCGCCCTGCTGGGACTGCTTGGGGCCCTGGCCGGCGTCGGTGGGGCAGTCGCCCTCCTCCAGCGTGGCCAGCGCCTCCTCGTAGGCGGCCTTCGCGCCCTGCTGGTCGCCGGCGTCCCGGGCGCGGTCACCGATCGCCTCCTGGGTGAGCGACAGGTTGATGCGTACGGTGCACTCGTGCTTCTCGGGCACCCGCTCCAGCGCCTCGCCGTAGTAGGCGACCGCGCGGGCGTTCTCGCCGAGCAGGAAGGCGGCGTTGCCGGCGTCGAAGTGGGCGATCCAGGGCTGCAGGATGTTGAGATCGCGGTTGGCGGAGTAGTGCTCCATCGCGGTCGCGGCGTCGCGTACGTCCCAGGCGTCCCGGCCGGCCCGGTCATGGTGATCCATCAGGACCACCTTCGCCAGGAAGGCGAGCCCGATCACCACCGGCACGATCCCGGCCAGCAGCAACGCTCGGCGCACCTGCTCGCGAGCGGTGCGGACCGGTGGCTCGGTCGCCTCGACCGGCGTCTCGATGACGGTCACGACAGCACCTCCTCCGCCTCGTGCCCACGGCGGCGATGTCCCCACAGCTCCCAGAGCAGCAGCGCCAGCAGGGGGAAGCCGAAGATCCACGCCCGGGACACCTCGCCGCCGGCGGAGGTCTTCTCGGTCAGCATCTCGGAGTCCCAGGTGGAGGCCTCGGTGGCGAGCTCCTTGGTCTCCTTGGTCGTGCGGTGGATCGTCTGAAGACCCATCTGACCTGCGATCTCGCGCAGGTTGGCCAGGTCGATCCGGGAGCGGGCGTCCTGTCCCTCGCCGTCCTTGAGGTAGCCGTCCTGGGGCCGTTCGTCGTCCCAGGGCATCCGGCCGCCCTCCTCGCTGCCATAGCCGAGCACCACGCCGCCGGCCGAGAGGTCGTCGATCTCGGCGAACGACTGCTGGTCGACGCCCTCGCGGGTGTTCTCGCCGTCGGAGGCGAACACCACGATCCGGCGCCGCTCGGGGTAGCGCTCCTGGTCGCGCTCCAGGGCCGTGATCATCTCCTCGCGGGGAGCGTCGACCATCGAGCCGGAGCCGTCGAAGGCCCGCTCGGCGTAGAGGCCGTCGACCCAGGCGTTGAAGGCGGTGGTGTCGTAGGTGAACGGCATCTCGGTGCGGACGACCTCGCCACCGAAGGTGATCGCCCCGAACCGCACCGACGGCAGCGCCGCCGAGAGCGACTTGAGGTCCCGCTTGAGCTGCGTCATCCGGGCCTCGCCACCGGGCCCGTCCTCGGCGACCATCGACCGGGTCCGGTCGACCACGACGAGGACATCGAGATCGGCCGTACGCATCTCCGTCGGTGCCGCGCCCCAGCTCGGCCGCACCAGGACGACGACGGTGAGCAGGACGATCAGCACGCGGCGTACGAGCGTGAGGATCTGCCATCCCAGGGCGGTCATCGACCCACCTCGCTCGGTGGTCTCGTCTGCTGAGGCCATTGGCCCGCAGGTGGCATCGCGCGGGGCGATGAGCGCGGGGACAGCCGTCCGGAGCGGACCAGGGCGTAGACCCACCCAGCTGTCAGCATGAGAACGCCTACGACGATCAGAACGATCGGCCAGCCGGGGGCGTCGCGGATCTGGTATTTCGGCGGCTCGACCACCTCGTCGGCGGAGAGCCGGTCGATGCCGGCCAGGATGGACTCGATCGAGCCGTCGTCACCGAGCAGCGAGAAGGTGCCGCCGGTGTCGGTCATCGCCTTGTCGAAGGTGGCGCGCTTGTCCTCCTGGAAGCTGAGGTCGGCGGAGCCGATGCCGTAGAGCTGGACGTCGCGCTTCTTGGCGAACTCGGTGGCCTCGGGCAGCGTGTAGACCGGCGGGCCGCCCTGCGGGTCGTTGTCGGAGGCGACGATGACCGCCCGGCCGCGCTCGGAGTTGGACAGGTCGAAGCGCTTGACGCAGGAGACGATGCCGTCGCTGATCAAGGAGGCGCGCTCCTTGCCCAGGTAGGTGCCGGCGACGTACTCCTGGTCGCCGAGGGCGAAGGCCCGGCCGGCCCGCGCCAGCTCCTCCTGCACCCAGCCGTAGTCGTCGGTGAGCGGGAAGACGGTGACCGCGGCGTCGCTCCACAGGACCAGGCTGACCCGCTCGCCGTTGAGGCCGGCGACGAGCTGGGAGTAGGCCTGGGTGACCTGGGTGTCCTCGTCGAACATCGAGGTCGAGGCGTCCAGGCAGAGCACGATGTCGCGGGTGGAGTAGCGGTTCTGGCTGATGTCGGTGGTCTGCGGGCGGGCGATCAGCCAGATGCATCCGATCACCGCGAGCGCGATACCCGCGGTCTGCCACCAGGAGAGCCAGCGCTGCTGGGTCGCGAGCTCACGGAACCGGGGGAGCCGCTTGAGCCGCTCGGTGTGGGCGACGAGCACGGCATCGACCGGGCGGCGGTGCACCCGGGCGGCGAGGACGACGATCACGGCGACGGCGACGGCCGTGACGACCAGCACGATCACGCCGAGGACGGGCCATCTCAGGTCCATGTCGTCACCACCTGGCGAGCCCGGCTCAGCGCCTCGGGGAAGCGGTCGGACGCCTGCCCCTCCTCCTCGGAGGCGAAGGCGGGCGGATACATCACCTCGACGGCCATCGCCAGTGGGCGGGTGCGCGGGTCGCTGCGTACGGTCGCCTTCAGGTCGGCGAGGACCATCTTGTCCGCCGGGATCTGGCTGACCTCGGCGACGTAGTCGCGCACGGTGCGGCTCAGGTGCTGGTGGCCGATCCGCGCAGGTACGTCACCGCGGTGCACGGACCGCTCGATCCGGTCGATCTCGGCCAGGTGCTCGGCACGCAGGTCACGGGGCTCCGGCACCCAGGGTGTCTCGACCTCGACGACCTCGGGGCGCTTGCGGGTCAGCAGGATGACCGCGAGGTAGTAGAGCGCCACCGCGGCGAGGAAGGCGAGCGCGAGCACCAGCCACCAGCCCGAGTGGGCGATCGGCTGCTGGAACTCCTCGGGGACGCTACCGGCGCGCATGACGGTGCCTCTCCAGGAGGTGGAAGACCGCGCCGATGGCGGTGGTGTCGTCGCGGACCCGCTGATAGGCGATGCCCAGCCGGTCCAGGGTTCCGCGCAGGCCGAGCTCCTCGGCGGCGGCGAGCTCGGCGTACTGCGCCTGGAGGACCGCGTCGCCACTGAGCCATCCCGGCAGGGCGGAGACGGTGTCGATGTCGACGGTCGGTGCGCCGCCGGCCACCGCGGTGGTCGGGTCGAGGTCGTCGATGCCGGCGACCAGGACCTCGTGCTGGACGGTGAGGCGGCGCAGAACCGCGGCCATCTCGTCACTGACCGCGTGCTCGTCGGTGACGACGAGCAGGATCGCCCGCCGGCGTACGTTGGTGGCGATGTGACGCAGCACCGCGACGATGTCGGCCTCGGCGGCATCGGGGGTGATCGCGTCGTGGGCCTGTCCCAGCGCCCGCTCGAGCGCCACCTCGGTGTCGGCGGGCTTGGTCAGCTTCTGGGTCTCCGAGTCGCCGTAGGCGACCGCGACCTTGTCGCCGTGGCGCACGCCCAGCCAGCCGACCAGACCGGCGGTGAAGATCGCCAGATCGCGCTTGGTCGTGGTGCCGGTCGCCTGGGCCGCCATGCTCCGGCCCGTGGAGATCGCCAGCAGCACCAGATGCTGTCGCTCGGCGGTGAACCGCTTGACCAGCAGGCTCCGAGACCGTGCCGTCGCCTTCCAGTCGATGTCCTTCACGTCGTCGCCGGGGACGTACTCCCTCAGGTCGTGGAAGTCCATGCTGCGCCCGGTCTGGAGGCTGGCGTACTCCCCGTCGAGCAGCCCGACCACCTTGCGGTGGGCATGGATCATCAGCCGCGTGCGGATCCGGGGAAGGTACGTCGCCATGTGCTCAGGGGAGGTCAGGGGCTGGGGACGGCGCGGACCAGCGCGTCGACAAGCATCTCGGGCTGGACCTTCTCGGCCAGCGCCTCGAAGCTGAGGTGGAGCCGGTGGCGCAGGATGCTGTGGCGCAGCTCGCGCACGTCTTCGGGGGTGACGTAGGAGCGGCCGAGCAGCAGCGCCGCGGCCCGCGACGCCTGCAGGAACGCGATCGAGGCACGCGGGGACGCACCGATCTCGACGTAGGAGCCGGTCTCCGGCCCGAGCAGCTGGCGGGCGTTGCGGGTGGCCTGGACGAGGGCGACGATGTAGCGCTTGATCGCCGGGTCGACGTAGACGCGCTTGGTCAGCTCCTGGAGCCAGATCACGTCGTCGGGGTCGGCGACCGGGCGGGTCTCCTCGTGGTCGGGACCGAGCGTGCCGGCCTCGATGCGCTCCAGGACGACGAGCTCCTCGCCCTCGCTGGGGTAGTTGACGATCTCCTTGAGCAGGAACCGGTCCATCTGCGCATGGGGGAGGACGTAGGTGCCCTCCTCCTCGATCGGGTTCTGCGTGGCGAGCACCATGAACGGACGCGGCAGCGGGTGGATGTGGCCAGCGATGCTCGTCTGGCGTTCTTGCATCGCCTCGAGCATGGCGCTCTGGGTCTTGGCGGAGGATCGGTTGATCTCGTCGAGCAGCACGAAGTTGGCGTGCACCGGGCCGAGCTGGGTCTCGAACAGGTGGTTGCGCTGGTCGTAGACCTGGGTGCCGATGATGTCGCTCGGCAGCAGGTCTGGGGTGCACTGGATCCGGGAGAACTGCGCCTTGACCGTCTGGCTCAGCGTGCTCGCGGCGAGTGTCTTGGCCAGCCCCGGCACGCTCTCCAGCAGGACGTGTCCCTCGGAGAGAAGAGCGATCAACAGCGCTGTCCTGAGCCGCTCCTGGCCGACCACACGGCTGCTGAAGGCGGTGCTGACCCGCCCGACGATCTCCTTCGCCCTGGCGATCTCCTCAGCGGACGGCGGGGCGAGGGTGGGTGCGGTGGTGGTCAAGGCGGCTCCAGGGGCGTCGGCTGTCGGTCCCATCCTTTCCTACCAGCGTACGGAACGTATCTGGGGGCTGCCTCAGAAGACGTTGCGGGGGCGGAACTGGACCGAGATCCGGGGGCCGGCGGAGGAGACCTTCGGGATGGCGTGCTCCCACGTGCGCTGGCAGGAGCCGCCCATGACGACGAGGTCGCCGTGGCCCATCTGGATGCTCATCCCCTTGCCGCCTCCGTGGGGGCGCAGTGCGAGGCGGCGAGGGTCGCCGACGGAGACGATCGCGACCATCGTGTCGTCGGTGCGGCCGCGACCGATCTTGTCGCCGTGCCAGGCGACCGAGTCGTGGCCGTTGCGGTAGTAGCAGCAACCGGCGGTCACGAACGGCTCGCCCAGCTCGGGCAGGTAGTGGGCGGTCAGGCGGCCGCGGGCCTCGGCGAGTCGCGGGTGGGGGAGCGGGTCGCCCTGCAGGTAGGTGTGCAGGAGCCGAGGCACGTCGACGACGCGGTCGTACATCTGCCGGCGCTCCTCGCGCCACGGGACATCGCTGACCAGCGCCGCGAAGACGTCGTCGGGATCAGGCAGCCAGCCGCGGGCGATGTCGACCCAGGCGCCGCGGTCCAGAAGGATCCGCTCGTAGGTCGTCTCGGTGGTCTCGTCGTCCGTGGGTGCGAAGAGTGTTCCCTGGAAGTCCACCCTCGCAGCATACCTCGCTATCGAACAAATGTTCTAGTGATATCCAGCCATGGATGTTTCGTTGCACTTCGCCTGCCTCATCTCGTTGCAATGTCACAACTTGACCATTTCCGGGACGTACGCGATGCGTAGACCTACGCTCTGCTCATGGTCCGGTCGGTCGAGGGTGAGCGGTCGCTCAAGCACGTCCAGATCCGGGAGTACGTCCGGGAGCTGGTCGTCGGCGAGAGCCCGGGAGCCTCCGCGCCCTCCGAGCGCGAGCTGGTGCAGAAGTTCAGCGTCGCCCGGGCGACCGTGCGGCAGGCGCTCGACGCGCTCGTCGCCGACGGCCTGCTGGTCCGGATCCCGGGCCGGGGAACCTTCGTGGCGCGCCCGCCGAGGGCGGCCAGTCCGGTGCTCGGGTTCAGCGAGGAGATGGCTCGCCGCGGGATGCAGGCATCCTCCGAGACGCTGCTGCTCGGCCGGGAGAAGGCGGGGCCGACCATCGCCCGCGCGCTCGGGATCAAGGAGGGCGCGGCCGTGGTCCACTGGCGGCGTCTGCGCCGCAGTGACGGGGTGCCGATCTGCATCGAGGACGTCTATCTCGACGAGGCGATCGTCCCCGGGCTGCTCGACCGCGCCGCGCCGACCAGTCTCTACGCCGAGCTCGCCAGCCGGCAGATGCGGCCGTCGTGGGTCGACGACACGTTCCGTGCCGATGTGGCCAACATCGAGGAGGCCACCCTGCTCGGTCTCTCGGTCGGCGTGCCCGTGCTCCGCAGGCAGCGGAAGTCGGTCGCGGGGGACCGCTACGTCGAGGTGTGCCGCTCGGTCTACCGTGCCGACCGCTACGCGCTGCACCTGCAGCTCGGTCCGTCCTGACCGCTGCTGGGCTCGAGGTGGGTCAGAGGTCGCCGAGCGGTGCGACCACGTCGCCGCTCTCCTCGCAGACCCAGATCGGGTCCGGGCCGCCCAGGTCGGGGGTGATGTGGAGCGAGTGCACCGGAGACTCGGGCGGACACGTGGTGCACACCGGCCAGCGCGCGGAGCTCTCGCCGTCGAAGAGCAGGTCCTGCACGTCCTGGGCGACCAGGCCGGCGACGTACGCCTTGCCCTCCGGCCACTGCTCGACCCACCAGCCGCGCTCGGTCATCGCGTCCTCGAGGGCGGAGACGGCGGCGGCGCCGGCGAGTCCGCGGGCCTCGAGGTCATGGAGCACCCTCGCCCGAGCCTCGAACAGCACTGTCGTGTTCATCACGGACCATTCTTGCCGACCGGTCAAGGCTGTGACACCAGGAAGGAACTGGGGCATGCGGTAAGAATGGCCCGTGATCCTCATCGACCCGCCGAACGTACCCAGTCGCGGCCGGATGTGGTCGCACCTGGCCAGCGACACCTCCTACGAGGAGCTGCACGCCTTCGCGAGCCGGATGGGGATCCCCGCCCGCGGCTTCGACCGGGACCACTACGACGTTCCTGCCGAGGCCTACGACGACCTGGTCGCCGCCGGCGCCGTCGAGGTCACCTCCCGGGTCCTGGTCTCCGCTCTCCTCGCCGCCGGCCTACGCCGCCGCAAACGCGGCACGCGCTGACTACTCGGCCGACGCGGGCGACTTCTCGCCCGGCGGGAGTGACGCCTCCGCCGGGGTGGACATCCGTCGGACGGCGAGCCAGATGGCCGCCGCGATCAGCAGGCCGAGACCGCCGCCGAGGACGAAGCCGCCCTCCCAGCCGATCAGGTCGATGGCGAACCCGGCGGTCGGGGCGCCGATGGCGCTGCCGAGGGTGATGGCCGAGCCGTGCCAGCCCATCACCTCGCCGCGTACGGTCGAGGGGACCCGGGTGGTGATCGCCTCGAGCGCGGCGGTCAGGGTCGGGGCGCAGAAGAAGCCGCTGAGCAGCAGCAGGGCGGCGAACGAGATCGGGCCCCAGGCGAACGCGGTGAGCACGGTCGACGCGCCCAGCAGGACCAGCATCAGCGCGGCCGGAGGGTGGCGGTTGAGGGCGCCGTAGATGAGCGCGCCCAGCAGGGAGCCGAGCGCCCAGATCGCCATCACGAGCCCGAGGAGGGCGGTGCGGTCGAAGTCGCGCATCGCGGCCACGGTGCCGAGGTCCTCGGCGATCAGGATGAGCGAGGCGGTGAAGGTGCCGGCCAGGAGGAGTACGACGCCCGGGTTCACCCACGACGGGAGCCCGAAGCGGCGCCTCGGAGCGACGGAGACACTGGGGACCGCGTCGCTCGGAACGGCCGGCCCGCCCTCGGTGATCATCGGGTTGAGGAGCCACAGCACGAGCGCGGACCCGATCCCGAGCCACTGGATCACCAGCAGCGCCCAGGAGGTGCCGAGGTAGCTGGCGCTGAGCACGCCGATGACGGGGCCGGCCATGAAGCCGAGCTCGGTCATGATCGCGTCGGCGCTGAGTGCCGCGGTGCGCTGCCGGGGCTCGACCGAGCGGAGCACGACCTGGCGCACGATCGACCAGGACGGCACGGTGAAGAGCCCGGCGACGGCGACCAGCGCGATCAGCGGAAGGTAGCCGACCCAGGGCGCGATCGACCAGGTGATCGGGAGGATGGCCAGCGGCAGCAGGAGCGTACGTCGCAGGCCGAGGCGGTCGAGGAGCCGGCCGAGCCAGGGCGCGGAGATCGCCATCGCGATCGCGAGGACGGTCGAGACCAGGCCGGCCTCGGCATAGGAGCGGTCCAGCGGGCCGACCACGTGAAGGGTCACGATGACAGAGGACGCCGGCATCGGGATCCGCAGGAACAGACCCAGCACGAGGATGCGGCGAACGTCGGGGATCCGCCACAGGTCGGCGTACGTCTGGAAGCTCACCTCGAGATTCTGTCACCGGTGAGCTGTTCGTTACGAATTGTTATCGGTCAGGTGACAGGTATGTGGTCAGGGTCTCCATCTCGGCCGAGATGTTGGCCCGCGCGGCGGCCTCCCAGCTGATCCTCGCGAAGGGCGTCGAGAAGAGCGACTCCTTCTCCAGCAGCCGCTCCAGGACCTGGGCGCGACCGACGCGGAACTCCTCGTCGGAGAGGTGCTGATACTCCTCGCGGACGGTCGCGACGTACTCCGCGTACCGCTCGGCCGGCGCCGCCAGGATCGCCAGATCGGCGTCGGAGAGCACCCGGCCGCCGTGGTCGTCGGGCTCCGGGTCGTGGGTCTCGGTCAGCCGCACCAGGCGAGCGACCTCGGCCACCGTGTCGGCGTCCAGGTGGGCGCCCAACGCGTCCTCGGCCCACGCGGCAGAACGCTCCTCGGCGTCGCGCTCCCCGTCGTAGACGGAGTCGTGGAAGAACGCCGCCAGGACGACCGTCAGCGCGTCGAAGCGCTCCCCCTCCTCCCGCAGCTCCTCGATCCGGTCCAGCACCTCGGTGAGGTGCCGGCGGTCGTGGTAGCGGCGGGTCGGTTCGTCGTACGCTGCCAGAACATCACCGAGAAGGTCGGTTGCGTCAGGCAGCGGCCAATGTCGGGGCAGCTCCATGGGCCATCACGCTAGCGTCAGGCGTGGTAGACGCGCACCCACCTGGTGTGCGGGTTGCCCTCGATCTTCTCCAGCGTCGTCGGCGGCACGCTGGTCGCGTCCGTGACCACGAAGCCGGTCTCGCCGGCGGTGGCGAGGTATTGACCGGTCACGTTGACACCCTCGGCGGCGAGCAGGTTGTTGAGCTCGGCGAGCACGCCCGGCACGCTGTCGTGCAGCAGCGCGAGGCGCGCGCCCTCACCCAGCGGCGGCGGCTGGACGGCGGGCAGGTTGACGCTCAGCGCGGTCGACCCGGACTGGATGAAGTCGCGCAGCTTGCCGGAGACGAACCAGCCGATCTCCTCCTGAGCCTCCTGCGTCGAACCGCCGACGTGCGGGGTCAGGATGACGTTGTCGAGACCCTGCAGCGGGCTCTCGAAGGCGTCGCCCTGGGCCTTGGGCTCGATCGGGAAGACGTCGAGCGCGGCGCCGGCGATGTGGCCCGACTCGATGTGCTTGCGCAGCGCGTCGTTGTCGACCAGGAAGCCGCGCGCCGCGTTGATGAACAGCGAGCGCGGCTTCATCTTCGCGAACTGCTCCTCGCCGAACATGCCCAGGTTGCCCGGGCGCCCGTCGATGTGGATGGAGACCACGTCGGCCTCGGCCAGGAGCGCGTCGAGGGACTTCATCCGGCGCGCGTTGCCGTGGGCCAGCCGGTCGGCGATGTCGTAGAAGATGACGTAGAAGCCCAGCGCCTCGGCGACGTTGGACAGCTGGGTGCCGATGTTGCCGTAGCCGATGATGCCGAGCGTGCGGCCGCGGACCTCGTGGGAGCCCTTCGCGGACTTGTCCCAGATGCCGGCGTGCATCTTCTCGGTCTTCTCCGGCAGGCGTCGCGCCAGGGAGATGATGTAGCCGATCACCAGCTCGACGACCGAACGGGTGTTGGAGTAGGGGGCGTTGAAGACGGCCACACCGCGCTCGGCGGCGGCCGTGAGGTCGACCTGGTTGGTGCCGATGCAGAAGCAGCCGATCGCCTTCAGGTCGGGCGCGGCGTCCAGTACCCGCGGGGTGATGTGGGTGTTGGAGCGGATGCCGAGCAGCGTCACCCCCGGCAGGGCCTCGACCAGCTCGTCCTCGGAGAGGGACTTGCTGCGCAGCTCGACCTCGAAGCCGGCCTTCTCGAGGTTCTCGACAGCGACGGGATGGATGTTCTCCAGGAGCAGCGCCTTCATGGCTCAAGCCTAAGACGCGAGCCGTACGCCTCCTCAATCCTGCCCGAGGGCCGGACGGCGGCGCGCCGCGGCCTCAGGACCAGTAGATGACGACCCCGTCGCCGATGGCGACCTGGTCGTAGAGCGAGGTGATGGCGGCGTAGTCGCGCACGTTGACACAGCCGTGGGAGGCGCCGTTGTAGCCGTTGGCGGCGAAGTCGGGGGAGTAGTGGACGGCCTGGCCGCCGGAGAAGAACATCGCGAACGGCATCGAGGTGTGGTAGATCGTCGAGACGTGGTCGCGGCTCTTGGCGAAGACCGAGAACTGGCCCTCACGGGTGGGCAGCTCCTGTGACCCGAACCGCACCTCGACGCTCATCCGCACCGTGCCGTCGATGACCCAGCGCAGCACGGACGTGGTCTTGTCGATGCACATCACCCGGCCGGTCAGGCAGCGCGGGTCCAGCTTGCCCGACGGAATCGGGGGCGGGGCGTTGGTCAGCTCGGCCTCGGTCGGCTCGCGGGTCATCGCGTGGAGACGGTCGAGGGTGGTCTGGTCCACGAAGCCGGTGACCGCGATGCCGCGCTTGGCCTGGAACCCCGAGACGGCCTCGGTGGTGACGTTGCCGTAGAAGCCGGTCACGCCCGCGTTGAACCAGCCGATCTGCTTCAGGCGCGCCTGCAGGTCGCGTACGTCGTCGCCGCTGTCCCCCTTGCCGAAGAGCCGCGGGCCCGAGGTCGGGGACGGCTTGGGCTTCGGCTTCTCGCTGGGAGTCGTCGAGGCGCTCGGCGAGGGACTCGTGGAGGGGGAGGCTGCGGCTTGTGAGGCCGTCGGCTCGGGCGGCGCGGCGGCCGGTTCTGCGGCGCAGGCCGCGAACGTCGTTGCCAGCAGGGCGGCAAGCGCCCCGGCGATCATTCCCCGCTTGACCATCTTCATCGCCTCGCTCCGGACCATGGCCCTTCAAGGTTAAGTCGGGCCGACGACATACTGATGGCCGAACCGGGTGCTCCGGTTGCATCTCTGCTGGAAATGTCCCGGATGATGGGACGATCTCAACGAAGGGGTCGCAGGAGCGGGCTGAACCAGCGACGCAGGGTCCGCTTCAGGCGGTGGCGCGAGCTGTTGCAGGCCACCAGCGGCAGGGTGAGACCGGCCCGGTCGGCGTCCGCCAGCTCGCGCAGCAGGATCTCCGCGGCCACCCGGGTGTCGTCGCCGGCGTCGTGTGCCTTCAGCTGCTCGACCGCGTAGTAGGCCGCGATCGTGGCCAGCGACTTGTCGGGCACCTCCAGCGCGAGCGCCTTCGCGAACCGCATCGTGCACAGCCACTCCAGGACGTCCAGCCGCACGCCCGCACGGTCGGACTCCACGGCCACGAACGCCCAGTCGAACGGGGCGTTGTGGGCGACGAAGACCCGGCCGGCCAGGCGCTCGGCGATCGTGGCGGCGACGTCCCGGAAGGGTGGGGCGCCGGCGAGGTCGGCGCTGGTCAGGCCATGGACCTCGACCGGTCCCGGGTCGACGCCGGCGCCGGGGTTGACCAGCGTCTCCCACTCCGACTCCGCGGTGCCGTCTGCGGAGATCTGACGGATCGCCACCTGGATCACGCGGTCGCGGTAGGGGTCGAGCCCGGTCGTCTCGACATCGAGGACCGCGTAGCCCCGTCGGTTTCCCTGGGCTTCGCTTCGGCCGCGTGATTCGGTGGTGGTCACGGTGCTGACGCTATCGGTGGGCACCGACAGTCCTGCCCGTGTCCCCTTCGGGCGAGCTAGCCGGTCGCCACGGCCAGGGCCACGACGCCGACGATGACGATCAGCAGGATGGCCATCGTGAGGACGAAGCCGAGGACGCCGGGCTTGCGCTGCTTGACGTGCCCGATCGCGCCCTTGCTGAAGCCGGTCATCGGCGAGGAGTAGAAGACCGGGACGGTCTGGCCCTCGGCGACGTCGAAGCTCAGTGCTGCCTTGCCGAACCGCCAGGTCCACTGGGTGTACATGTCGACATTCCAGTGCCCCGGCGGCACCGGGAAGACGTTGCGCCCGTACTGCGTCGGCATCTGGTGGCCGTTGAGCAGCACGGTCGGCACGATCAGGTTCGAGGTCATGTGGCTGCCCTGGATGGTCAGGTCGATCCATCCAACGGGCGGCTGTCCGGGCGCTGGCTGGCCCGACTGCTGCGGCATCGTCATGGGGCGATCATGCCGGATCCTGTGGGGTCAGACGTCGACGCTCCCGCCGTCGCGCCAGTAGAAGCCACCCTCGCGCATCATGAACCCCTCCTCGTAGAGGTAGCGGCGGAGTGCGGCGAAGTCGTCGTGGAACCGTCCGAGGATCTCGTTGACCTCGCGCTCGGGATAGACCTTCCCGGGCTCGAAGGACTGCGCGAGCTGGTTGAGCACGACCAGCAACCTGGCGTGCTTCGACGGGATCGTCAGCAGCCGCCCGTCCTTGCCGAAGAACCGTCGGAGGGTCTCGGCGTCGTCGGGTCGGGGCTGCCAGGTCGCGCGGGTCACCCATCCATCGTGCTCGCCGCATGCCCGGGATGCGAGTGGTTTCTCCGCTGCCGTGCTCGGGCGACGAGGTCGTGGGCGGCCGCCTCCCACGCGGGGAGCTCGAACTCGAAGCCGGCCTCGAGGAGCCGTCCCGGGGCGACGCGGCGGCTCTTGAGGAGCAGCTCGGTGTCTGTACGCATCACCCAGGCGCCGATCTCGGCCATCCAGGCGGTGGCGGGCAGCCCGATCGGCATCCCCGCCTCCTTGCGCAGCACGCGCATCAGGTCGCGCTCGGGCAGCGCCCCGGGGGCGGCCATGTTCACCGGCCCGGAGATGTCGGCGCGCTCGATGAGCAGATCGCAGGCGCGTACGAAGTCCCGCTCGTGGATCCACGAGACGAACTGGTCGCCGCCGGCGACCGGGCCACCGAGGCCGAGGCGGGCCATGGTGAGGAGTACGTCGAGGACACCGCCCTTGTCGGGGCTCATCACCATCGCCGAGCGGAGTGCCACCCGGCGGGTGTGCGGTGTCTCCGCCGCGGCCTGCTCGGCCTCCCAACTCTTGGCGATGCGTGTCGAGAACTCCCAGTAGGCAGGGGTGTCGGGCTCGCTGCCGCCGATGATGCCGGTGGCCTCGTCGTTGGGCGCGTCGAAGCGGTGGGCGTAGATCGTCGCGGTGCTCATCTGCAGCCAGGTGTTCGGCGGGTTGGCGGCCGTCGCGATCGCCTCGCCGACGACCCGGGTCGACTCGATCCGCGAGTCCATCATCTGCTTCAGGTTGGCATCGGTGTAGCGGCAGCTCACCGTCCGGCCGGCGAGGTTGACCACCACGTCTGCGCCGTCGATCTCCTCGGCCCACGGACCGATCGTCCGGCCGTCCCAGAGACGATGACGTACGCCTTCCTCCAGCTGTTCCGGGTGGCGCGAGAGCACCACGACCTCATGCCCTCGCGTGCTCCAGGCACGCCGCAGGATGCCTCCGACCTGGCCGGTTCCACCGGGGATGACGATCTTCATGGGAGCGACCATAGGACCTATTTGAGCGATCGCTCAAGATCTGCGCTACCTTAGATTTGAGCAATCGCTCAAATGACTCGAGGAGGCGTACGTGGCTGATCGGATGTGGTCTGTGTTCTGGGCGTTGTGCCGGTGGTGGTTCTTCGGGGCCGTGCTCGGTGTCGTCATCGGAGGAGGCGTGGGAAGTGCGCTGCTGCCGATCGCCGGGACGCTCTTCGGAGCCTGGTACGGCGGCATCGTCGGCGTCGTCGTGGGGCTGGTCGAGTCGGTACTGGTCGCGCCGGCGGTGCTGTTGCCGTCGTCGCCGGTCGTGGACCGGATCTGGCCCGGGCTCGTGGGATTCGGGATGACCTTCGCGCTGGGGTTCGCGGTGTTCATCGCGAATGAGGGGCCGGGCGAGGCGAGCGAGAACATCGGGGTCCTGCTGGTCATCGCCGGCCTGTCCGGTGTGCTGGCGGCCTGGTTCGGCGAGGCGGTGACGCGCGGCGTACGGATTCCGCTTCCGCACATGGTGATCGCAGCTGCCGCCCTAGGCGTGGTCTGCGGCGTCGCGAGCGCTGTGGTTGGCCTGTCCGATGCCGGGGCGTCCGAGCCGGGCGCCGTTGCCGGGGTCATGCTGTTGGGACTCGCCAGCGGAGGCATACTCGGCTCCGTGCTGATCCTCTTCGACCTGCTCGTCACCAAGGAGCCCGCCCGAGAATGAACCCCACCAAGGCCAAGCTGATGTCGGCGGTCACCGACCTGCTCAAGGAGGACGGGATCGCCGGTGTCTCGGCGCGCGCTGTCGCCGACCGCGCGGGGGTCAACCAGGCGCTGGTCTTCTACCACTTCGGAACCGTCATGGACCTGGTCGACCAGGCGTGCCGGGCGGCGACGGACGAGGCGGCGGCGTCCTACCGCGACGAGCTCGCCGAGGTGACCTCGCTGAGCGAGTTGCTGGAGCTCGGGCAGGTGCTTCACGAGCGGGAGCGGGCCGCGGGCAACATCACGGTGATGGCCCAGCTCCTGGCCGGTGCGCAGCGGGACAAGACGCTGGCCGAGACAGGTCGCTACGCGATGGGCCGGTGGAACGAGGAGATCGAGGCCGCGGTCGCTCGTGCTCTGGAGGGAAGTCCGGTCGAGGGTGTGGTGGACGCGCCTGGGCTGTCGCGCGCGATCAGCTCGGCGTTCATCGGACTGCTCATGTACGACGGTGTCGACCGCCCGGGCGCCGAGTCGGCCTTCGCCTCGCTCGAGCAGCTCGGCACGCTCGTCGAGGTCATCGAGGATCTCGGGCCGGCGGCCCGGCTCGTCCTTCGCTCCCGGCTCAAGGGCCGCGGCTAGCGCCGACCTGTCTCAGCCCGCCAGCGCGGCGCGGGCCATCACGAGGCGGTCGGCGCAGCGTACGGGCATGGTCTGCCAGTAGTAGGGGAAGGTCATGACGGCGATGAAGAGGGCCCAGCCGCGACTGCGGAGCCAGGTGGCGTCGTCGAGGTCGAGGATCCTGCGGAACTCGTCGCGGCCGGCGGCGTCGAGGAGCTCCCAGGCGCAGATCAGGTCGACGGTGGGGTCGCCGACGGAGAGGGCGCCGAAGTCGAGTACGGCAGTGAGGCGGCCGTCGCGGGCGAGGAGGTTCTCGGCGAGCAGGTCGCCGTGGAGCCAGTGCGTCCCGGCCTCCGCCGGGGGCAGGGCCATCACCTCGTCCCAGACGGACTCGACCGCGTCCAGGTCCAGCTCGAGATCGGCGAGCTCGCGACACTCCTTGAGGCGGAACCGGACGTCGGCGTCGAAGCCGGCGATCGGCTCACCGCGATACCAGCGCAGCTCGGGGTCGGCGAGCGCCTCCTGGGGCACCTCGGTCCGGCGGAGCCCGGCCACGACCGAGGCCAGGTCTGCGGCGGTGACGTCACTCGCGCCGGGGGCAGGCTTCTCGCCATCGAGCCAGCGCACCACGCTCCAGCGCTCGGGGTAGCCGAAGCCCGGCTCGCCGACCGTCACCACCTCGGGCGTAGCCACCGCGAGGTTGGTCGCGAAGCCGGGCAACCAGCGCGCTTCCTGCGTGATCATGGCTGATCCGCCGGGCTGCCGGGGGAGGCGTACGAGATGGTCCTCGCCCAGCCGGAAGAGCCGGTTGGTCGACCCGGTCGAGTCCAGCGGGCGGAGGGGAAGCTCTGCGTACGCGGCGAGGTCCCGCCTCAGCAGGGACCTCACCAGGTCCTCGTCGATCGTCAGCTCGTCGTCGTGCATCGGGGCGTTCATCGCGGCTGAGCCAACCATGCCGACGCCCGGCGGCGCGCATGATTTTCGCAGGCGTCAGACGAGGGTGATGGAGACGAGGGCGCGGTCGCCGACCTGGAGGTCCTCCTTGCGGCGTACGTCCTTCTTGATCGGCAGCGCATAGCCCTCCTGACCTGGGAAGACGGATGTCCTCCAGATGGTCGCGCCGATCCGTGCCTCGACCTTCACCGAACCGAAGCCGCGCGGCGGACCGATCGCGATCGATGCCTCCCGGATCTCCTCGGTGACCTCGGGTGGCGCGGTCACGAAGATCCAGGCGTCGGTCTCGCCCTTCCACGGCCACAGCTCGGCCTCGAACTCCCAGGTCTCCACGGCCCCATCCTCCCTCGGAAACCGTTGGGTCGCCTGCTCGGTCGCGGACTAGGGTGCGGCCATGGCCGCCCCTCGCTCCCTCGACCAGAGACTCGCCGACACCCGCGCGCGTCTGGAGAACGACGTCGACCTGTGGATCGCATCGGCCCACGACGCCCAGCCGTGGTTGGTGCCGATCTCGTTCGTGTGGTGGGAGGGCGAGATCTGGATCGCGAGCATGGGAGGGGCGCGTACGCAGCGCAACCTCTCGGCCTCTCCGGTCGTCCGGCTGGCGCTCGGCGAGCTGCGCGACGTCGTGATCGTCGACGGTCGTGCCGAGGTCGAGCCGATGGCGCAGACTCCGAAGCAGGTCCTCGAGATCTATGCGGCCAAGCAGGGCGGGGACCCGAGCAGCTGGGCCGACAGCCTGATCCGCATCCGGCCGACGAAGATCCAGGCCTGGCGCGAGTCGAACGAGCTCGACGGCCGTCATCTGATGCGGAACGGCCGCTGGCTGGACGAGGGTGGGCCGGATGGGAGCTGAGCTCACGCTGACCGAGGACACCTTCCGTGCGCTCGCCCGGTCGTCGCCGTGGCGCTTCTCCGCCCTGCACTTCACGTGGCGGGCGGGGACGGACGGCGACGTCGAGTGCTGGCTGCGCCGGCCCGGCCGGCTGCGGGTGCGTGACGCCGCGGGCGAGCGTGTCATCAGCGACGAGGCGACCACCGTTCCGGAGCCGGTGCTGCGCGACGACGGTCTCGTGGCGAGCCGGCCGCGTGCCTACACCCACGACATCGACGACCCGATGTGGCAGAACTACGTGTTCGTCTCGATGCTGGATCCCGAGGAACTCTCGGCCGACGTGGCGCTGAGCGACCTGCGTTCGGAGCCCCGGGCAGGCCGGGAGACATGGTGGGCGCGGGCCGTGCCGGGGGACGGGTACGAGCCGCGGTGCGGTTGTTGTCCGCTGCTGTGGTCGCGGGTCACCGACTGGTTCGAGTACGGCGACGGCGCCCCGGGGTGGGAGCCGCGGGCGGGCACGGTCTACCCCGAGGCGTACGACATCGCGCTGGACGTGGCGACCGGACTCGTCGTGCAGCTGAGCCCGGTCGGCGGCTCCCGGCCCGATCTCGGATTCGAGACCACGATCCACGAGGCAGAAATGTCGGTGCCCTCTGCTTAGGTGATGGGTGAGGACGACATCCGATCCAGACGGAGGAGATGTCATGACCATCAGCACGACCATCGATGAGGAGATCGACCGGCTCGAGGAGGAGCTCGGCGAGCGGCCTGCCTGTGAGTGCAGCTGTGGCAGCCCGGACAGCGACGCGGAGCCTTGTGGCGAGGTGGCGGCGTACGCAGTGACGGTGCTCTGTCCGGACGACCGCTGCACCCACACCTACCTGCTGTGCCAGGAATGCCGGGACCTGTGGGTGCAGAACTGTCCACCACCCCATCGGCTGCGCGTCGTGGCGTTGGGTTGAGGTCATGCCACCGGCAGCACCCAGACGTCGGCGACCGACGGGTCGTAGTCGGCGCCGGTGTCCTGGAACCGGATCCGCACCGAGCCGTCCGTGGTCAGTGTCGAGGGCTCGACCAGGAACTGGTGGGTCATGGTGCCCTGCCCGCCGCTGGTGCGGGTCAGGTCGACGCTGTGCGCGACCTGACCGTCGAGCTCGACGTCATAGGTCTTGCGTCGTGCACCGTCGAACGTCTCCACGATGCGGACCACGAACGCTCGATCCGTCGGCACCGCGGCGTCGAACTCGAACCAGCCGCCGGGGTAGGAGGAGTGTGTGTAGCGGCGAGTCAGCCCGGCCTCCTGGTTGGTCCCCGACCGTTCTGAGGCGGTCAGCCCGTGCGCCGTCTCCGAGCTCGCCTCACCCAGGTCGACATGATCGGTCGACTCCGAGGGTGGCGTTGCGAGTCCGACGGTCACGGTGGCGGCCGCCTGCTCGGTCGGGGTCGCTCCGGTCGCGACGGTCAAGGACACCGGGCCCGCGACCACGGTTCGCGGCACGACGACCTCGATGTCGACCTCGGCGTCCTGTCCTGCCGGGATCTCCAAGCCCTCCGGGTCCGCTGCCCAGCCCGTCGGGCCGGTCAGCGACAGCGCGCCGCGCTGGGTGACGTCGCTGCGGTTGTGCAGCCTGGCGGTGACGGTTGCCGTCTGGCCGCCATCGACCGACGCCGGAGCACTCGACGTCCCGGTGATCTGCACGCCCGCTCCGACCATCAGCGTGCTGCCTACAGGGAGCGTGGCGGTGCCACCGGAGCGGCTGTACGTCAGCTCGCCGGTCAGCTCGGTCGGTCCGACCGCGGCATTTTCGGGCACGGTGACCTCGTAGGCGTGCTCGACCCGTCCGCCGGCGGGCACGGTGCCGGCGGGCTCGCCGACCCGCTCCGCCGTCCATCCGTCCGGCAGGTCGAGCGTCGAGCTCAGCTCGCTCAGTGGCTGCTTGCCGCTGTTGTCGATGCTCACCGAGACGTCGACGACGTCACCTGGAAGGACCTCGTCGGTGGGGACCTGCAGGGTGGCGACGGCACCGACCAGTCGGGCCGATGCGCGCGACAGACTCTTCGCGATCGCCGCCACGTGATCGCGAAGGCCGGCCGCCGTCGCATCGGGGAGCACGCCGTTGTCGGCGTACATCTCGATGACCTGGCGCAGGCTGGCCGCCGCCGCGAGGGCGTGGTGGACCGCCTCGGCGACCCGCTCGTCGGCAGCGCCGCGGGTGGCGAGGTCCCACGCCCCGCCGATCTCCTCGCGCAGGGTCGCGGTCCGTTTCGTGAGGTCGCGCTTGGCCGCCTTGCCGGCGTTGCCGTCGAGCGGCAGTGCTGAGACCGCGGTGGCCGTTTCGGCGGCCCCGGCCCGGGCGGCCCCGAGGTCCCCGAGCGTCGGGGCGACCGCGAACCGGTAGCTGCCGGAGCCGACCTCCAGCACGACGACACCGTCGTCATGACGAACGAACTCGACGTCCTCCGCGTCCTCGATCGGCGATCCGTCCTCGGTCACCGCCCACCGGTTCGCGGCCGGGATCCGCACCTCGGCGGTCGTGTTCGCCGGCACCGTGACGTCCAGGGTCATCGGGCCGTCGTCGGTCGCCCAGGTGCTGCGTACGGTTCCGTACGGGGTCTGGAGACGGTAGTCGACGTGGTCGACACCCTCGCCCGGCTCCGGCGCGATCAACACCTTGCGATAGCCGGGCTCGGCCGCGGAGACGCCGGCCATCGTGCGGTACATCCACTCGCCGACGGCGCCGTAGGCGTAGTGGTTGAAGGAGTTCATGCCGACGTCGTTGAACGAGCCGTCCGGGTTGATCGAGTTCCAACGTTCCCAGATCGTGGTCGCACCCTTGCCGATCTCATAGCCCCAGGACGGGTAGTCCTCGTGCTGCAGCAGCCGGTAGGCGATGTCGGTGCGTCCGGCCTTGGTCAGGGCGGGCAGCAACCCGTCGACACCCAGGAACCCGGTGGAGAGGTGGTGGTCACGCCGCTCGAGCGTCTGCACGAACTGGTCGTAGACGGCGTCGCGACGGTCCTCTGGCTCCAGATCGTTGGTCAGAGTGAGGATGTACGCCGTCTGGCTGTCGCCCTTGACGGACCCGTCGGCGGCGATGAACGCCTGCTGGTACGCAGCCCGAATCGCCTCGTAGCGAGCCTGGTAGGCCGCCGCGTCGGCGTCCTTGCCGATGGCCTTCGCCATCTGCGCGAACTCGCGGGTGCTCTTCGCGACGAAGGCCGTGTCGAGGACGTCCGCGGGCGTCGGGTCGTCGAGGTTGAGCCAGTCCAGGTAGCCGCCGGCGGAGCGGATGTGGCCGGTCGAGTCGGCGTCGAGGAAGTCGACGTAGCGCTTCATCATGTCGTAGTTCTCCGTGATGACGCCGGTGTCGCCGTAGGCCTGCCACAGCGTCCAGGGCACGTGCACGCCCGCGTCCATCCAGCCGGCCGACTCGTAGCCGCCGTCGAAGCGGCCGGGGACGACCGGGGCGACGCCGGGCAGCGACCCGTTCGGGCGCTGGGTGTCGCGCAGGTCCTGCAGCCACTTGGTCAGGAACGACTCGGAGTCCATGTTGTAGACCGCCGTCCGGGCGAACACGTTGATGTCGCCGGTCCAGCCCATCCGCTCGTCGCGAGCGGGGGTGTCGGTCGGGATGGAGAGGAAGTTGCCGCGCATTCCCCACACGATGTTGCTCTGCAGCTGGTCGACCAGGTCCGAGCTGGTGTCGAGGGTGCTGGTGAGGTCGCCGTCGGTGCCCACCACGACGCCCACGATGTCGGAGGCGTCAGGTGCCTCGTCCAGCCCGGAGATCTCGACGTAGCGGAAGCCGTGGAAGGTGAAGGACGGCTCGTACGTCTCCGGTTCGTCCGAACCGAAGGTGTAGGTGTCCGTGGCCTTCGCGCTGCGGAGGTTGGCGGTGTAGAGGGTGCCGTCCGGGTTGAGCACCTCGCCGTGGCGGATGGTGACCGTCCGGCCCTTCTTGCCCTGCAGGGTGAGACGGACGTGACCGACCATGTTCTGGCCGAGGTCGTAGAGGTAGACACCGTCGGTCGGGGAGTCGATCCGCTTGGCGGTCTCGAGCTCCTCGGTGACGCGTACGGCGACCGCGGTCTGCGGCTCGAGCACGTCGGTCGGCTCGTCCCGTACGGCGACGGCGGCCCAGTCCGCGTCGTCGTAGCCGGCCTCGTCCCAGCCGTCGACCTCGGCCGCGCGGCGGGCGTCGTACCACTCGCCGTCGAGGAGGTCGGCCTCACGGGTGGGACCGCCGGTGGTGCGCCAGGTGTCGTCGGTGCGGACGACCCGGCTGGTGCCGTCGGAGTAGTCGACGACGAGCTCGGCGATCACCGAGTTGTCGGTGCCGTAGACGTCGGTGCCGAACATCGCGACCTTGCCGGAGTACCAGCCGGGTGCCACCTCGGCCCCGAGCACGTTCGATCCGGAACGCACCAGCTCGGTCACGTCGTAGGCCTGGTAGTCGATGCGCTTGTCGTACGCCGTCCAACCGGGTGCCAGCTCGGCGTCGCCGACCCGCTCGCCGTTGAGGCGCAGCTCGTAGACGCCGCGTGCCGAGGCGTAGACGCGGGCGCGGGCGATGCTCTTCTCGCCCAGGTCGACCTCCTTGCGCAGCAGCGGCACCGCGTCGTCGCCGCGCAGCCACGCCTCGCCGCCGGTGTTGTCGACGCGGAGCCCGCCGGCGGTGACGGTGCCGGCGGTGAAGGTGCGGTCGCCGGTCGGGAAGTCGGTGTCCACGAGGGTGGTGCCACCGGCGCTGGTGACGGTCACGTCGTGGACCAGTCCGTGCTCGGCGCCGTAGGTGCGGAAGCCCATGATCCCGGGCCCGGCGAACGTGGCGTCGGTGCGCTGGTCGAGCTGCTGGCCGTCGATCGTGGTCGTGATCGTGTCGCCGGCGACGGTGATCGCATAGTCGTGCTCCGCGGCGAAGTCGAAGCCGCTCGGGACCGGCTTCGCGGGCAGCACGGAGTAGCCGCCGTTGCGCTTCACGTGCGGACGAAGCGCGTCGTCGGACTCGCTGAACTGCCACATGTAGGCGTTCTCGGTGTTCTCGCCACGGAAGTAGACCCCGAGGGCCCCGCCGATGTCGGAGGCGGTGAACTCGATCGTGTAGTCGGTCCACTCCGCGCCCAGCTCGGGAGTCTCCGCACCGATCCAGTCCGCCGACCACGCCTCGTTCCCGAGGCCGGTCGCGAACGTCGCCGGCTCGCTCCACGCGGACGCTACGTCCTCGTCGTCCCAGACCCGCACCGACCACACGTAGTCCGTTCGAGGCTTCAGCGCGGGCCCGGCGTAGCGGACGTCGACGGACCGCCCGGACCTCACCTTCCGACTGTCCCACACGTCAGGCGAGGAGAGCCGGCGCTCCGAGGTCGCGACCCGGATCTGGTACGCCTTCTGGGTCACTCCGCGGCGGTCGGAGTCGAGCTGCCAGCCCAAGGTGGGGGCGGTCGTCGCGATGCCGAGGGGATCGACGAGCGCATTCGTACGCAGCTCCCTGACGACGGGGACGGTGCCCGTCACCACGTCTTCGGTCGATGGAGCGGCGCTGGCGGCGAGTGGGGGCAGTGCGGGCGAGAGGGCGATGGCGAGGGTGGCCGTGATCAGTCCGGCGATGTGTCGGCGCACGCGGAACTCCTGAAGTCGAGGAATTGAAACGCTTCAGAGAGTATGGCGCTCGTCACATTTGCTCGCAGTGAAATGGCCGCATCCGGCCACTGCTGACGATTCAACCGATGTCAGGACGTGAGGTCGTCGAGGGAGTCGGCGTCGACGATCCGGTACGCATAGCCCTGCTCGGCCAGGAACCGCTGACGGTTCTGGGCGAAGTCGGCGTCGATGGTGTCGCGGGAGACGATCGTGTAGAAGTGCGCGGTCTTGTTGCCGTCGCCGGGGCGCAGCAGACGGCCGAGACGCTGGGCCTCCTCCTGGCGGGAGCCGTAGGCGCCGGAGACCTGGATCGCGACCTCGGCCGAGGGCAGGTCGATGGAGAAGTTGGCGACCTTGGAGACGACCAGCAGGTCGATCTCGCCGGAGCGGAAGGCGTCGAAGAGCCGCTGGCGCTCCTTGACCGACGTCTTGCCCTCGATCACTGGGGCGTCGAGCGAGGCGGCGATCTCGTCGAGCTGCTCGAGATACTGGCCGATCACCAGCGTCGGCTTGCCGGCGTGGGAGGCGAGGATCTCCTTGACCACGTCGATCTTGTGGTGCGTGCACGAGGCGATCCGGTAGCGCTCGTCGGGCTCGGCGGTGGCATAGACGAGACGTTCGTCGGCGGGCAGGGTCACCCGCACCTCGACGCAGTCCGCCGGGGCGATCCAGCCCTGCGCCTCGATGTCCTTCCAGGGAGCGTCGTAGCGCTTGGGGCCGATCAGGGAGAACACGTCACCCTCGCGCCCGTCCTCACGCACCAGCGTCGCGGTCAGGCCGAGCCGGCGGCGCGCCTGCAGGTCGGCGGTCATCCGGAAGATCGGGGCGGGCAGGAGGTGGACCTCGTCATAGACGACCAGCCCCCAGTCGCGGGCATCGAGCAGCTCCAGGTGCGGGTAGGCGCCCTTCCGGCGCGTGGTCAGCACCTGGTAGGTGGCGATCGTGACCGGCCGGATCTCCTTGACCGACCCGGAGTACTCGCCGATCTCGTCCGGGGTCAGTGAGGTGCGGCGTACGAGCTCGTCCTTCCACTGCCTCGCGGAGACGGTGTTGGTGACGAGGATCAGCGTGGTCGCCTGAGCGTGCGCCATGGCGGCCGCACCGACCAGCGTCTTGCCGGCGCCGCAAGGGAGCACGACGACTCCGGAGCCGCCGTGCCAGAACGACTCGGCCGCCTCCGACTGGTAGGGGCGCAGCGTCCAGTCGGCGGTGTCCAGCGCGATCGGGTGCGCCTCGCCGTCGACGTAGCCCGCGTAGTCCTCGGCCGGCCAGCCGAGCTTGAGCAGCGCCTGCTTGAGGTTGCCGCGCTCGGAGGGGTGGACGACGACGGTGTCCTCGTCGAGCCGTTCGCCCAGCATCCCGGCGACCTTCTTCGCCCGGATGACCTCCTCCAGCACCGCCCGGTCGGAGGAGACCAGCACCAGCCCGTTGGCCGGGTTCTTCTCGAGCCGGAGGCGGCCGTAGCGGGCCATCGTCTCGGCGACATCGACCAGCAGGGAGTGAGGGACGGGATAGCGGGAGAACTCCAGCAGCGTGTCCACCACCTGCTCGGCGTCGTGCCCGGCCGCGCGTGCGTTCCACAGACCCAACGGGGTCAGCCGGTAGGTGTGGATGTGCTCCGGCGACCGCTCCAGCTCGGCGAACGGCGCGATCGCCTTGCGGCACTCACCTGCCCGGGCATGGTCGACCTCGAGCAGCAGCGTCTTGTCCGACTGGACGATCAGGGGGCCGTCGTTCACCGAACCAGCCTACGGGCCGACCGGCCGGACGCTCCTGATCCGGGACAGGGCGAAGGAGCGTACGTCGTCCCCGACCCGGGCCGCGAGCGAGCCGCCCTCGACGCCGAGCGGCTCGACGGTCGTCTCACCTCCGACACCGCGACCGTCGACGTAGGAGATCACGACCCGTTCCCCGGCATCGATGGCCTCGTGGAGCACCGCCAGTGTGGAGGCGGGTTCCGGTGGGACCGGGCGCGAGGCTGCGGTCTCGTCGCCGGCCTTGACCCTGGTCGCGACCGCGGTCGCGCGAGTGACGAGATGGGCCTCCTCGGCACCTGCCGAGCGCTGGCCGGCGCGAGCCTTGGCGCGCCTGGCGTCGGGGCGCGCCACGTGGACGGACCCGTCGGGCGCCTCGACGACCGGGGCCAGGCCGAGCTCGCGCAGGCGGGGGAGGAGCGAGTCGAGGGCGACGGTGCTGACGACCACGGTCGGCGCCAGCCGGCGTAGCCCCAGCGACTCGGCCGCCGGATGCGCCAGGAGCTCGACCAGAGCCGCCTCGTCGTCGCTGCGCAGGTAGGCGGCCGCGAACCCGACCCGGACCGTCCCGAACGTACGCGCCGTGTCGTCGACCAGATAGCTCAGTGCCTGCGGGACCGGTGTGCGGGAGGCGGCGGCGAGGAACGCGTGGATCTCCGTGGCGGTCCAGCCGCGGTCCATCGCCCGCCGCACCGACTCCTTGGTGAACCGGTGGACCGTTGCCCCGCCGTGCGACTCCACCGTCGCCACCACGGTCAGCATGCGGGCCAGGGCAGGCTCCAACGGCCCCGGCGCGACCGCGGTCAGGTCGCCCTGGAGCAGCACATGGTCGACCGGCTCCGGCAGCAGCCCCGCCAGGGTCGGAACCGGATCCTCGCCCGCCACCAACGCCCGCCCGTACGCGGCCAGCCCCCCGAACGCTCCCAGCCCGAGCGTCTCCGCCTCGGTGAGCGTCCAGGCCACCAGCGACTCACGCGACTCGGTGCGGGTGCGCGGCCGGCGCGGCCGCTCCCAGGCGAGCCGGGCCACGACCGCGGCGGGTCCGGTGCCGGCGGCGAGGACCTCCCCGTCCGGCAGGTCCGAGAGCAGGCCCAGCGTCAGCCGCCGTGTCTCCACGGCCGAGGCGCCGGCCAGATCGGGCGCCAGCGCGTTCCAGGTCTTTCCGGCCGGGTCGCGCTGGCCGACCAGCCCGGGGAGGCGAGGGGAGGCCAGCCAGGCACCGGCCACGTGCGACCAGCGGGCCGCCAGCGGCTGCTGCAGCCACTGGTCGAAGAGCTCGGTCGGCATCCAGGACGGATCTCCCTCCTCGTCGGTCCCGAGGGCGAGCAGCCCCGAGGCCCAGGCGACCTCGATCAGCAGCGCCGCCGTGGGCTCGGCGACGTGGAGCCGCTCGGCGGTCGCCTTCAGGTCCCGGACGGTCAGGCCCGTCCCGCCGCGCAGCGACCTCGGTGGCGTGGCGCTCCAGGCGTCGAGGAGGAGCTCGAGGTTGCGTACGAGCTCGAAGGCGGCCCCCGCGGCCGCCCGGTCGACCAGCGACGAGGCCCGCGACGAGGTCGGCAGGGGCGGCGGGACGTCCACCGGAGCCGGCGTCGTCCGCCCGCCCCGCAGCGCGAGCCCGACCTCGCCGGGCAGGGTCAGCATCCCGTCGCCCGAGGACACCAGCAGCCCGTGGGCGATCAGCTCCTCCGCCGGCCCGGCGGCCTCGGCCACCGATACGCGCGGGCGCGCGCGGGAAGAGGAGGCCTGCCCGCCGGCGGCGTCGACGGCCTCCAGCATCGCGCGGGCCTCGGCGGACACAGCGGCCAGGCGGCGTACGACTTCTTCCTGGTCAGCGGCGAAAGGCTGCAGCCCGGAGGTGCCCGGGGAACCCCGCAGCAGGGCCGCGACTCCGGTCACGGCCCGCAGGCCGTCGAGGGAGTGCCAGACCAGGCAGGTGTCCTCCAGATGAGAAAGTGCCCGTGTCGCGGCGGCCTCTTCAGCGTTCACCATGGAAGATAGGTGGGCTTTGGTGGTTTGATTCGCGAGGACAACGGCATCGAGCACGATCAGTTCGAGATGGTTAAGGTCATCCATCGCGTAGTGCAAGGATGTGCGAGTGGCTGCTCGGGCGGCGAGTTGGCCGGAGTCATGAGGGGACGGCGTGGCGAGATCAGGACGTGCAAGAAGCAGGCGTGTGATGCGCTCTGTAGGCCAAGAGCGCAACTGGTCTGCAAGAGAGCGGAAGCCTGTGTCCATCGGCATCACGCTATCCCGGCAGGCCTAGGAGCGAGATGTCCAGGAAAGTAGTGATCGCGCACGGGGCCGCGACCGATGTCGGCCAGGTGCGGAAGGTCAACGAGGACTCCCATGTGGCCGAGCCACCGGTCTTCGTCGTAGCCGACGGAATGGGCGGCCACGACGGTGGTGACATCGCCAGCGAGATGGTGATCCAGGAGTTCGCCAAGCTCGGCGGCACCCATTACGTGTCCGAGTCGGGCAGCCAGGCGATGGTCGAGGCGCTCCAGGCGGCCCAGGACCGGATCGTGGCCTTCGCGCTCGAGCAGCGCTCGCGCGGGGCCTCGGACTACCAGTCCGGCACCACCTGCGCCGCGGCCCTGATCGCCGACGGCGGAAGCAGCCCGTTGTGGATCCTGCTCAACGTCGGCGACTCGCGCATCTACCGATACTTCGACGGTACGTTGAGCCAGCTCAGCCGCGACCACAGCCTGGTCCAGGAGCTGGTCGACTCCGGGCAGATCACGCCCGAGCAGGCCGAGCACCACCCGGAGCGCAACGTGGTGACCAGGGCGCTGGGCGGGATGGCCCCCGCGGTGCCCGACATCTTCCAGGTGACGCTGCCGGTGGGCGCCCGGCTGATGCTGTGCTCGGACGGCGTGAGCGGAATGATCTCGGATGCTGAGATCGCCGACATCCTCGCCGCGGAGGACACCGACGCGCGGGACACGGCCGAGAAGCTCGTCGCCGCCGCGGTCGAGGCGGGTGGCCGGGACAACGCCACCGCGATCGTGGTCGATGTGATGGGATTGACCGAGGAAAACCCGTATGACTCGGAGCAACAAAGGGTGAGTATGGAGCAGAAGCTAGGAGTGCTGCCATGAGTGAGCCAGCAACCATCGCAAGCACGTCCTACACGCCGGGCACATGGTTCGGCATCATCGGTGAGAGCGCCACGGTGCTGCTCCCGCCCTCGGAGAAGAGCCGCGCAGGCGCCCTGTGGGCGCTCGTCGACGACGGCGCCGGGTTCGACGAGGTGCTCGACGCACTCGTCGCGACCGGGCTGAGCTCGTTGCCGGGCTTCGTCCTCATCGCCGGGGACGTGACGCCTGACGGCGGCAGCGTACGCACGGTCGTGCGCGGTCCGTCGGTGGTCTCGTTCGAGGCCGGTGAGGGTGCCGTCGAGGTCGACGGATCGTCGTCGAAGACCTGGGTCGAGCGCACCCTCGAGGGTGTCACCCGGATGTCCGTCTCGCTCGGCGAGGAGGGTGCGACCGGTGAGCCGTTGACCGCGCTCGGTGGCCTGCTGCGGGTCTCGGGACTCGAGGTCCCGCCGCCGGCCCCGGAGTCCACCCAGGACGACTCGCCGGAGAGCCGCGCCGGTTTCGTACCCGCCCCGGTGGCGGTCGAGGAGGGTTCCGACGACAGCGTCGACGAGCCCGCACCGGCCGACCCGCTCACCGATCCTCTTCCCGGGGAGAGCTACGCCGACTCCGCCGACGACCTCGACTCCGCCGAGGAGCAGGGTCTCGACGAGGACGAGCCGGTCGCGGCTCCGCCCTCGCTCTCGGTCGTGCCGCCGATCCCGGTCTCGGGTGACCTCCCCGGTCTCGGGGCAGAGTCCGACTCCGACTTCGACGCGGACTCCGAGTCGGACGAGCCGATCTCGGTCAACCGTGGCGAGGAGTCCGGCGACGCGTCGGCGCCGCGTCACGACGACCTGACCGAGCCGGCCGAGGCCGAGCAGGCCGAGGCGTCGGAGACGCCGGTCGTGTCCGAGGACGTCGCCGACGACCAGGACGTCCCCGAGCCGGCCGCCGCCGGCGGCTATGAGGACGACTACGCCAGCGACGAGCACGCCGCTGCCGTGGCGTCGTCCTTCGGACCCTCCGCGGTCTCCCCGGAGCCGGTGGCGGACCCCGACGTCGCCCCCGACGCCGAGACCGAGGTCCTCCCGGCCCTCGACGAGCACTCCTACGACGAGCGGGAGCCCTTCGACGGCCCCGAGTCCTTCGAGGAGCCCGAGTCCGCTCAGGCGCCCGACTTCGGCCCGCCGTCGATGCCGCCTCCGCCGCCGCTGACGACGCCTCCGCCGCCCCCGGCCGACCCTCCCTTCCGGGACGCGCCGGCCGAGGATCTGATCGATGCTGCCCCGATCGACGCACCGGTCGACGGCCCGCCGGTCGACGCGCCGGTGACCGACATCCCTCCGGCACCCCCGGCTCCTCCGGCATTCCCGGCCCCGCCCGCGCCACCGGCCCCGCCCGTGGCGCCGATTCCCGAGGTCCACGACGAGCCGGTCTGGGAGGAGCCCAACCCCGATGAGGACGACCACGACGGTCTGACCCGCATCGGCGTGGGCGAGGACCTCAACGCCGGTCTCGCCGGGATCCCCGGCCAGCCCGAGGCCCCGAAGGTGACCGCCTACCCGGTCGCGCGGCTGGAGTTCTCCAGCGGCGACCGCGTCGAGGTCGACCGGGTCGTCCTCGTCGGCCGTGCCCCCGAGGCGAGCCGGTTCACGCCCACCGAGCAGCCGATGCTGGTGACCGTGCCGAGTCCTCACCAGGAGATCTCCTCGACCCACTGCGAGATCCGTCCCGGTGCCGGCGTCGACCACGGCGCGGCGGTGGTCACCGACCTCGGCTCGACCAACGGCACCGTGCTGGTCCAGCCCGGGCTCGGCCCGGAGGATCTGCGCCCCGGCGTACCGGTCCAGCTCATGCCCGGCGCCGTCATCGACCTCGGTGACAGTCTGACGATCCGGGTGACCAACCCGTGACCGAACGGCTTTCGCTCGTGTCGCCGCTCTCCTCGGAGGCGGCGGCATGAGCGAGCGTCAGCGAGCGGCCATGGGCCTCAGGTCGTCGCCTCCGTATTCTTTGCTTCTTCGTACGGAGGCGGCGGCATGAGCGTGGCCGGCCTCCAGGCGCCAGCCGTCGAAGCCGCGATCGCGGAGCCGGATCGCCGGTTCTACGCGTTCGCCATCGACCGGGTGATCGCCTGGGCGATCTTCGCCGCCGCGGGATTCGCCGCCTGGCTGATCTTCTTCCGCAACGGAAGTCCGCTGCCCGGCATCGGTCTGATCGCCGGCGTGGTGCTGGTGGTCTGGCTGGTCGGCACCATACTCACCGGCTCCGGTGGCAAGACCCCGGGCAAGATGGCCCTCGGGCTCCGCGTGGTCAGCGATGACTCCGGAACCGCGGGCCGCCCCATCGGCGTCGGCAAGGCGTTCGTACGCCAGGCCCTTCTCGGTCTCTGCACGATCCCGACCCTCGGCATCGGCACCGCCACATTCGCCTGGGTCGCCGCGATGGACGATCGTGGCCGTCGCCAGGGATGGCACGACCGGCGTGCCGGCTCGGTCGTGGTGGACGTACGTCCTCCGGCGGTCGTCGAGGCCGAGGAAGAGGCTCCGGCGCCGCGCCGCATCGTCAACCTGACCACGATGCGTCTGAAGCAGGCCGAGGCGACCCCGGAGCGGGCCGAGCGGCCGCAGACTCCTGCTGCCCCGACCCAGAGTGCTGCGGCCCAAGCCGCTGCCCAGGCTGCTGCGGCTCAGGCCGCGGCAGAGGCTCAGGCGGCCGCGACCCAGGTCGGTGTACCGATCGCCCGGCAGGCGCCGCCGGCTCCTGTCCCGACGCCTGCTCCGCCGGCCCCTCCGGCACCCCCTGCGGTACCACCGGTCGTCCAGCCCGCCCCTCCGGCACCCCCCATGCCCGCTCCGCAGCCCGCGGCGACGGCACGTTGGCGGGTCACCTTCGACACCGGACAGAGCTTCGTGGTCGAGGGTCTCGCCATCGTCGGCCGCGGCCCCGAGCCGCGTCCCGGCGAGGAGGTCTCGCACCGGGTGGCGCTCTCCTCGAGCGACATGTCCCTGTCCAAGACCCACGCCCAGTTCCAGGTCGCTGCCGACGGCACCCTCGTCGTCATGGACCGCGGCTCCACCAACGGCACCACCCTGATCCGCCAGGGTGCCGCCCGAGCCCTCGGCGCCCGCCGCCCCGCGGCTCTCGTCGACGGCGACAAGGTCAAGTTCGGCGACCGCACCATGGACGTCGTCCGCGAGGCCTGACCGCCGAGGCGTCAGTCCGGTCGGCCGAGGCGTCAGTCCGGTCGGCCGAGGCGTCACACCGTTGACGTCTCGGCCGACGCGCGTGACGTCTCGGCCGACGCGCGTGACGCCTCGGCGAGTGGGTCAGTCGATGGCGTCGAAGGTCTCGGGGCGGTGCTCGAAGCCGAAGCGGTCGGTGGGCCAGAAGACGACGGCGACCCTGCCGACGACGTCGGAGACGGGTACGAAGGCGCTCGAGCAGGCCTTGTCGCCCGACTCTTGACGCTCGGGGCTGCACAGATGAAACGACGAGTCGGCGGAGTTGGCGCGGTTGTCGCCCATCACGAAGATCCGCCCCTCGGGGACGACGGCCTTCCAGCCCCGGCACCCGCCGTTGAGATAGGACCCGTTGTCCTGCGCCATCGGGCCGTCGCAGGTATCGCTCGAGGCGATGAAGCCGGACTCGTCCAGCGGCGTGCCGTTGACGACGATGCGGCCCGACTCGCAGCACTCCACGGTGTCGCCGGCGACTCCGATGACCCGCTTCACCAAGTGGTCGCCGGTCGGGTAGAGCCCGACCTTGGCGAGCACGGCCCGGAAGCCGGTGGGCGCCGGAGGGATCTCGTCGGCCGAGAGCCAGTCGCCGGGATCGGCGAAGACGACGACGTCGCCGCGCTCGGGCGTACCGCCCATCCAGTAGGACGGCTTCTCCACCAGCACCCGGTCGTTGACCTCCAGGCCGGGCCGCATCGACTCAGAGGGGATGTAGAACGCCTGGGCGAGGAATGTCTTGATCACGACCGCGAGCAGGATCGCCGTCACCGCGATGATCGCGATCTCGACGAGCGACCCCGGAACCCCCTTCGGTCGTCGGCCTGACCGCGCCGACGACTCCACCTCTGCCCCCATGGTCCGACCCTATCCAGACGACGGCTCCGCTCCGGCGCTATCCAGAATTCAAGCGCGCGCGGCGCCGCTCCTGCCTTAACGTTTCGTCACTCAGCCGGACCTGAGAGGTGCCATGACCACCGCACTGACGACCCCGACCCATCAACCTGCCCAGAAGGGCACCCGCGCGATCGCGATCACCTTGATCCTGGCCGTGATCGCCGCGGTCGTGGCCGGTGTCGTCGGCGGGCTCCTCGTCCTTCGGGCGTCGGCCGAGGCGGAGAGCGCGCGGCAGGCCGAAGCATTCGCCGAGGTCCTTCCGGACACCTTCAACCTCGCGGTCAACCTGTCCTTCGAACGCGATGCGGTGGTGGCCGGCGTACCTCCCGTCGTGCTCCGGCCGCTGCGGCAGACGACCGACGAGGCGGCGCAGGCCTGGCGCACGCGAGCCCAGGAGATCGACAGCGACGACGACAAGGAGCTCGACGCGACGCTCACCCGAATGACGCAAGAGCTGAGCAACATCGACGTGCTGCGTACGCAGGCACAGAACGATCCCGCCATCGGATCGAAGCACTACACGGCCCTGACGAACGACCTGTTCAGCATCGCGGACGACCTGCCGAACACGGGCGAGGACCAGTCCGAGCAGGCGATCGAGGCGATCGGTCACATGCCCGAGGCATGGGAGTCGCTGGGACAGGAGCGCGCGATCATGTTCGCGGCGCTGTCCTACTCGCCGTTGCCCGGCGCGAAGCCGATCAGCGACGAGGAGATCGCGGCGCTCACCGAGGCCGAGGCCGCGTGGCGTCGCTCCTTGGCCGCCTTCTACGAGAAGTCCTCCGAGGACCAGCGTGCGGCGCTCGACGGGCTCACCAACAGCACGGCGACGAAGGGCGCGACCGGCGTGCCTGCCCATCAGGCGGTCAACGACATCATCGCCGGCGGCGGCAGCGCGGTGACCCTGGATTCCTACACCGCCTCCAGCACCGAGTTCATGCGCGGCCTGCAGGAGATATTCGTCGCCTCCGCCCAGGAGATCGTCGAGGGCCAGCGTGCCGCCCGTGATGACGCGGTGCGCGGCGCGCTGGCCGGCCTCGTCCTCACGTTCGCCGTCGTGGGTGTCCTCGCGTTGCTCATCGTCGTCCTCGCGGTCGTCCTGGTCATCCTGCGTCGATCCGCGAGCGCGCGTGGAGCACGTGGATAGGGTCGGGACGTGTCCGATCTCGATCAACGGCTCAGCGCTCTCGAAGCGGATCTCAGGTCTCGGGGGAGCGTGCTGGTCGCCTTCTCCGGTGGCGCCGACAGTGCGTTCCTCCTGGCCGCCGCGACCAGGGCTCTGGGCAGCGACAACGTCGCCGCCGCGACCGGCTATTCGCACAGTCTTCCGATCGCGGAGAGGGACCCGGCCGCCGATTTCGCGAGGAGCCTCGGCGTACGCCTCATCACCCCGCAGACCCATGAGATGGAGCGGGAGGGCTACCGGGCCAACGGCACCGACCGGTGCTTCTTCTGCAAGGCGGAGCTGCTCGACACCCTCACCCCGCTGGCCCGCGAGCTCGGCCTGGCCCATGTGGCCACCGGCACCAACGCCGACGACGCGATCGAGGGGCTCAACGGCCTCCGGCCCGGCATCCGCGCGGCCGCCGAGCGTGGCGCGATCACCCCGCTCAAGGACGCCGGCCTGACCAAGGCCCAGATCCGCGAGGCCTCGCGCCGTTGGGGTTTACCGACCTGGGACAAGCCGGCCGCGGCCTGTCTCTCCAGCCGGATCGCCTACGGCCTCGAGGTCACGCCGAGACGGCTCGCCCGCGTGGAGCGAGCAGAGCAGGCCGTACGCAGCGTCCTGGCCGCCCGCGGCCACGACGCCGCCCGCGTGGATCTGCGCGTGCGCGACCATGGGGAGAAGGCCACGGTGGAGCTGTCCGCTACCCTCCTGCCTCTCGACCCCCACCATGCCGACGAGGTGCTCAGGACCGTGACCGACGCAGGATTCCCCGCCGCGGAGATCGACCCACGGGGCTTCCGCTCCGGATCGATGAACCAGAAGGCCGTGAAGTGAGCGAGCGTCAGCGAGCGAACCACGAGCACAACACGCCGTCGCCTTCGTATTCTGGCGCTTGCGCTACGGAGGTGGCGGCGTGAGGGAGTTCTGGAACACGATCACCGCAACCCAGACCGTCCCTGAAGCGCCGTGGCTGATCGGCGCCGGATTCGTCGCCCTGGCGCTCGTCGTGTGGCGTACGTCCTGGCGGACCGTACGTCTCGGCGTCACCGTCGTCCACGAGGCCGGTCACGCGGTCGTGGCGGTCCTGGTGGGGAGACGGCTGTCCGGGATCAAGCTCCACTCCGACACCTCGGGGGTCACCCTCTCGCGCGGCAAGCCGTCCGGGCCGGGGATGGTGGCGATGCTCGCCGCCGGCTACCTCGCCCCGGCGATCCTCGGACTGCTCAGCGCGACCATGCTGGCCGCCGGCCACGCCCTGGGGCTGTTGTGGCTCCTGGTGGCGGCGATGCTCGTGCTGCTGGTGTGGGTACGCAACGGCTACGGCCTCGTCGTCCTGCTGGTGCTCGGCGCCGCGCTGGGCGCGATCAGCTGGTACGCCGACGGCCGCATCCAGACCATCGCGGCCACCCTGGTGACCTGGCTGCTCCTGCTCGCCTCACCGAGGCCGCTCCTGGAGCTGCTCGGCCGGGGCGAGCGAGGCCGCCGCGGCTCCGACCCCGATCAGCTCGCCGGCCTGACCGGCATCCCGTCGGTGCTCTGGATCCTCGTGCTGCTGGCCGTCAACGTCGCCGGCCTCGTGGTCGGCGTGCAGACCCTGATCCCCGACCTGAGCTGGATCTAGAGGATCTAGAGCTCGAACTCGTCGGCGATCTGGCGCAGCGCGGGGGAGACCTTCTTGGCCAGCTCGCGCGTGGGCGGGCGGCCCTGGGCGTAGCCGTCGCGGATGTCGTCGAGGAGCTTGATCACGTTCTCGACGATCAGCTCCATCTCTTCGGGCTTGCGGCGCTTGGCGGCACGCTGGCGCCCTGCAACGGACGGGGAGCGCTCCAGAATGGTCACCGACAGCGCCTGCTCACCGCGGCGCCCCTGGGCGATGCCGAACTCCACCCGGGTGCCGGCCTTCAAGGTCTTGGCAGCGCCCTCGGGGAGCGCGTCGGCGTGGACGTACACGTCCGGACCGTCGTCCTGCGACAGAAATCCGAAGCCCTTGGTGGCGTCGAACCACTTGACCTTGCCAGTAGGCACGGCAGCTTGCCCCTTCCTCGCGCATCAGCGCTTCAAACGTACGTCGCCCGGCGACTGTGACGGCCGACGCGGGAGAGCCTAGTCCTCAGCGCCCAGGGACGCGTGAGGTATTCCCCTCTCCGGCGTCGACGGCATCCACGGATGGCTCGCCATGTCGTCCCTCGTGCGGGTGGGGCCTATACTCCGCCTACCCCTCCATAGATTTGCAAATGATTTCGTACACCATTGGTAATCGAGACCACTTATGACGTAAGTTTGCGTCGCCAAAGACTGTAGACAGGTACGCCCGGGTGCCAGCAGACTTCGCGGCGGGGGACTGGGGTGTGCGCCACAGACGGTGCATGCCTCTCGGGAATGATGTGACATGGCCACGAGAGGGAGTAATGGCCGAGCCATACGCAAGCACAACCCACCGTCCGGAACGTAAGCCCTGGCAGGGAATTCGAGCGCGCCTCATCTTCGTGCTGCTCATCCCGACCATCGCGGCGATGGTGTTCGGCGGGTTGAGCATTTCGCGCGCCCTCTCAGCCCAGGCGGAAGCACGCCAGGCCGAGACCGTCGCCCAGGCGCTGCCTGACACCTACAACCTCGCGATCAACATCCTGTTCGAACGTGACGGTGCGCTCGCGGGTGTGCCCGAGGTCGTCATGCGGCCCCTGCAGCAGACGACCGACGAGTCGATCGAGGCCTGGAGCGCCAAGGCGAAGGAGATCGACGCCGGCGACGACAAGGACCTCGAGAACAGCATCGTCGAGATCCAGCAGGCGCTGAACGGCATCGACGACCTGCGCGCGCAGATCCAGGAGCGGGACACCCAGGTCGAGGCCCAGCTGGCCTACACGACCGTGATGAACAACCTCTTCGGGATCTCGGCGCAGATGCCGACCCTGGAGAACGACGAGGTCTTCTCCAAGATCGCCGCGATCAGCAACGTGCGTGCCTTCTCCGAGGCGATGGGCGTCGAGCGCGTGATCATGATGGAGGCGCTGAGCAAGAAGGCGGCGGCCGAGAAGAGGGGCGTCGTCAACCCCGACGTCCTCAGCGACGAGCAGTTCGCCGAGCTCGCCCGGGCCGAGGCCAAGGTCCGTCTCTCTGCGGCGGACTACTACGCGAAGACGTCCGACGACATTCGTGCGCAGCTCGACAGTCTGACGAACGAGACCACCACCAATGGCCTGATCGGGTCACCCGCCCACCGAGTTGTCAATCAGGTGATCTCCAGCGGTGGTATGGACCGGATCAAGATGACCCCGGACCAGTACACCGGCGCCAGCACGGAGTTCATCCGTGGTCTGCAGAAGATGATCGTCGCGACCGCGCAGGAGATCAGTGACGACGTCGAGCAGATCAAGGACGACGCGACCCGCGACGCCATCATCATCGGCCTCCTCGTCCTGGGCGTCCTGATCTTCGCCCTCGCGGTCGGTCTGGTCGCGGCCCGCTCGATCCTCTCGCCGCTGAGCCAGCTGCGTCGTCTGGCCTACAACCTGGCCAACCACGACCTGCCTGAGCGAGTCGCCTACATGAACCAGGCCGAAGGCCCGGTCGACACGCATGTGGAGCCCCTGGACATCGCGCGCCGCGACGAGATCGGTGACGTCGCGGACGCGTTCGACGCGGTTCACGTCGAGGCGATCCGCCTGGCGGGCGAGCAGGCCGAGCTGCGTACGAACGTCGACAAGATGTTCATGAACCTCTCCCGCCGTTCGCAGAGCCTGGTCGAGCGTCAGCTCCAGCTGATCGACCAGCTCGAGGCCAACGAGCAGGACCCCGACGACCTCGCGAACCTGTTCCGCCTGGACCACCTCGCCACCCGAATGCGCCGCAACGACGAGTCGCTGCTGGTTCTCGCCGGCGGCGAGATCGGCCACGCGGCCCGTGGCCCGGTGCCGGTCCTCGACGTCCTCCGCGCCGCGGCCTCCGAGATCGAGCAGTTCGCCCGGGTCGACATCGACTCCGAGGAGAACGCCGAGTTCGAGGGCGCGATCGCGGGTGACCTCGTGCACCTGCTCGCGGAGCTGATCGAGAACGCCACCAACTTCTCCCCGCCCGACACGGCGGTCACGATCCGCACCTTCCGCGCCGGCCCCGCCGCGCCGCTGCTGGTCGAGATCGAGGACCTCGGTATCGGCATGACGCCGGAGGAGCTCGACGCGGCCAACATGAAGCTGCGCCGTGCGACCGGCCTCGACGCCGACGTCGCCCGGATGATGGGCCTGGTCGTGGTCGCGCGCCTGGCGGCGCGTCACGGGCTCTACATCGAGCTCGTTCCCAACCGCCCCCGCGGTGTGGTCGCGCGCGTCGAGATGCCGGTGACCACGATCGTGGGCGCCCACGCGGAGGCACCCTCCGGCCAGCAGCAGGGCTTCGACGCCTACGCCTTCCAGCAGGGCGGCTACGGCCAGCAGACCGGCGCCTACCCGGTCACCGGTGAGCTTCCCTACGAGATGCAGTACGGGATGCCCGCCTACGACTCCCAGCCGTACGCCGGTGGCAACCCCTACGACGTGCCCGTCGGTGCTCTGCCGGCCCCCGAGGCGCCCGCGGCCTCCGCTGCGGCGCCCCCGGCGCTGCCGAGCCGCACGCCCGGTGCCTCCAACCACCCCAACCTCTCCGGCGGCGGTTCGGGGGTCTTCCCGCAGCAGGGTGCCAACGGCCAGTCGGGCCAGCACAACGGCTTCGGTCAGACCGGGCCGCACACGGGCCAGCAGCCCGCCTACGGTGGCATCCCGCCGATGCCGGGTGACCCGGGCTTCGAGGATCCGACCGCACGCACGGGCAGCTTCCCGGCGCAACAGTTCAGCGGCAGCCAGCCGCAGTTCGGTGGGGACCCTTTCGGTGGAGACCCGTTCGGTGGCGATCCCTACGGCGCCAACGAGCCCCCGGCTCCGCAGAGCCCCAGCGGCCAGCAGCAGAGCTTCCTGTCCAACATGCTGCCGGTCCGCAAGGCCGAGGACCTGGCCGCGCGCTTCCCGGACGGTCGCTTCGACCCGAGCACCGAGACCGGCGACCTGCCGCGTCGCGACCCGGGTGCCCAGGGCGGCAGCCCGTTCGGCACCGACACGGGCACCTTCCGCACCTTCGAGCGTCCCACCGAGCGCACCACGCCGCGTACGCCTCCGCCGGGCTTCGGCCCCGACGACGACCCGTTCGGTCCCGCCGGTGACGCGATCGCGCCGGGCTCGATGGGCCCGTTGGCTCCGGAGCCGACCAACTCGCAGAACCCGCTCGACTCGACCACCGAGGTCCCGATCGTCGATGACGAGGGCAGCTCGATCTTCGACGATCTCCAGTCGGAGTGGTTCACCCGTCGTCGCCCGCTCGGCGCGCGCCGGGCGATGGAGGCCAAGGGCGACCCGCTCAGCGACCCGATCGCGGGTCCGGCCGCCAAGGCCGGCGCGGCACCCGAGGCCGACAACGCCGGCGCGGCGAACGCCCCCTCGGGCGACTTCGCCGACGAGCCGGCCGTCCGGGAGGACGAGCCGACCACGCCGATGAGCTGGTCCTCGCCGGGTGATGAGGGCTGGCGCCGGGCTCAGGAGCTGGAGCAGCTGCAGGAGATGGAGCCGGCGACGGTGACCCAGGGCGGACTCCCCGTTCGCGTCCCGGGCCAGAACCTGATCCCAGGAGCGGCCCCATCGGTCACACCACCGTCATCAGGTCCGCGTAACATGGACGCGCGCCGCACCCGTGGCATGTCCAGCTTCCAGAAGGGCGTCAGCCGCGCCCGCAACAATCCCGCTGAGGCGGAAAGCAACCCCGAAGGTGAGGAGCAGCAGTGACAACGGCCCCCGCAGGACTGGACTGGCTCGTCGACAGCCTGACCCAGCGCACCCCTGACATCGCTCACGCGATCTTGGTGTCGGCTGATGGCATGCCGATGGCCAGCTCCGTCGACTTCCCCCCGGACCGGGCCGACCAGCTCTCGGCGATCGCCTCCGGTCTCACCAGTCTTACCCAGGGAGCAGCTCGATGCTTCGCGGCGGGTAATGTCCAGCAGATGGTCATCGAGATGGACGGTGGCTATCTGGTCCTCATGGCGGTTGGTGAGGGCTCCAGCCTCGCTGCCCTCGCCGCCCCCGACTGCGATCTGGGACAGGTTGGCTACCAGATGCAGCTGTTGATCTCGCGTGTTGCCACCGCCCTCACCCCCGATACCAGAACCGGCGCCTGATGCGCGCCCGAGCTTAGGACCGAGATCGTGAGCAACCACGCCTCCGAACCGCCGCCGCTTGTCAGGCCGTACGCCCTGACTCGTGGCCGCACGCAACCCAAGCGCGTCTTCCCGATGGAAGCCCTGGTGATCACCGACCGCTACGTGATCGACGGCTACGTCCGGTCGCCAGAGGAGCGGACGATCGCGGAGCTCTGCCGCGAGAGCCGCTCCGTCGCCGAGGTTGCGGCGCTCATCCGGGTGCCCCTGGGTGTTGCCCGAGTCCTGATCGGTGACCTTGCGGAGCGCGGCGTGGTGCAGGTGCACGCCAGCAAGGTCCCGGACGCCCCGGACACCGCTCTCCTCGAGCGCGTGCTGTCCGGCCTGAGGAAGCTTTGACAGGAGTAATGCAGTGACCACCGACTCCAAGCAGGCGACGATGTCTGCGAAGATCGTCATCGCCGGCGGGTTCGGCGTTGGTAAGACGACCTTCGTGGGCTCCGTCTCGGAGATCGTCCCCCTGACGACCGAGGCCGTGATGACGCAGGCGACCGCCGGCGTCGACGACCTCTCCGCAGTCCCCAACAAGAAGACGACCACGGTCGCGATGGACTTCGGTCGAGTCTCCCTCGACTCCGACCTGATCCTCTACCTGTTCGGAACGCCGGGTCAGAACCGGTTCTGGTTCATGTGGGACGACCTGACCCAGGGTGCCATCGGTGCCGTGGTGCTCATCGACACCCGTCGCCTCGCCGACTCCTTCGGTGCGATCGACTACTTCGAGTCCCGCAACGTGCCGTTCGTCGTCGCGCACAACGTCTTCGGCGCCAACCAGGCCTACAAGCCGGAGCAGATCCGCGAGGCCCTGGCTCTGCGCCCGGACATCCCGATCGTCACCTGTGACGCCCGCGACCGCCAGTCGACCAAGGCGACGCTGATCTCGCTCGTCGAGTACGTCCTCTCCATGGTCTCCACGCGCGCGCTCCAGTAGCCGAGCAGACGCCGACACCCGCCGTAGCCATGCTCCGGCGGGTGTCGGCGTTTCAAGGGGCGCCGTGACTGTGCAGTAGAGGCGTACGTCTGGGAGGATCACGCGTTGTGCTGAAGTTCAGGTTGTGGTGGCGCAAGGTGACCCCGAAGTGGCACCTGAGGCGCCTGTGGGCGAAGATGTGGTCCGTGATCACGACCCCGTACGCCGATGCGACGGCCGTCGCTGCCGTCGACGAGGCCCGCGCCGCGCTCCTGTCCGACGTGCCAGCCGCTGACGTCGGAGAACACCTCGGCCATGTGGTCGAGAAGAGTGCCGGTCCGGGCGTCGTGACCCACCTGTTCGCCTGTGCCCGCAAGGGCTACGTCGGGTGGCACTGGTCGGTCACAGTCGTCTATGTCCCCGTCCTGGGCGACAAGACCGAGGTGACCGTCAACGAGGTCGTCCTCGTCCCCGGTGACGCGGCGATCGTCGCGCCCGCCTGGGTGCCCTACCGTGACCGGATCAAGCCCGGCGACCTCTCACCCGGCGATCTGCTCCCGGTCGAGGACGACGACGCACGGCTGGTCCCGACGTACGCCTTCGGTGACGACCCGCTCGACGCCGACGAGAAGGCGCAGGTGCGCGAGGTCGCCAAGGATCTCGGCCTCGGCCGTGTCCGGACCCTGTCCACAACGGGCTTCGATGCCGCCGCCGAGCGTTGGTACGCCGGTGACGGCGGCCCCGACGCGCCGCTCGCGCAGGCCGCCCCTGACCAGTGCCACAGCTGTGGCTTCCTGGTCCGGCTGACCGGTCACCTGGCCTCGAGCTTCGGTGTCTGCGCCAACGGCGACGCCAACGACGACGGCAAGGTGGTCAGCCTCAACCACGGGTGCGGTGCGCACTCCGAGGTGCGGCTGGCGAAGAAGCACGAGCCGCAGCCGCTGCCGGAGCCGGTCTTCGACACGCTCAGCGACGACCCCGAGACCTTCTGACCGGACCCTGCTAGTCGAGGCCCTCGGCGCGGAGCCGGCGGGCCTTGCGGCGCCGGGTCAGCTCGATGCCGATCGCGCCGATGCCGAAGGCGGCCAGGCAGGTCCAGATCCACCAGGTCCAGCCGCGGTCGTTGAGCAGGCCCCAGAAGGGGAGCAGGGCTACGAACCCGACCAGCCAGCCGAGGGTGCTGAGCTCGAAGGCGCGGATGCCGTCCTCGTCGACGAGCTCGATCTTCGGCTCGGGGCGGGCCGCGAGCGGCTCCTCGACGGCCGGGTCGTCGTAGCCGTAGTCCTGCGCGTAGCCGGCGTCCTCGGGGTAGTAGTCACCCTCGTACCCGTCATACTGCTGCTCCGGGTAGCTGCCGGAGTAGTCCTCGTCGCGGTACTGGTCGCTCATGGGACCTCATCCTAGGGGTCGCCCCCAGCCGGTAGGGTGGGGAGGAACGCTGACGACTTGGAGGTCCACCATGGCTTCGCTCCGCTGCCCCTGCGGCACCAACTTCCGCACCGAGACCGACGACGAGCTGGTCGAGCAGGTGCAGGAGCACCTCGCGGAGGCTCACCCGGGTCGCACCTACAGCCGCGACGACATCCTGATGCTCGCGGCCATGTCCTGACCCTGTGACGGCGCCCTCACCGGGGCGCCGCCTCTTTCCGGAATAGTTAGCGCCGGTAAGCAGTTATGCTTGCCGACATGCCTACCGCACAGCCCGTATCCGCGCCTGACGCAGCCTCTGACATCCCCGAGGTCGCCTCGGTGCTGCGCACCTCTGTCATGCGGATGCGCCGCCGCCTGGCCAACGAGCGCCACCCCGACAACGACCTGTCCCTGGGGTCGATGGCAGTCCTCGGGGCGTTGTACGCCACTGACGAGATGACCCTCGGCGCCCTCGCCGCGCGCGAGCGCGTCCAGCCGCCGAGCATGACCAGGATGGTCAACTTCCTCGAGGAGGGCGGCTACGTCGTCCGCCGCCAGGGCGAGACCGACCGCCGCCAGGTGCTGGTCTCGATCACCGACAAGGGCCGCCGGACCGTACGCAAGGACCGGCTCAGCCGGGACGCCTGGCTCGCCCAGCAGCTCGTCGACCTCGACGCGGACGAGCTCGCCGCCCTCCGCACTGCCGCTTCGATCATGGAGAGAATAGCCACCAGTTGAGTCCCACGTTCCGTTCCCTGCGCAGCCACAACTACCGCCTCTACCTCGCCGGCAGTGTCGTCTCCAACGTCGGCACCTGGATGCAACGCATCGCCCAGGACTGGCTGGTCCTGAGCCTTGGCGGCGGGGGAGCGGCACTCGGTATCACGACCGGCCTGCAGTTCCTGCCCATCCTCCTACTCAGCCCCTACGCCGGCGTCATCGCCGACCGCTTCCCGAAGCGCCGCCTGCTGCAGGCGGCCCAGGGCTGGATGGCCCTGATGTCGCTGCTCCTCGGAGTGCTCGCGGTCAGCGGCCACGCCGAGGTGTGGATGGTCTACGTGATCGCCTTCCTCTTCGGCACGGGCGCCGCCTTCGACGGCCCCGGCCGCCAGTCGTTCGTCTCGGAGATGGTCCACCCCGACGACCTCACCAACGCCGTCGGTCTCAACTCGGCCTCCTTCAACCTCGCCCGCCTGATCGGGCCGGCGCTGGCCGGGCTCCTCATCGGCTGGCTGGGGAGCGGCCCCGAGGCGACCGGGTGGGTCATCCTCATCAACGCGGTCTCCTACCTGGCCGTGATCGGCCAGCTGCAGCGGATGAACACCGCCGAGCTGCACTCGCCGGAGCCGACCGCCCGCCGGCGCGGGATGCTGCGTGAGGGCATCGGCTACATCCGTACGCAGCCCAAGATGCTGATGGTCCTCGTCATCGTCTTCTTCGTCGGCACGTTCGGTGCGAACTTCCCGATCACCTCGGCGCTGATGGCGACCGAGGAGTTCGGCATGGGCGCCAGCGAGTACGGCCTGCTCGGCACCGTCCTTGCGATCGGCTCGCTCTCCGGCGCCCTGCTCGGCGCCCGCCGCACCCGGATCCCGCTCAGGCTGATCGTGGTGGCGGCGACCGGGTTCGGGCTGTCCATCATCGTGTCCGGGATGATGCCGACGTACGCCCTGTTCGCCCTGACCGGCCCTGTCGTCGGTTTCTGCACCATCACGGTGCTCAACGCCTGCAACGCCACCATGCAGACCGAGGCGGCACCGGCGTTCCGGGGCCGGGTGATGGCGATCTACATGACCGTCCTGATGGGTGGCACCCCGCTGGGTGCCCCGCTCATCGGCCTCATCGGCGAGCAGTTCGGCGCCCGCACGACCCTGTACGCCAGTGGCGCTCTGGTCCTGTTCGGTACGCTTGCGGGGGTGCTGCTCCTGGCCGCGCTCCGAGGTGGTATCCGGGCCGTTTTGACCCCCTCTCAAGCCGCCGGGTAGCCTCTGAAGCGTGTCTGGGACAACCAGGCCGTCGCGCGTGCCCGGAACAAGCTCGAGAGAAAGGTCTCGGACCCGGGCTCGGCGCCCTCAAGTGGGGACTCGGTTCGAAAGATCCGTATTCGTGCTGTTGAGGTAAGGGCGACACGCCCGACCTCGGGGGCGAGGCGGGACCAGTTGGTATCGCACCACCTGGACGCACAACATTGGATCCTTCGCGGCAGAGCGCCGCGTTGTGAGAGCAGAAAAGAAGGGGAACCACCGAGGTGCCCACCATCAACCAGCTGGTCCGCAAGGGCCGCGAGGACAAGGCGACGAAGTCGAAGACGCCTGCCCTCAAGGGATCGCCGCAGCGCCGTGGCGTCTGCACGCGCGTCTACACCACCACCCCGAAGAAGCCGAACTCCGCCCTCCGGAAGGTCGCCCGTGTGCGCCTCTCCTCCGGCGTCGAGGTCACCGCTTACATCCCGGGTGTGGGCCACAACCTTCAGGAGCACTCCATCGTGCTCGTCCGCGGCGGTCGTGTGAAGGACCTCCCCGGTGTTCGTTACAAGATCATTCGCGGCTCGCTCGACACCCAGGGCGTGAAGAACCGCAAGCAGGCCCGGAGCCGCTACGGCGCCAAGAAGGAGAAGTGAGATGCCTCGTAAGGGTCCCGCTCCCAAGCGTCCGCTCGTCGTCGACCCCGTCTACGGCTCGCAGCTCGTAACCCAGCTCGTCAGCAAGGTCCTCCAGGACGGCAAGAAGCAGGTCGCGCAGCGCATCGTCTACACCGCCCTCGAGGGCTGCCGCGAGAAGACCGGCACCGACCCCGTGGTCACCCTCAAGCGTGCGATGGACAACGTGAAGCCGGCCATCGAGGTCAAGTCCCGCCGTGTCGGTGGCGCGACCTACCAGGTTCCGGTCGAGGTCAAGGGCACGCGTGGCACCACGCTCGCGCTGCGCTGGCTCGTCGGCTACGCCCAGGACCGTCGTGAGAAGACGATGGCCGAGCGCCTGATGAACGAGATCCTCGACGCGAGCAACGGCCTCGGCGCCGCTGTGAAGAAGCGCGAGGACACCCACAAGATGGCCGAGTCCAACAAGGCCTTCGCGCACTACCGCTGGTGACGTACGGCGGGGTGCCTGCCGCACCATGTGGGCACCCCGCCCATCCAGACCGAAGACAATCTCTTTAAGGAACGCTGAAGACAGTGGCCGTCGACATCACCACGGACCTCAATGTGGTCCGCAACATCGGCATCATGGCGCACATCGATGCCGGTAAGACCACCACCACCGAGCGCATCCTGTTCTACACCGGTATCTCGTACAAGATCGGTGAGGTCCACGAGGGCGCAGCCACGATGGACTGGATGGAGCAGGAGCAGGAGCGCGGCATCACGATCACGTCCGCCGCGACGACCTGCTGGTGGAAGGACCACCAGATCAACATCATCGACACCCCGGGGCACGTCGACTTCACCGTCGAGGTGGAGCGCTCGCTGCGCGTCCTGGACGGTGCTGTCGCCGTCTTCGACGGTGTCGCCGGTGTCGAGCCGCAGTCGCAGACCGTGTGGCGTCAGGCGAACAAGTACGCCGTTCCGCGGATGTGCTTCGTCAACAAGCTCGACCGCACCGGTGCCGACTTCTACATGGTCGTCGACTCGATCGTCGACAAGCTGCACGCCACCCCGCTGGTGCTGCAGCTGCCGATCGGTGCCGAGTCCGACTTCATCGGCGTCGTCGACCTGATCGAGATGAACGCCAAGGTCTGGCGCGGCGAGACCCAGCAGGGTGAGGACTACGTCATCGAGGCGATCCCCGCCGACATGGCTGACAAGGCCGCCGAGTGGCGCGAGAAGCTCGTCGAGACCCTCGCCGAGGCCGACGACGACATCATGGAGGTCTACCTCGAGGAGGGCGACGTCTTCGACGTGCCCACCCTGAAGGCCGCCATCCGCCGCGCGACCCTCGCCGACAAGCTCAACCCGATCCTCACCGGCACCGCGTTCAAGAACAAGGGCGTCCAGCCCCTGCTCGACGCGATCGTCGACTACCTGCCCTCGCCCATCGATGTCGAGTCGATCATCGGCCACGACGTCAAGGACGAGGAGCTCGAGGTCTCCCGCAAGCCTTCCGAGGACGAGCCGTTCTCCGGTCTGGTCTTCAAGATCGCCTCCGACCCGCACCTGGGCAAGCTGTTCTACCTGCGCGTCTACTCCGGCAAGGTCGAGGCGGGTGCGACCGTGGTCAACCCGATCAACGGCCGCAAGGAGCGCATCGGCAAGATCTACCAGATGCACGCGAACAAGCGTGAGGAGATCAACTCGGTGGGCGCCGGCCAGATCGTGGCCGTCATGGGGCTGAAGGACACCAAGACCGGTCACACCCTGTGCGACCCGTCCAACCCGGTCGTCCTCGAGTCGATGAGCTTCCCGGCCCCCGTGATCGAGGTCGCCATCGAGCCGAAGACCAAGGGTGACCAGCAGAAGCTCGGCACGGCGATTCAGCGCCTCACCGAGGAGGACCCGACCTTCACGGTCAAGACCGACGAGCAGACCGGCCAGACCATCATCGCTGGTATGGGCGAGCTCCACCTCGAGGTCTTCGTCGACCGGATGAAGCGCGAGTTCAAGGTCGAGGCCACCGTCGGCAAGCCGCAGGTCGCCTACCGCGAGACGCTTCGCAAGAAGGTCGAGAACCACAGCTACACCCACAAGAAGCAGACCGGTGGTTCGGGTCAGTTCGCGAAGGTCGTCATCTCCGTCGAGCCCAACATCGACGAGGAGACCGGCCAGGGCGCTGGCTACGAGTTCGTCAACAACGTCACCGGTGGTCGCGTGCCGAAGGAATACATCCCTTCGGTCGACCAGGGTGCTCAGGACGCCATGGAGTTCGGTATTCTCGCCGGCTTCCCCATGGTCGATGTGAAGGTCTCGCTCGAGGACGGCGCCTACCACGACGTCGACTCCTCCGAGCTCGCCTTCAAGATCGCCGGCAACCAGGCCTTCAAGGAGGCCGCGCGCATGGCGAAGGCCGTCCTGCTGGAGCCGATGTTCGCCGTCGAGGTCACGACCCCCGAGTCGTTCCTCGGCACCGTTATCGGTGACATCAACTCCCGTCGCGGCCAGGTGTCCTCGCAGGAGGAGCGTCACGGCGACATGGTCGTCCAGGCGCTCGTCCCGCTGTCCGAGATGTTCGGGTACGTCGGTGACCTCCGGTCCAAGACCAGCGGTCAGGCGTCGTACTCGATGGAGTTCGACTCGTACGCCGAGGTTCCCACGAACGTCGCCGACGAGATCATCAAGAAGGCCCGTGGCGAGTGACCTTCGGGTCGCCCGCACAGGGACTTCGGCAGTAACACCACTCAGTACGAGTCAGTAAGAAAATCACACCAGGAGGAGCCCACAGTGGCTAAGGCGAAGTTCGAGCGGACGAAGCCGCACGTCAACATCGGTACCATCGGTCACATCGACCACGGTAAGACCACCCTTACCGCGGCGATCTCGAAGGTGCTGCACGCGAAGTACCCGGACCTGAACCCGGAGTTCGCGTTCGAGGACATCGACAAGGCTCCCGAGGAGCGCCAGCGCGGGATCACGATCTCGATCGCGCACATCGAGTACCAGACCGAGTCGCGTCACTACGCTCACGTCGACTGCCCGGGTCACGCGGACTACATCAAGAACATGATCACCGGTGCCGCGCAGATGGACGGCGCGATCCTCGTGGTCGCCGCCACCGACGGCCCGATGCCGCAGACCAAGGAGCACGTGCTCCTGGCCCGCCAGGTCGGCGTGCCGTCGATCGTCGTCGCGCTCAACAAGTGCGACATGGTCGACGACGAGGAGCTCATCGAGCTCGTCGAGATGGAGGTGCGCGAGCTCCTCAGCGAGTACGAGTTCCCGGGTGACGACATCCCGGTCGTGCGCGTTGCCGCCTTCCCCGCCCTGCAGGGCGAGCAGAAGTGGATGGACTCGGTCGCCGAGCTCATGCAGGCCGTCGACGACTACATCCCGACCCCGGCTCGCGAGACCGACAAGCCGTTCCTGATGCCCGTTGAGGACGTCTTCACGATCACCGGTCGTGGCACCGTCATCACCGGTCGTATCGAGCGCGGCGTCGTCAAGGTCGGCGAGGAGGTCGAGATCGTCGGCATCCGCGAGACCTCTCAGAAGACCACCGTCACCGGTGTCGAGATGTTCCGCAAGCTGCTCGACGAGGGCCAGGCCGGTGAGAACGTCGGTCTGCTGCTCCGTGGCACCAAGCGCGAGGACGTCGAGCGCGGCATGGTTGTCATCAAGCCGGGCACCACCACCCCGCACACCAACTTCGAGGGCTCTGTCTACATCCTCTCGAAGGAGGAGGGTGGCCGTCACACCCCGTTCTTCAACAACTACCGTCCGCAGTTCTACTTCCGGACCACGGACGTGACCGGCGTTGTGACCCTCCCCGAGGGCACCGAGATGGTCATGCCGGGTGACAACACCGAGATGTCGGTCGAGCTCATCCAGCCCATCGCGATGGACGAGGGTCTGAAGTTCGCTATCCGTGAGGGCGGTCGCACCGTCGGCGCGGGTCGGGTTACGAAGATCATCAAGTAAGTGATCGTCTGATCCAACGTGGAAGGTCCCCGGAGCCGCAAGGCGAAGGGGGCCTTTCGCGTTGGACCAGATGCTCCTTGCTGCTTAGTAAGCGCTGACTCGGCGCAAACGGACCGGAGCGAAGCGAGGACCGGATTGCGCCGCGTCAGCGCGCCACGAGACCAAGGCAAGAAGAGATGACAGAGCCAAACCACCCAGTTCGCACCCCGAGACCCCACCAAAAGCTCCTGGAAGACGGCCGCACGGTAAGAGAGGTCCTCACCTACACCCGCCGCGGCAGCCGCCTGGACGCCAAGCAGCAGAAGGCCTGGGACGCGTACGCCGCGGAATGGGTGATCCCGGACGACGCGGTCGACGAGCCCGGCTTCTCCCTGGAGACCTGGTTCGGTCGCAAGGCCCCGTTGATCGTCGACATCGGCGGCGGCGTGGGAGAGGCGACGGCGGTGCTGGCGGCCAACCGTCCCGACGCCAACATCCTGGCGCTGGAGGTCTGGCGGCCCGGTGTCGCCGAGAGCCTCGCCCGGGTGGGCGCCGCGGGTGCGACGAACGTACGTTTCTGCAGCGTCGACGCACTCTGGACGCTCGAGAATCTGGTCGAGCCGGGTTCGGTCAGCGAGATCTGGACGTTCTTCCCCGACCCGTGGCACAAGACCCGCCACCACAAGCGGCGCCTGGTGACGCCCACCAACGCGCGGATGATCGCGGAGCGGCTCGCGCCCGGTGGGATCTGGCGGCTGGCGACCGACTGGGTCGAGTACGCCGAGCAGATGATCGAGGTCCTCGACGCCGAGCCGCTGCTGAGCGGCGGGGTGGTCGACCGCTGGGAGGAGCGCCCGGTGACCAAGTTCGAGCGCAAGGGTCTGGCCAAGGAGCGGGTCATCACCGACCTTCTCTACCGGAGGCGTTGACCCGAACTACCCGTGTCGTGACCGATCTGTAGGCCCGGAACCGTCAGGATCGGCGACATGAAGTTGTACGCCGACACGCCCTCGCGCCGGGTTGCCCAGCTGTTCGTCGACCTGCTGACGGTGGCCTGGGTCGCCGGGTGGATCTTCCTCGGCCGGCTGGTCCACCGGATGGTCTCCGCGCTCGCCGTGCCCGGCGAGAAGATGGACGACGCCGGCACCTCGCTCTCCGCGAAGCTGCTGGAGGCCGCCGGCAAGGTCGATGACCTGCCGCTGGTCAAGGACGGCATCGCGGCCCCGTTCGAGGGCGCCGCGAAGGCTGCCGACCAGCTCCGCGCCGCCGGTGAGGCTCAGGTCGACGCCGTCTCGACGATCGCGATCTGGCTGGCCGTCGGGGTCGTGGTCGTCCCGGTGCTGATGTGGCTGATGGTCTACGTGCCGCTGCGGTGGCGGTTCATCCGCGCAGCGACCTCGACCCAGCGGTTCCTGGAGGCGGGCACCGGCGCCGATCTCGTGGCCCTGCGGGCGATGTCCACCCAGCCGCTGCACAAGCTCGTGAAAATCAGCGACGACCCGGTCAAGGCCTGGCGCGACGGTGATGCCGAGGTGGTGGCGAAGCTGGCCGCGCTGGAGCTGAGGTCGGTCGGCCTCAGCGCCAAGCGGCTCAAGAGCTCCTAGCGCGCGGTGAGCCGCGCCCGGAGCTCCCCGTCGCGGGCCAGCCGGGCCGCGTCCCGATCACGGCGGGTGGCGAGGACCGCGGCCAGGTAGGCCTCGGGCGGTGTGCCCGGGGGAGGGCCGGGGGCGACGTACGTCTGCATGTGGGTCGCCAGGCGCTCGGCGAGTGCATGGCGGCGGACGGGGTCGGTGTAGGTGCCGACCTCGCCCGAGAGGAACCGCCGCACCGCCAGCGACAGGCCGACCGGGATGGTCGCGACGTCGGCGCGGGAGGCCCAGGCGGCGAGCCCCGGGGGCATCTGGATCGGCGCCGGCGGCCGCAGCGGCACCCGCACCCGGATGACGTACGTCCCGGCTGCGATGTCGCCGAGCCGCTTGCCGCGCGGGTGGATCATCGCGGTGAGGAAGGCAGCGGCGCCGCTGGTGCCGTAGATCTCGATGACACCGACCAGGGCGCGTACGAACGCGTGGTGGAAGCTGATCGCCCCGCCGTCGTCACGCACCGTGCGCAGCCCGAGCGCGAGCTTGCCGAGCGAACGGCCGCGGGTGAGCGTCTCGATGACCGTCGGGAAGATCAGCATGACCGAGGCGGTGGCCGCGATGTAGGCGGCCCACGCGAGCGCCTCGTCGGTCGCGGGGGCGGCGGTCATGAAGACGATCAGCGTCACGATGAGCAGCGCCGTCACCGTGATCATGTCGATGAGGCCCGACAGCAGCCGCATCCCCAGCCCGGCGGCCGGCAGGTCGAGAGCGACCGCGTCTCCGGTGACCAGATCGTCGTCGGTGAGCAGGGCACGTTCGAGGGGGCGTCGCTCGGGCATTTGCGGCGCGGAGGTCATGGCGGTCAGCGTACGCTGCGGGCGTGGATCTCGACGCGTATCTGGCCGCTACCGCCGCCGACCGGACCAGGCTCGAGCAGCTGTTGGCCGAGCGCCGGCTGAGCGGTGCCCAGGCCGACGAGCTGGTCGAGCTCTACCAGCGGGTGAGCACCCAGCTCTCGGTCGTACGCAGCAACGCCCCCGACCCGACGGTCGTCCAGCATCTCTCGGTGCTGCTCGCCGCCGCCCGCAACCGCACCACCGGCACCCGGACGAGCACCTGGTCCGGCTTCCTGCGGTTCTTCACCCACCGCTTCCCGGCCGCGCTCTACCGGCTGCGCTGGTGGTGGCTGGGGATGATGGCGGCCAACGTGCTCGTCACCGCGGTGATGATCTGGTGGTTGCTGCTCCACCCCGAGGTCGAGCAGTCGCTGCTCGGCCCGGAGCAGGTCAAGCAGCTGGTCGAGCACGACATCGAGGGCTACTACAGCGAGCATGCGGCCTCGTCGTTCGCCACCCAGGTCTGGGTCAACAACGTCTGGGTCTCGTTCATCTGCATCGCTCTGGGGGTGCTCGGGCTGCCGGTGATCTACTCGATGTTCCAGAACATCTCGAACCTGGCGATCCTCGGCACCCTGATGCACCGCCACGACCGCGGCGGCCTCTTCTGGGGCCTGATCCTTCCCCACGGGCTGCTGGAGCTGACCGCTGTCTTCGTCGCCGGCGCCGTCGGGCTGCGGATCTTCTGGTCCTGGATCGACCCCGGATCGTTGACGCGTGGTCAGTCGATGGCCCGGGAGGGCCGCACCGCCGGCGGCATCGCCCTCGGCCTCATCGTCGTGCTGCTGATCTCCGGCATCATCGAAGCCTTCGTCACCCCCTCCCCCCTGCCCACCTGGGCTCGCGTCGGCATCGGCGTCATCGCGGAGCTCGCCTTCTTCGCGTACGTCTTCATCGTCGGCCGCGCCGCCGCCTCCCGCGGCGAGACCGGAGACATCGACGAGCGCCTGCTCGAGGACCGGGTCGCCACCCAGGCGTAGTCGTACGCTCGATCTATGAGAGCTCGGGGCATGGACGATCCGGTGGTCGTCGAGGCGTGGGATGGTCCGGTCACCTTCAGGACAAGGACCAGTAGCATCAACAGACCCATGGCCGTGCCGGAGCGCCTATGGCGAGTTGAGCCCGCGCGCGCAACCGCTGTCGTGATCTTGCCGCACCACGTGTTCTGGTCTCCGGGTGGAGAGAGTTTTGATCTCGCTGATCGCCGCTCTCGCTACCTCGTCTACTCGACGGTCATGCTCGAAGGGCATCCCGAGGACCTCGTCGAGTACGTCGATGGCGCACTCCTGGACGAGATGTGGGACGACCAGCTCTGGCCGCGGGACATCGGCCCGTTGTGGCAACCAGCGGTCGACGCCTTCCGAGCTGCCAGGACTCAGAGCTGACCGGTGGCCTTGAGCTGCAGGTAGTGGTCGGCGAGAGCGGGCGGGAGGGACTCGGCGTCGGCGTCGACGATGTCGACGCCGAGGGTGCGGAGCATGGCGGCGGTGTGGTCGCGGCGGCGGAGGGTCTGCTCGGCGGCGGCCGCGGCGTACACGTCCTCGAGGGTGTCGCGGGAGGCGGCGGTGGCCTCGAGCTCGGGGTCGCGGACGGAGGCCAGGACGACGCGGTGGTGCTGGGTCAGGACCGGGAGGACAGGGAGGAGCGACTCCTCGATCGCGTGCGGGTCGAGAGGCGTCAAGAGGACGACGAGCGCGCGGTGGCGGCCGAGCCCCGCGACGGCCCCGGCGAGGTTGGACCAGTCGGCCTCGGCGATGACCGGCTCGAGGTCGGCCATCGCCTCCTGCAGCCGCTGGGTGACGTCACGCTGGCCGGCGAGGCGGACCCGGGAGCGTACCCGGAGGTCGCCGGCGATGAAGTCGATCCGGTCGCCGGCCCGGGACGCGATGGCGGCGAGCAGGAGCCCGGCGTCCATGGCCGAGTCGAGCCGCGGCACCCCGCCGCCCGCGCCCTCGACCCGGCCTGCCGAGGTGCGGGAGGTGTCGAGCACGAGCACCACCCGGCGGTCCCGTTCGGGCTGCCAGGTGCGGACCACGACGGTGCGGGAGCGGGCGGTGGTGCGCCAGTCGATGGAGCGTACGTCGTCGCCGCGGACGTACTCGCGCAGCGAGTCGAACTCGGTCCCCTGACCGCGCACCCGGACCGCGGCCCGGCCGTCGAGCTCGCGCAGCCGCTGCAGCCGCGAGGGGAGGTGCTTGCGCGACTCGAACGCCGGCAGCACCCGTACGGATCCTGCCACCGGGACCGTGCGCTGCCGGGCGCCGAGACCGAGAGGGCCGAAGGCCCGCACGGTGACGCCGAGCGCCCGCAGGTCTCCGCGGCGGCGCGGCCGTAGCGGCGTACGCAACCTGGTGCTGTCCCCGCGATCGAGCCGGATCCGGTGTCGGTTGCCGGTGGCGTCGGCGGTGGGCTGCCAGGCATCCCGCACCAGCGCCCGGAAGCGGCGGGCGGGGGAGCGGACCATCAGCTCCGACGTCGTCGACTCGCCCAGCCTGATCCCACCGAGCGGCACCCGGGTGATCTCGAGGGTCGCCGGCCTGGGCGCCAGGAGGACGTCGAGGAGCGCCAGCGCCACCACCAGCAGGATCCAGATCGCGGCCGTGCTCGCCGTCGGGCGTAGGACGACCGGGATGATGCCGGCGAGCATCAGCAGCGGGACTCGCCAGGTGATGGTCATCGGGGAACGGGGACGGCGCCGATGGCGGAGGAGAGGACCTGGGAGACCTGGACGCCCTCGAGCTCGGCCTCGGGGCGCAGGGCCAGGCGGTGGGCGAGGGTGGCGTGGGCGAGGGCCTTCACGTCGTCGGGGGTCACGAAGTCGCGGCCGGCGAGCCACGCCCAGGCGCGCGCGGAGCGGAGCAGCGCGGTGGCGCCACGCGGGGACACACCGGCCGAGAGCGACGGGGACTCGCGGGTCGCCCGGGCGATGTCGACGATGTAGCCGGTGACCTCGGGAGACACCTGGACGGAGCCGACGTGCTGCCGAGCGGCCTCGATGTCGGCGCCGGACGCCACCGCGCTGACCCCGGCGCCGGCGACGTCGCGCGGGTCGAAGCCGGAGGCGTGCCGGGTGAGGATCTGCACCTCGTCCGAGCGCGAGGGCACCGGCAGGACGACCTTCAGCAGGAACCGGTCCAGCTGCGCCTCGGGGAGCGGGTAGACACCCTCGTACTCGATCGGGTTCTGGGTCGCCGCCACCAGGAACGGGCGCGGCAGGTCGCGGGTGACGCCGTCGACGGAGACCCGGCCCTCCTCCATCGCCTCGAGCAGCGCGGACTGGGTCTTCGGCGGGGTGCGGTTGATCTCGTCGGCGAGGAGCAGGTTGGTGAAGACCGGTCCCTCCCGGAAGGTCAGCGAACCGTGGGACGACTCGACCACCATCGACCCGGTGATGTCCCCGGGCATCAGGTCGGGGGTGAACTGCACCCGGCGGGTCTCGACCGACAGAGCGGCGGACAGCGACCGCACCAGCAGGGTCTTGGCGGTGCCGGGCACGCCCTCCATGAGTACGTGGCCGCCGCACACCAGCGCGACCAGCAGCCCGGAGACCGCGGCGTCCTGCCCGACGACCGCCTTGGCGACCTCGGCCCGGACCGCGGTGAGCCGCTCCCGTGCGCCGTCGGGCGACACGGAGGGGATGGTCTCGGATTGGGTCATGGGTGTCGTACCTCTTCCTCAAGGGCCGCCAGCGCGTTGGCCAGCGTGATCAGGTCATGGTCGTTCTCGATCGGGGCATCGGTGAGCAGCGTGGAGACCTCGAGGTCGGGTCTGCCGGTGCGCTGGACGACGGCGCGTACGACGGCCTCGGGGGTGGCGTCGCGCCCCAGTCGCAGCCGCCGGGCGAGGCGGGTGCGGGCGGCGTGCCGCAGCGTGGTCGCTGCATGCGTGCGGTCTCCGGAGCGGCGGTAGAGCCGGCCCAGGCTGCGCGTCGTCTCCCCGGCGCGGACATGGACCGGCAGCGGCTCGACCGCGAGCGGACCCAGCCGCCGCCCGCGGGTGACGGCGAAGGCGACGACGGCGAGCAGCAGGAGCCACAGCGCCGGCTTGATCCAGCGCGGCAGCAACGACGCGGGGGAGTGGGCCTCGTCGGGGGCGAGGTCCTCGAAGGAGGGGACATACCAGACCAGGTGGTCGCTCTCGCCCAGCAGCCGCAGCGCCACCGCCGCGTTGTCCGCCCGCAGGATCTGGTCGTTGGTCAGCACCTGCGGCGCACCCCAGACGGTGAGCCCCTCCGCCGGCGCGAGCACGGCACCACCCTCGTGCGGGAAGCAGGAACCGGCGTCGTACGCAGTGACCGCATCGGCATGGATGCTGAGCCCGTCCCAGCGTGGGTCGTCGCACTCCGCCTCGACCGTCTCGGACGTCTGGGTGATCGCGTAGGGGATCCCGAGCATCGCCGAGACGTAGGGCGCGGGCTCGGCCAGGATCAGGTCGGCCGCGTCGTCGGTGCGCTCGCGCAGCCGGGAGGCGGTGTCCCCGCCGAGCGCGTCGGTGCCGGTCACGAAGACGGTCGTGTCCGCGCCGATGTCGGTGTCGTCGAGTGCGTCGGATGACCGGACGATGTCGACCTCGACCCCGTGGTCCTCGAGCACCCGGACCAGCGCCCGGCTGCCGTCGGGATCGGGACTCTCGGGGTCGTAGGGGGCATAGGCCTCCCCGCCCTTCGGCGTCGCGACGTACGCCAGCACGACCGCGATCACGAAGGCCAGCGCGACGGCCAGCAACGGCCGGTGGCGCCGGAACCAGCCCGGCCTCTCTGCGGCCGGGCCTGCCGCGACCTGGGTCTCCACCGTCATCGCGCCACCGCCAGCTCCTGCTCGAGCGCGAGCACGCCCTCGGCCTGCTCACGGGTGGCCGGGTGGTCGCCGTAGAGCACCTCGTTGAACAGCTCCGCGGCCTGACCTGCCCGCCCGTCGAGCGACAGCTCCCGCTCCAGGCTCGCCGCCACCTCGGCGGCGGTGAGCCCCGGGTCCTCGGCGAGCCGGCCGCGCTCGACCTGCCGCCTGGCCAGCGCTCGGAACCCGTCGATCACCGCGGCGCCGTGATCCCCCGAGGCGTACGCAGCCTCGGCCCGCGCCCGGAGCGCGGCCGCCGAGAGCGACTCGTCGGTGAGGACGTCCCCGTTGCGGTCGCGGGCGACCCGGGGACTGCGCCGGGCCCGCGAGACCAGCAGGCCGAGCCCGACCAGGATCAGCGCGAAGACGACCATCGCGGCGACCGTCTGGGCCCAGGGCACGTCGCCGGCCGACGGGAGACCGTCGGAGAGGGTGCGCTCGATCCAGCGCAGGATCCGCTCGATGAGATCGAGGTCGTGATACTCCGGGTCGGCCAGCTCGCGCCGGAGCCAGGAGCGACCCTCCTCGGGCGTCGGCGCCAGAGGAGGAGTCTCATGGAGGAGGATCATCGGCTCAGCAGCCCGGCCTGCTCCATCAGCTCGACCTCGTAGGACTCCTTGCGGATGCGCTGATCGAGATACTGCAGGTTGGTCACTGCGCCGCTGAACGGCGCCACGATCGCGGCGGAGACCACCGTCGAGAGGGCGCTGCCGACGATGGTCGCGAAGAAGTAGAGGTCGGGCTGCGCGATGCCCACGAAGCTGGCGACCAGGCTGATCGGGACAGAGATGATCTGGGAGGCGAAGCCCGCGATGATGCTGGCCAGCAGCCAGATCCCGAAGAGCCGCCAGAACTGCCTCGCCGACAGCCGCCAGGCCCGCCCGAAGGCGCCGAAGACGCCGGTGTGCTCCAGCATCAGTGCCGGCACCGCGAGCAGGTAGAGCCGCACCGCCAGAAACACCGAGGCCACGATCAGCAGCAGGAACATCAGGATGCCGACCAGGATGGCCGGGATCGGACTGTCGACCACGATGGCGAGCACCACCACCGGCGTCACCGCGACCGCCACGACCAGCAGATAGACGAACGTGGTCAGCAGGGCGAGCCCGATCAGTCGCCAGCGGTTGCCGTGCGTCGCCGCCCACGCCTGACCCAGGGTGAGCTTGCGGCCGATCGCCGCGGCGTGGGCGACGTGGGAGATCATCCCCGCCACCAGGATCGCGCCGATCGCCTGCAGGACCGAGCCGAGGACGAAGGAGCCGAAGGCCACCAGCATGCCGATGATCTCGGAGCTGCCCGGCGCGTAGTCGGGGTCCTCGATGGTCGCGCCGAACCACTCGAGGCTGTCGCCGCTGACGGTCATCGCCGTGGTCACGCCCAGCGGGATGGCCATCGCGATTGCCGCCACCAGCACCGAGGCGCCGACCGTGGCGCCGGGGTTGAAGCGTACGAGCCGGAAGGCGCCGTCGAGCATGTCGCCGAGGCCCAGCGGCCGCAGCGGGATCGCCCCGGGCTTGTGGGCCGGAGGCAACGGCTGTGTCCACGCAGGTTGGGCCGGTTGGGCCGGGTAGGCCGCCGGAGGAGGGCTGTACGGTGCAGCTGCACCCTGTTGAGGTTGCTCACCCGGTGGGGGCGGCCACACTCCTGACATCCTGATGCTCCTCGTCGCGAAGGCCGGCGAACTCGCTCGGTTGGGGGCATCCTCTCAGAGCGAACCAGACGACATCGTTGATTTGGAGCCACCTGCGTACGCGTGACAAGATTCTCTGGTTGCTCCAGTGAATGTGCGCTGGGGTGTGCACACCTTGACTACTGAATCGCGTCACCTGAGCAGGCTGATCAGCCTGTCCGGATGTGGTCTGTGGTCGTCGTGTGCCCATCCCGAAGGCGTGGTTCCAGTGAAGCTGATGGTGAAAGTCCCGTCGAGAAGTCCGGCGTCTGCTTGTGAAAAATAAGCGACACGCCCGACCGCGGGGGTCGGAGCCAGAGGTGAGCAACCGGGCCGACTCAGCCGGAGGAAGCCTGTAGCACGCGGCACGCTGACCAAGAAGGACGAGAGAGACAGATGGCGGGACAGAAGATCCGCATCAGGCTCAAGGCCTATGACCACGAGGTGATCGACACCTCGGCGCGAAAGATCGTGGACACGGTCACCCGTACGGGTGCCAAGGTCGCCGGCCCGGTGCCGCTGCCGACCGAGAAGAACGTGTACTGCGTCATCCGCTCGCCCCACAAGTACAAGGACTCGCGCGAGCACTTCGAGATGCGCACCCACAAGCGCCTCATCGACATCATCGACCCGACCCCGAAGACTGTTGACTCCCTCATGCGGCTCGACCTGCCTGCTGGTGTCGACATCGAGATCAAGCTCTGAGGTTGACGACATGACGATCGAACGCAACGTGAAGGGTCTCCTGGGCACCAAGCTCGGCATGACCCAGCTCTGGGACGAGAACAACGTCGTCGTCCCCGTGACCGTCATCGCGGCGAACACCAACGTCGTGACCCAGGTCCGCACCCCCGAGGCCGACGGCTACAACGCCGTGCAGATCGGCTACGGCGAGATCGACGGCCGCAAGGTGAACAAGCCGGGCGCCGGCCAGTTCGAGAAGGCGGGCGTCACGCCGCGCCGCCACCTGGCCGAGATCCGCACCGCCGACGCCGCGTCGTACTCCGCCGGCCAGGAGCTCCCCGTCGACACCTTCGCCGTGGGCGAGGAGATCGACGTGACGGGCACCTCGAAGGGTAAGGGGTTCGCGGGCACCATGAAGCGCCACGGCTTTGCCGGCGTCAGCGCTTCGCACGGTGCTCACCGCAACCACCGCAAGCCGGGATCGATCGGCGCCTGCGCCACCCCGGGTCGCGTGTTCAAGGGCGTCCGCATGGCCGGTCACATGGGTACCGACACCGTCACCACCCAGAACCTGACCGTGCACGCCGTCGACACCGAGAAGGGCCTCATCCTGGTCAAGGGCGCCATCCCTGGCCCCAAGGGTGGCCTCGTGGTCCTGCGCTCGGCTGCTAAGAAGCTGGAGGCCTGATCATGGCTATCAAGACCGTCAAGGTCGACTTCCCGGCTGAGATCTTCGATGTTGAGCTCAACATCCCGCTGATCCACCAGGTCGTCGTCGCGCAGCAGGCCGCTGCGCGCCAGGGCACGCACGCCACCAAGACCCGCGGCGAGGTCCGCGGCGGTGGCCGCAAGCCCTACAAGCAGAAGGGCACCGGTCGCGCCCGCCAGGGTTCGACCCGCGCGCCGCAGTTCGCCGGTGGTGGCACCGTCCACGGCCCGCAGCCGCGTGACTACAGCCAGCGCACCCCCAAGAAGATGAAGGCCGCCGCGCTCCGCGGTGCCCTCTCCGACCGGGCTCGTGCCGGCCAGATCCACGTGGCCGAGTTCGCCCTCGAGGCGCCCTCGACCAAGACCGCGCTGACCGCCCTCAAGGCGATCTCGGACGTCAAGCGTTACCTCGTCGTCCTGGACCGCTCCGAGTCCGTCGCCGCCCTGAGCCTGCGTAACGCCCCCGAGGTGCACCTGCTCTGGGCCGACCAGCTCAACACCTACGACGTCCTCGTCTCCGACGATGTTGTCTTCTCCAAGCCGGCCTACGAGGTCTTCATCTCGGGCAAGCCGGTCGTCGCCGCCAAGGAGACCGTCACCATCGGTGAGGTCGAGAAGGCAGCGGCCAAGGCGCCCGCCGCCGAGCCCGCCAAGGAGAGCGACCTGCCCGAGGGTGCTGTCGCACCGCTCGAGGACGGCTCCGCTCCCGAGGGCTTCGACATCAAGGGCAACGTCAAGGGCAAGGACAAGAAGTTCCACGCTCCGGGCGGCCGTTGGTACGAGTCCACCAAGGCGGAGTTCTACTTCAAGTCCGCCGAGGACGCCATCGCCGCAGGCTTCGTCGAGGCCGGCAAGAAGAAGGCTGAGGAGGCTGACAAGTGAGCACGCTGCACTACGACCCCCGCGACATCCTGATCGCGCCGGTGGTCTCCGAGAAGAGCTACGGCCTCCTCGACCAGAACAAGTACACCTTCATCGTTCGCCCCGACGCGAACAAGACCGAGATCAAGATCGCGGTCGAGAAGGTGTTCGACGTCAAGGTGACCTCGGTCAACACGATCAACCGCAAGGGCAAGGCCCGCCGTACGCGTTACGGCCTGGGCAAGCGCCCCGACACCAAGCGCGCGATCGTCTCCCTGGCTGAGGGCGACCGCATCGACATCTTCGGCGCGTGAGAAGGACTGACTGAACATGGCTATTCGTAAGTACAAGCCGACCACCCCGGGCCGTCGTGGCTCGTCGGTGGCCGACTTCGCCGAGATCACTCGGACCACGCCGGAGAAGTCGCTGACCAAGCCCCTTCCCAAGAAGGGCGGCCGCAACAACCAGGGCCGGATCACGACCCGTCACATCGGTGGCGGTCACAAGCGTGCGTACCGGATCATCGACTTCCGTCGCTACGACAAGGACGGCGTGCCGGCCAAGGTCGCTCACATCGAGTACGACCCGAACCGCACCGCCCGCATCGCTCTGCTGCACTACTTCGACGGCGAGAAGCGCTACATCCTCGCGCCCGTCGGCGTGAGCCAGGGCACCGTCGTGGAGTCCGGTCCCACCGCTGACATCAAGCCCGGCAACAACCTGCCGCTGCGCAACATCCCGGTTGGTACCACCATCCACAATGTTGAGCTGCGTCCGGGTGGCGGCGCGAAGATCGCCCGCTCCGCCGGCATGAGCGCCCAGCTGGTCGCTCGTGAGGGCTCCAAGGCCACGCTGCGTATGCCTTCGGGTGAGATGCGCTTCGTCGACGTGCGCTGCCGCGCCACCGTCGGCCAGGTCGGCAACGCCGAGCAGTCCAACATCAACTGGGGTAAGGCCGGCCGTATGCGGTGGAAGGGCGTTCGCCCGACCGTCCGCGGTGTGGTCATGAATCCGGTCGACCACCCGCACGGTGGTGGTGAGGGTAAGACCTCCGGTGGCCGTCACCCGGTCAGCCCCTGGGGTAAGCCCGAGGGCCGTACGCGCAAGCGCAAGGCCTCTGACTCGCAGATCATCCGCCGCCGTAAGAGCGGGAAGGGTAGGAAGTAAGCAATGCCTCGCAGCCTGAAGAAGGGCCCCTTCATCGACGACCACCTTCAGAAGAAGGTCGACGCCGAGAACGAGAAGGGCACCCACAACGTGATCAAGACCTGGTCGCGCCGCTCGATGATCGTGCCCGAGATGATCGGTCACACCATCGCGGTGCACGACGGTCGCAAGCACGTCCCGGTCTTCGTGTCCGACTCGATGGTCGGTCACAAGCTGGGCGAGTTCGCCCCGACCCGCACGTTCAAGGGTCACATCAAGGACGACCGGAAGGGACGCCGTCGATGACCACCACCGAACGGCAGCGCATCAGCGCCCGCCGCGACTCCCTGCTCGGCGACCAGCCGGGTGCCTTCGCGAGTGCCCGCTTCGTGCGGATCACCCCGCTGAAGGCACGCCGCGTCGTCGACCTGGTTCGCGGTCTGCCCGTCGACGAGGCTCTGTCCCTGCTGCAGTTCGCGCCGCAGGCAGCCTCCGAGACTGTTTACAAGGTTCTCGAGTCCGCCATCGCCAACGCGGTGTCGACCGAGGGTCTGGACCGCGACGACCTGGTCGTCTCGGTCGCCATGGTCGACGAAGGTCCGACCATGAAGCGCTGGCGCCCCCGCGCCCAGGGCCGTGCGACCCGCATCAACAAGCGGACCTCGCACATCACCCTGGCCGTGCAGCCGGCCGACGTCGTCGAGAAGGGCGGTAAGAAGTAATGGGTCAGAAGATCAACCCGAACGGCTTCCGCCTGGGCATCTCGACCGACCACAAGTCGCGTTGGTACGCCGACAAGCAGTACAAGGAGTACGTCGGCGAGGACGTCAAGATCCGCAAGCTCCTGTCGAAGGGCATGGAGCGGGCCGGCATCGCCAAGGTCGAGATCGAGCGCACCCGTGACCGCGTCCGGGTGGACATCCACACCGCGCGTCCCGGCATCGTGATCGGCCGCCGCGGCGCCGAGGCCGACCGCCTCCGCACCGAGCTGGAGAAGCTCACCGGCAAGCAGGTCCAGCTGAACATCCTCGAGGTCAAGAACCCCGAGGTCGACGCTCAGCTGGTCGCCCAGGGTGTCGCCGAGCAGCTCAGCGGTCGCGTGCAGTTCCGTCGCGCGATGCGCAAGGCCATGCAGACCACCATGCGCTCCGGTGCCAAGGGCATCCGGATCCAGTGCTCGGGTCGTCTCAACGGCGCTGAGATGTCGCGTACGGAGTTCTACCGCGAGGGTCGCGTCCCGCTGCACACGCTGCGTGCCGACATCGACTACGGCTTCTACGAGGCCCGCACGACCTTCGGCCGCATCGGCGTGAAGGTCTGGATCTACAAGGGCGAGGTCTCCGGATCGCGCGCCGAGCGTCAGGCCGCCCAGGCCGCCCGTGCGGGCGTCCCGGGTCGCGGTGGCAACGACCGTCGCGGTGGCCGCGGCGACCGTCCGTCGCGTGGCTCCCGTGGTGACCGCCCGAACCGCGCTGACCGCGCGGCGAAGACTGAGGCGCCGGCTGCCGCTGAGGCTCCCGCCGCCGAGACCACGTCCCAGGAGGGCTGACCCATGCTGATGCCCCGTCGCGTCAAGCACCGCAAGCAGCACCACCCGAAGCGCACTGGCGTGGCCAAGGGTGGCACGAAGCTGGCCTTCGGTGACTACGGCATCCAGGCGATCGAGGGTCACTACGTGACCAACCGCCAGATCGAGGCAGCGCGTATCGCGATGACTCGTCACATCAAGCGAGGCGGCAAGGTGTGGATCAACATCTACCCCGACGTCCCGCTGACCAAGAAGCCTGCCGAGACCCGCATGGGTTCCGGTAAGGGTTCGCCCGAGTGGTGGGTCGCCAACGTCAAGCCGGGCCGCGTCATGTTCGAGCTCTCCGGTGTCGACGAGAACACGGCCCGCGAGGCGATGCGCCGCGCGATCCACAAGCTGCCCATGAAGTGCCGTTTCATCACGCGAGAGGCTGGTGAGTTCTGATGGCTAACTCCCTGCAGGCGTTCGAGCTGGACGAGCTCACCGACGTCGACCTCGAGGCGAAGCTGCGCGAGGCGAAGGAGGAGCTGTTCAACCTCCGGTTCCAGGCGGCCACCGGCCAGCTGGAGAGCCACGGTCGGCTCCGCACCGTCAAGAAGGACATCGCCCGGATCTACACCGTGGTGCGTGAGCGCGAGCTCGGCATCCGCGTGGCCCCGGGCACCGAGACCACCGAGGAGGCCTGAGATGGCTGAGTCCACCAAGGCTGTGCCCGCCGAGGGCACCGAGCGCAACACGCGCAAGGTGCGCGAGGGCCTCGTCGTCAGCGACAAGATGGACAAGACCATCGTCGTCGAGGTCGAGGACCGCGTGAAGCACCCGCTCTACGGCAAGGTCATGCGCCGTAGCAGCAAGCTCAAGGCTCACGACGAGCAGAACACCGCCGGCATCGGCGACCGCGTCCTGGTCATGGAGACCCGGCCGCTGTCCGCGACCAAGCGGTGGCGCCTCGTCGAGGTCGTCGAGCGCGCCAAGTGATCCTTGTCGCATCCGCGACGGATCCAACTGGCGACGCTGTGCTTATTCAAGCATCGCCAAATTGACCAAAGGGCGCAGGTCCAGCGACCATTGTTCGCTGGGCCTGTGCCCATCAAATCCCATTACGTTCGGCAAGGCTCGACCGCCCTGGATGCGGTTGAGAACCAGCTCGACAAGGAGAAGTAATGATCCAGCAGGAGTCGCGACTCAAGGTCGCCGACAACACTGGTGCGAAGGAGATCCTTTGCATTCGTGTACTCGGTGGTTCCGGTCGTCGCTACGCCGGCATCGGCGACACCATCGTCGCCACCGTCAAGGACGCTATCCCCGGTGGCAACGTGAAGAAGGGTGACGTCGTCAAGGCCGTCATCGTGCGCACCGTCAAGGAGCGCCGCCGCGCTGACGGCTCGTACATCCGCTTCGACGAGAACGCCGCCGTCATTCTCAAGAACGACGGCGAGCCGCGAGGCACCCGCATCTTCGGCCCGGTTGGCCGCGAGCTGCGTGACAAGAAGTTCATGAAGATCATCTCGCTTGCGCCGGAGGTGCTGTGATGGGTCGCTCGCACATCAAGAAGGGCGACACCGTCAAGGTGATCGCTGGTAAGGACAAGGGCGGCTCCGGCAAGGTGATCGCTGTCCTCACCAACGAGGACCGTGTGATCGTCGAGGGCATCAACCTCATCAAGAAGCACACCAAGGTCCAGGACCAGGGCGGTCGCGCCGGCATGACCGGCGGCATCGTGACCACCGAGGCCCCGATCCACGTTTCCAACGTCCAGCTGCTCGAGGGTGGCGAGCCGGTTCGCGTCGGCTTCCGCCGTGAGACGGTCCAGAAGCGTCGCCCCGACGGGTCGACGTACGCCGCTGAGCGCAGCGTTCGCATCTCGCGCAAGACCGGTAAGGACATCTGATCATGACCGACACCGCTGTGGCCCCGCGCCTCAAGACGAAGTACCGCGAGGAGATCGCCCCGGCCCTGCAGGCCGAGTTCGAGATCCCGAATGTCATGCAGATCCCCGGTCTGACCAAGATCGTCGTCAACATGGGTGTGGGCGAGGCTGCTCGCGACTCCAAGCTGATCGAGGGCGCTGTCAACGACCTGACCGCGATCACCGGCCAGAAGCCGCTGATCAACAAGGCGAAGAAGTCGATCGCGCAGTTCAAGCTGCGTGAGGGCATGCCGATCGGTGCGCACGTCACGCTGCGCGGCGACCGCATGTGGGAGTTCCTCGACCGCCTGCTCTCGCTCGCGCTGCCCCGCATCAGGGACTTCCGCGGCCTCAACGGCAAGCAGTTCGACGGCAACGGCAACTACACCTTCGGTCTCACCGAGCAGGTCATGTTCCACGAGATCAACCAGGACAAGATCGACCGCTCGCGGGGCATGGACATCACCCTCGTGACGACTGCCACCAACGACGACCAGGGTCGCGCGCTGCTCAAGGCGCTCGGCTTCCCGTTCAAGGAGAACTGAGATGGCGAAGACCGCTCTCAAGGTGAAGGCCGCCCGCAAGCCGAAGTTTGCGGTTCGCGGTTACACCCGCTGCCAGCGCTGCGGCCGCCCGAAGGCTGTGTTCCGCAAGTTCGGCCTGTGCCGTATCTGCCTGCGTGAGATGGCCCACCGCGGCGAGCTGCCCGGCGTCACCAAGTCCTCCTGGTGAGCGATCACCGTTCCAACCACTGACGTTGAAGGTCCTCATGACTTTGTGTCGTGAGGAAACCACTACGAGAAAGGGCCGTTCGGCCAATGACGATGACTGACCCGATCGCAGACATGCTCACTCGTCTGCGTAACGCCAACCAGGCGTACCACGATGCGGTTTCGATGCCGTACAGCAAGCTGAAGCAGGGCGTCGCTGAGATCCTCCAGCAGGAGGGCTACATCACCAAGTACGAGGTGCTGGAGCCCACCGAGGGCCAGGTCGGCAAGACCCTGTCGATCACCCTCAAGTACGGCCGCAACCGTGAGCGCTCGATCGCCGGCGTCCGCCGCATCAGCAAGCCCGGTCTGCGTGTCTACGCGAAGCACACCGGTCTCCCCAAGGTGCTCGGCGGCCTCGGCGTCGCGATCATCTCGACGAGCCAGGGTCTGCTGACCGACCGCCAGGCGAACAAGAAGGGCGTGGGTGGGGAAGTCCTCGCCTACGTCTGGTAATCAGGGAAGGGAGAGAGAAGAACATGTCGCGTATTGGCAAGCTCCCCGTCCCGGTTCCGGCCGGCGTGGACGTCACCATCGACGGCCAGGTCGTGAGCGTCAAGGGTCCCAAGGGCTCCCTGTCGCACACCGTGGTCGACCCGATCACCGTCGAGAAGGGTGACGGCGTCCTCGACGTCAAGCGCCCCGACGACAGCCGGGACAACAAGGCCCTGCACGGCCTGTCCCGCACGCTGATCAACAACATGATCCTGGGTGTCACCGAGGGCTACGAGAAGAAGCTCGAGATCGTCGGCGTGGGTTACCGCGTCCTGTCGAAGGGCCCGACCAAGCTGGAGTTCCAGCTGGGCTACTCGCACTCGATCATCTTCGACGCGCCCGAGGGCATCACCTTCACCACCGACGGTCCGACCAAGCTCGGCGTCGTGGGCATCGACAAGCAGCTCGTCGGTGAGGTTGCGGCCAACATTCGCAAGCTGCGCAAGCCGGAGCCCTACAAGGGCAAGGGCGTTCGTTACGCCGGCGAGAACATCCGCCGCAAGGTCGGAAAGGCTGGTAAGTGATGGCCATCTCGCTGTCGAACAACAAGCACACCGCTTCCCGTGTCCGCTCGCGCCTGCGTCGTCAGGCTCGCGGTCGCAAGAAGATCGAGGGTACGCCGGAGCGTCCGCGCCTCGTCGTGACCCGGTCGGCCAAGCACATCACCGCCCAGGTCGTCGACGACCTGGCCGGCAAGACGCTTGCCTCGGCCTCGACCATCGAGGGCGACCTGCGGTCGGCCTCCGGTGACAAGACCGCCAAGGCCAAGCAGGTCGGCGAGCTGGTTGCGTCGCGTGCCAAGGCCGCTGGTGTGGAGACCGTGGTCTTCGACCGTGCCGGCAACAAGTACCACGGCCGTGTCGCCGCGCTCGCCGATGGCGCGCGCGAGGCCGGTCTGACCTTCTGATCGCAACGATCGAACGAGAGAAGAGGAAAGTCTGATGAGCGGAGCCCAGCGCGGACAGCGTGGTGGCGAGCGCCGAGGTCGCGACGACCGTCGCAACCAGAGCGCCGACAAGACCGCCTACATCGAGAAGGTCGTCGCGATCAACCGAGTTGCCAAGGTCGTGAAGGGTGGTCGTCGCTTCAGCTTCACCGCCCTCGTGATCGTCGGTGACGGTGAAGGTCTGGTCGGCGTCGGCTACGGTAAGGCGAAGGAAGTCCCCGCGGCGATCGCCAAGGGTGTCGAGGAAGCGAAGAAGCACTTCTTCCGCGTTCCCCGCATCCAGGGCACGATCCCGCACCCGGTGCAGGGTGAGAAGGCCGCTGGTGTGGTCCTTCTTCGTCCGGCCGCCCCTGGTACCGGTGTCATCGCCGGTGGTCCGGTGCGCGCCGTCCTGGAGTGCGCCGGCATCCACGACGTACTGAGCAAGTCGCTCGGTTCGTCCAACCAGATCAACATCGTCCACGCGACGGTGGAGGCCCTCAAGATGCTCGAGCAGCCTGAGGCAGTCGCCGCCCGTCGTGGTCTCCCCGTTGAGGACGTCGCCCCGGACGCGCTGCTCAAGGCGCAGGCCGAGGTTGCCGCTCCCGCCGTGGAGGTGTCGGCCTGATGGCGCAGCTGAAGGTCCAGCAGAAGAAGGGCCTCGTTGGTCTGAAGCAGAACCAGCGAGACACCCTGCGTACGCTCGGTCTCAAGCGGATCGGCGACGTGGTCGTCAAGGAGGACCGCCCGGAGATCCGCGGTATGGTCCAGACCGTCCGTCACCTGGTGACGGTCGAGGAGGTCGACTGATATGGCACTCAAGGTGCACAACCTGGCGCCGGCTCCCGGTGCCAAGAAGGCCAAGACCCGCGTGGGTCGTGGTGAGGCGTCCAAGGGTAAGACGGCCGGCCGTGGTACCAAGGGCACGAAGGCCCGTTACCAGGTCCCCGCTTACTTCGAGGGTGGCCAGACCCCGATGCACATGCGGCTCCCCAAGCTGAAGGGCTTCAAGAACCCCTTCAAGGTGGAGTTCCAGGTCGTCAACCTCGACAAGCTCAACGAGCTGTTCCCCGAGGGTGGCGTCGTCACCCCCGAGACCCTGATCGAGAAGGGTGCCGTCCGCAAGGGCCACCCGGTCAAGGTCCTGGGCCAGGGTGACCTGACCGTCAAGGTCGAGATCAGCGCCAACGCCTTCTCCGGCTCTGCCAAGGAGAAGATCGAGGCTGCTGGCGGAACTGTCACGGTTCTCTGAAGCCGACAAGTTGGGCCCGGTCGCATCAAGCGGCCGGGCCCAATTGCTGTGCGAAATGAGTGGAGTAGAGGATCCGTTTGGTTGGACTTCTGCAGTTCTGCTGACACCCCTACCGGGATAAGGCAAGGATGAATGACGCTTGTTGGCAACGGCAGGCGAGGTCTAATTCAATCAAACCTTTGAAAGTGTGGATTCTCGTGGTAAAAAGCACTTCTGCATTCGCTGCAGCACTCATGTCAATGCTGTTTGCAGCGATTATCGTCAGCGCGGCGCCTGCCTCGGCTGCGTCGTGGAACTTCGTTTACTCGAGTTCGACTGCTGGAGAGACGTACAACGTCTACTACGGCAGTTCGTATCGCGCATCCATCTCCGCGGTCCGAGATCACGACACCTACGACGAGGTCATCTTCCTTCGCGACAAGAAGGCAGACGGCAAGGGTCAGCGGGTGACGTGGAGCTCGAGTTCCGGGTCGGGCGCATGTGAGAACAACGCTGGAGCCGGGACCTCGAAGGCATGCAACGTCTCGGCTCCTGAGGGCGGCCGACTCTACTACAAGTGGTGCATCAAGGAAGGTTCGACGATGGTGTACTGCAAGAGTGACAGCATCCTCGGCTGAGTAACGACTAGCTCAGTGTGATTCTCTGTGTCGCCCCGGGCGCAAGCCCGGGGCGACCACACGGCGGTGGTCATGGGCTGGGGTAGCGCCGCTCCGCGCGCAAGGTCGGGTCTGTTGTGTCAGATGCGGTGGCCCCTGTTAGGCTCCTCAGGGTTCCGGGTGGGCCTCCGACCGGCCGGAGTGTAGTTGCCAGCGAGGCACCCGTAGTAGAGAGAGGTTAGACGTGCTTGGCGCGTTTGCATCCGCATTCCGGACCCCGGACCTGCGAAAGAAGTTGCTTTTTGTTCTGGTGATCATCGTGGTCTTCCGCGCTGGGTCCCAGATACCTGCGCCTGGTGTTCACGTCGCGAATGTCCAGCAGTGTCTCGACGTCGCCCAGAAGGGTGAGGGCGCCGGACTCTACAACCTGGTCAATCTGTTCTCCGGTGGCGCTCTGCTGCAGTTGACCATCTTCGCGCTCGGCATCATGCCGTACATCACCGCGAGCATCATCCTGCAGTTGCTCGTCGTGGTGATCCCGCGCTTGGAGCGTCTCAAGAAGGAGGGCCAGTCCGGGCAGACCAAGATCACGCAGTACACCCGTTACCTGACCCTCGGGCTCGCCGTCCTGCAGGCCACCGGCATCGTCGCGCTGGCCCGCTCCGGCGACCTGCTTCAGTGCTCCAAGCCGCTTCTCCACGACGACGGCACCGCCACCTTCCTGGTCATGGTCGTCACCATGACCGCCGGCACCGCGGTGATCATGTGGCTGGGCGAGTTGATCACCGAGCGGGGCATCGGCAACGGTATGTCGATCCTGATCTTCACCCAGGTCGTCGCAACCTTCCCTGCGACGATGTGGGGCGTAAAGGAGTCAAAGGGCTGGTGGACCTTCGCGATCGTGATCGTGATCGGAATGGCGATCATGGCGGCGGTCATCTTCATCGAGCAGGCCCAGCGCCGGATCCCGGTCCAGTACGCCCGCCGGATGGTCGGTCGCAAGATGTTCGGCGGCTCCTCGACCTACATCCCGCTCAAGGTGAACCAGGCCGGTGTCATCCCGGTCATCTTCGCCTCGTCCCTGCTCTACCTGCCGGCGATGGCGGCGCAGTTCAATCGCAACTCGCAGAACCCGCCGGTGTGGGTCGACTGGATCAACAACTACTTCGTCAAGGGCGACCACCCGGTCTACATGGCGGCCTACTTCGCGCTGATCATCTTCTTCACCTACTTCTACGTGTCGATCACCTTCAACCCCCCGGAGGTCGCCGACAACATGAAGAAATATGGCGGCTTCATTCCAGGAATTCGGGCCGGGAAGCCGACCGAGGACTATCTGTCCTACGTTTTGTCCCGTATCACACTGCCGGGCTCGCTCTACCTCGGTCTGATCGCGCTCATCCCGCTGATCGCGCTGGCGCTCATCGGTGCGAACCAGAACTTCCCGTTCGGCGGAACGTCGATCCTCATCATGGTCGGCGTCGCCCTCGACACCGTGAAGCAGATCGAGAGCCAGCTCCAGCAGCGCAACTATGAAGGGTTCCTCCGATGAGACTGATCATCATGGGCCCGCCGGGAGCCGGTAAGGGCACCCAGGCGAAGTTCATCGCCGAGCACTTCGGGATCCCGGCGATCTCGACCGGCGACATCTTCCGCGCCAACATGAGCGAGGGCACCCCCCTCGGCATCGAGGCGAAGTCCTACGTGGACAAGGGAGAGTACGTTCCGGACTCGGTCACGAACCTCATGGTGCGCGACCGGATCGACGAGGACGACGCGTCGCAGGGGTTCCTGCTCGACGGCTACCCGCGCACGCTCGCGCAGGTGGAGGAGCTCGACGGGATGATCAAGTACACCGGCCACGCGCTCGACGCGGTGGTCGTGCTGACCGTCGACAAGGACGAGATCGTGCAGCGGCTGCTGCAGCGTGCCCAGGTCGAGGGTCGCGCCGATGACACCGAAGACGTCATCCGGCGCCGGCAGGAGGTCTACCTCGAGGAGACCGCGCCGCTGATCGAGGTCTACAAGGGTCGCGGCCTGGTCCACGAGATCGACGGCATGGGTGACGTCGACGACGTCACCAAGCGGATCTTCGACGAGCTCGACATCGTCCCGGAGTCCTGAACCGAACATGTACGCAACGGGGGAGCAGTGGGCTTCTTGACCAAGGTCCAGATCAAGACCCCTGAGCAGATCGAGAAGATGCGTAAGGCCGGCCTCGTGGTCGGCGAGACGCTCGAGGTGCTCCGGGCCGCCGCGCGGCCCGGAGTCACCCTTCTCGAGCTCGACGCCATCGCCGAGGACTCGATCCGGTCCCGGGGTGGCGTCCCGTCGTTCAAGGGCTACCACGGCTTCCCGGGCTCCATCTGCGCCTCGGTCGACGAGGTCGTGGTCCACGGCATCCCGGGGTCCCGGGAGCTGAAGGACGGCGACATCATCTCCATCGACTGCGGCGCCATCGTCGATGGCTGGCACGGCGACGCGGCGATCACGGTGGCCATGGGCTCGGTGCCCGAGGAGGTCTCCGAGCTGATGCGCGTCACCGAGGAGTCCATGTGGCGCGGCATCGCCGCTGCCCGGCTCGGCGGGCGGGTCACCGACATCTCGCACGCCATCGAGACCTATGTCGAGTCCCAGGGCGACTACGGCATCCTCGAGGACTTCAGTGGCCACGGCATCGGCACCGAGATGCACATGGAGCCGTCGGTGTTCAACTACGGCAAGCCGGGCAAGGGCCCCAAGCTGCAGCGCGGCATCGCGCTCGCCGTCGAGCCGATGCTCACCCTCGGCGGCCCCGAGGTCACCACGCTGGAGGACGACTGGACCGTCGTGACAGACGACGGCTCCTGGGCGGCCCACTTCGAGCACACCTTCGCGCTCACCTCTGACGGCGCCTGGGTGCTCACCGCGCTCGACGGCGGCGAGGAGATGCTCGGCAAGCTCGGGGTGCCCTGGGGCGGTCACTGAGCGTGATCGTGCGCTTCACGGCGGTGGCCGAGGTCGAGGCCGACCTCGGGCTGCTCACCGCCGCGGAGCGGGCACGTCACGAGCGGCTCGTGGCCGAGGCCGACAAGCAGGCGTACGCCGCCGCGCACGTCCTCGTCCGCGAGTGCGCCGCGGAGCTGCTGGGCACCGCGCGCGAGGAGATCGTGATCGCGCAACGTTGCGCCCGGTGCGGCAGCACCGAGCACGGAGCTCCGTCGGTGGCGGGTGACGCCGGGACGGCGGTCCAGGTGAGCCTGAGCCACACCCGCGGCCAGGTCGCCGCGGTCGCCGCGACCAGCCGGTGCGGCATCGACGTCGAGAAGGTCTCGCGCGGACCCGACCGGGCGCTCTCGCGGCGCGAGGTGGCCTGGGTGGCGGGGCAGGAGGACGCTGCGTACGCGTTCACGCGGTTGTGGGTGCGCAAGGAGGCCCTGGTGAAGGCGGGCCACGGGAGCATGGCGGCGGCGCAGCGCCTCGACGTCCTCGCCGATGGTCCGTCCGGAGAGGATCCTGCCGACCGGGTCGGCGGAGCCCGGATCACCGAGTGGGAGGGCTCCGGATTCCTCGGTGCCGTCGCGATCTGTGCCGACATGTGGACCGAAAACTGATAGGAAACTGAACGAATCCCACGTATCCACGGCTTTGACTAGCGGATATACGACATCACCTATCAGTTGACAGAGAAAGGGACCTCGGGATCTCGCATGTCGCCCCGACTGTGAGTAACTTGGTCAGCCCGCGGGGACAGGGAGAGCCCCGTACTCGGGAGGAAGAACCGGATGAGTACGCAGTTGCGACCACCGACGGCGGCGCGACCCAATCCATCAGCACGGACGCGAAGCGCGATCATCGACCGCCTCAGTCCTGAGGACATCGATATGTTCTGGGACCAGATCGCTACCTCGCTCCCGCTTGTCGAGGAGACGGGCGCCGGCGCTGCGGACGACGAGGTGATCGTCACCTTCTGCTGGCGCGATGACGAGGCCGAAGAGGTGCTCCTCTTCGCCAACCGCCTGACCGACGAGCGTCATCTCGGCGAGACGATGCTCGAGCGGAAGGCAGGCACCGACCTGTGGCACGCCTCGTTCCTGATGAAGGGCGACTGGCGGGCCTCGTACTCCTTCCTCTGCAAGCATCCCGGCGAGCCGGCCCCGTGGGAGAGCGAGGGGCAGGTCGAGCTGCGTGCCGTGCTGCACCGCGGCTACCTCGACCCGCTCAACCCCGACTGGTGCCACAACCGGCAGGGCATCAAGCAGTCGGTCGTCTCGCTGCCCGATGCCCCGCTGCAGCCGTGGCTGTTCCGCCGTGACGACGTCGTCCCCGGCACCGTCACGCTGGAGGCAGGCCCCGACGGACGCGACGTCTGGCTCTACGACCCCGCCGGCGCCGGGCTCAACGTCGACCTGCCGCTCGTGGTCGCACTCGACGGCGAGATCTGGACCGACCACCACTCGCTGCCGACCACGCTCGACAACCTGATCGCCGACGGCCACCTCCGCCACGTCCGCTGCGTCCTGCCCGCCTCCGGCGGTCGCGACAAGCGCTGGGAGGAGCTCGCCGGCGGAGAGGGTGCCGACTACATCGTCAACCAGCTGCTGCCGTGGGTGCGCGAGCGTCGCGCGGTCTCCGAGGAGACGTACGTCGTGGGCCAGAGCCTCGGCGGCGTCACCGCCCTGCGGGCCGGCCTGACCTATCCCGAGCACATCCACGGTGTCGCCAGCCAGTCGGCCTCGCTGTGGCTCGACGACCTCGCGGACGCGGTCACGCCGGAGGCGAAGACCCGCGTGCACCTCGCGCACGGGACCCAGGAGTGGGTCCTCGACGAGCTCCACCACGATCTCGTCGACCGTCTGCGTGCCGCTGGGATCGACGTCATCTCCGCCGAGCACAACGGCGGCCACGACTACGCCTGGTGGCGCTCGGCGGTCGCCGACGGCCTCCGCGCGCTGCTGCCACCGGAATAAGGGATGCCCGGGCCGGGGTTGAGACGTCACGTGAAGCTGAGCGTTCTCGACCTCGTCCCGGTCCGCAAGGACCAGTCCTCCGCCGATGCCCTGGCCGCGACGCTGTCGCTGGCCAAGGTGGCCGACGAGCTGGGCTTCCAGCGCTACTGGCTCGCCGAGCACCACAACATGCCGGCGGTCGGTTCGACCAATCCGCCGGTGCTGATCTCACTGGTGGCCGGCGCGACCGAGCGGATCCGGGTCGGGTCCGGGGGAGTGATGCTGCCCAACCATGCACCGCTGGTCGTGGCCGAGCAGTTCTCGCTGCTGGAGGCGGCGTTCCCGGGGCGGATCGACCTCGGCATCGGTCGCGCGCCGGGGACCGACCCGGTGACCTCCTGGGCGCTGCGCCATGGCGCCGGCGGAGTCTCCGACGACGCGGTCAACCGCTTCCCGGAGTATCTCGACAACATCGTCGCGATGATGGCGCCCGAGGGCGTCGGCCTGATGGCCGGTGGCCGCCAGCACGTCCTGCACGCGACTCCGGCGGCGGCGTCGGTGGCTGAGCTCTGGCTGCTCGGCTCCTCCGACTACTCCGCCCGTCTGGCCGCCGAGAAGGGCCTGCCCTACGTCTTCGCCCACCACTTCGCGGGCAACGGCACCGACACCAAGGCGATGATCGAGCTCTACCGCTCCACTTTCCGGCCCTCCGAGCTGCTCAGCGAGCCGAAGACGTTCCTGACCGTGAACGCGAGCGTGGCCGAGACCGCCGAGGAGGCCGACCGCCGGGCGCTGCCCCAGCTGCTGACCATGCTGAAGCTGCGCACCGGCCAGCCGCTGACCGCGCAGCCCAGCATCGACGAGGCCGAGAAGACCGAGATCCCCGAGGCCCACCAGGGGCTCATCGACACGATGCGGAGCCGTTGGATCATCGGCTCCGCGGCGTACGCGAAGGCGCGCCTGGCCGGGATGGCCGAGGAGTACGGGGTCGACGAGGTCATGGTGAACCCGGTCGGGTCGGCGTACGAGAGGACGGACCCGCGCACCGCGCCGGCCCGTGAGGAGACCCTGCGCCTGCTGGCGGGCTGATTCGGGCGGCCGCGTAGGATCGGCCCACCTCGTCGTGAGGTGGCGGCGCGCCTGAGCCACTTGGGACGAGGGACCTAGGACACTGTCTGCTTCCGGGCGCGTATCGATACGCTCGCGCACCGGTTGTGCCAGTCTGTTCACCGCTCTGTTTCCTTCTCCACATTTGAAAGTGCCGCCTCATGACACGCTGGAGCCAGCGCTGGTTGAAGCGCCGGGGGCCCCAGGCTGCGACGCTCGCTGAGCAGTCAGATCCGGGTCTTGCTCGCTCATTCCCTCCGACCGGCGGTCAGGCCGCGCCCTTTCCGCCGGTGCCACCAACACCTGTCACCCCACCGATCGCCTCCACCCCGCCGCCGCTTCAGGAGGACGAGGACGAGGCCTGGCCCGAGATCATGGAGCAGTTCGGGCTCCACCTGATCAGCCTGGCCGAGCAGATGCGCATGTCCCTCGACCGGCTCGAGGCCGACGAGGACGACCCCGACCGGTTGAAGCAGCTCTATGAGGTGGACCACGCGGTCACCCGCATGCGGCGCGCGAGCCGCGACCTGCGCACGCTCGCCGGCCGTGCCGAGGACGAGATGGGCGGCATCGACACCTCGCTGCTGGACATCATCCGGATGGCGCTGTCGGGCATCGAGCGCTACAACCAGGTGACGATCGGCCGGGTGAGCGACCTCGCCGTCATCGGCTACGCCGCCGACGACGTCTCCTGCCTGATCGCGGCGCTGCTGGACAACGCGACCAAGTACTCCCCGGGAGCGGTGACGATCAACGTCCACCTGGCCGACGCCGGCGACGTGCTCTTCCGCATCGAGGACACCGGCATCGGCATCCCGGAGCGGTCGGTGGGACGCCTCAACGCGCTGCTGGCAGGCCCGATCGTGGAGCTGGTCAGCAAGTCCGGGAGCCACACCGGCTTCCCGGTGGTGCATCGGATCGCCCGCAAGTACGACATCGACGTACGCCTCGCCACCCGCCCCGCGCCCGGCAACGGGATGATCGCGATGGTGAAGGTGCCGGCCCAGCTCCTGTGCGAGGTGCCGGTCACGCCGATCGGCCAGGCCGAGCTGCCGAGGACCTCGAGCGCGAGCAGCGTCGCAGTCCTGCCGCCCGCCCCGCGGCGTCGGGGTCCCCAGCCCACGCCCCTGCCTGCACCCCAGCCTGCCCCGCAGCCCACAGCTCAGCCCGTGCGCCTGGAGACGAGGCAGTCCTCGCTGCAGCCTCTGCGCCCGGCGGCCCAGTTCGCACCGCCGCCGAGCCAGCAGCCCACACCGGATCTGTCCACCGACACCATGAAGACGCCGCTCCCGACAGCCGGCGATACTGGTGAGACGGATGAGGCGAACGAGACGAACGAGCCCTCCGCGTCCGCTGGTCAGAGTGGACCAGTAGAGTCAGGCGCGCTCCCGCGCCGGGAGCCGGTCAGCCTGCGCAGCAAGCAGACCGTGCCCGAAGAAGCCGCTGGACCGCAGACCGCCGAGGCCTCGCCCGAGGACCAGTCAGCGGCCCGGCACTCCTTCGCCGACGATCTCGACGCGTTCTCCCTTGGTAGCTAAAACCCTGCAGTGAAAGGAACCCTTTCGTCATGGAAAGCCCGGTCGTCCCCCGCGACCCCAAGGAATTCAGCTGGTTGATCGACAACTTCGCCAGCTCCACCCCCGGTGTGACCCACGCGCTCATCGTCTCCTCCGACGGCCTCCCGCTGATCGGTGCCGGCGGGATGTCCGCCAACGTCGCCGACCCGCTCGCCGCGATGACCGCCGGCGTGATCAGCCTCGGCAACAACATCGCGCGCGAGGTGGGCGAGCCCGGCTGTGACCAGGTGATGCTCAAGTTCCACACCGGACACTTCCTCTTCATGGGCATCGGCGACCTCGCCGGCTTCGCCGTTCTCGTCGGCGCCGGCGCGAACCTGGGCGTCGTCGCCCACAAGATGGCCCAGATGGTCGACGCCGTCGGCCACGTACTCACCCCGCAGATGCGCGACGAGCTGCGTCAGATGACGGTCAGCTCGATGGCGGGGGAGCGGGCGTGAGCGTGGGTCAGAACCCATGGGTACGTCCCTATGTGCTCACCGGCGGTCGCACCAAGACCAAGCACCAGCTGTACGTGCACACGCTGGTCTCCGCGGCGCACTTCGATGCGCGCGCGGCTTCGAAGCTGACGCCGGAGTCACGCCGGCTCTACGACCGCGTACGTCTCGGACCGCAGTCGGTCGCGGAGCTGTCCGCGCACTGCGGGATCTCGCTCGGGGTGACGCGCGTGCTGCTCGAGGACCTGGCCTCGACCGAGCACCTGCAGATCAATGACGGGGCCTACGACTCCCCGTTCGACCACCGTTTGTTGAAGAGAGTTATCGATGGCCTTTCCGAGCTCGGCTGACCGCCCAGCCCTGACCGTCACCTCTGCCAAGATCGTGGTCGCGGGTGGTTTCGGTGTCGGGAAGTCGACCTTGGTCGCCTCGGTCTCCGAGATCCCCCCGGTCAACACCGAGGCCTGGATGACGCAGGCCGGTGAGTCGGTGGACCCGCTCTCGGACGCGAGCGCCAAGACGACCACGACGGTCGCGATGGACTTCGGTCGGGTCACCCTCGCCCCCGACTTGCTGCTCTACCTGTTCGGCACACCTGGGCAGCCCCGGTTCTGGCCGATGTGGGACGACCTGTGCCGTGGCGCCAGCGGTGCCGTCGTGCTCGTCGACACCCGTCAGCTCGATGCGTCCTTCCCGGCGGTCAACTACTTCGAGAACGACTCCGATGTCCCGTTCATCGTTGCGGTGAACCTCTTCGACGGGAAGCTGACCCACTCCCTGGAGAAGGTGCGCGACGCGCTCTGCCTCGACGAGCGGACACCCCTGGTGACCGTGGACGCTCGCGACCGCAGATCGACGGCCAAGACTCTCGTCGCCTGTCTCTCGCACACGATGAAGACCACCCCCACACGCGCCTGAGCCCGGAGGCGCCCCCACTCCGAAGGAGTTTCATTGCGCAAGATCCTGATCGTCGGTGCCGGACAGGCGGGCATGCAGCTCGCTCTCAGCCTCCAGGCCGAGGGCTATGAGGTGACGGTCATGTCGGCGCGTACGCCGGACGAGCTGCGCGACGGCTGGCCGACGTCGACACAGGTCATGTTCGACCCGGCCCTGGCCTACGAGCGCGCCTACGACCTGAACCTGTGGGAGGACGAGGCGCCACGCATCCCCGCGGTCGGCATCTCGGTCAGCCCGGAGCCCGGCGTCCGGGCCCTGAAGTTCGACGGCCCGTGGGAGCCGTACGCCATGTCCGTCGACCAGCGCCTGAAGATGTCCACCTGGCTGGAGCTGTTCGAGGACCGCGGTGGGCGGATCATCTACCACCCGGTGATGACCTCCGACCTGGCCGGCCTGGCGTCGATGTATGACCTGACCCTGATCGCGGCGGGCAAGGGCGAGATCGTCGAGCTGTTCGACCGCGACCCGGTCAGGTCCAAGTACGTCACCCCCGGCCGTGCGCTCTCGGCGATCTACCTCCACGGCATGGTCGAGCCCGACGACTTCCCGGCCGGGAGCATGCGGATCAACGTCGCGCCCGGGGTGGGGGAGCTGTTCGTGATCAGCGCCCTGACCCAGTTCGGGCCCAGCCGGGTCGCGTTCGTCGAGGCGATCCCGGACGGTCCCCTCGACTGTTTCTGGGACCGGCCCCGCCCCGACGAGCACCTGCGCCGGTTGCAGCACGTGATGCTCGAGCACATGCCGTGGGAGGGCGAGCTGATGCGCGACTGCGAGCCCACCGACGCCCGCGCCTCGCTCTCAGGCGCCTTCACCGGCACCATCCGCAAGCCGTATGCCGAGGTCGCCGACAACACCTTCGTCTTCGGCATGGGCGACGTCGTCGTGGTCAACGACCCGATCGCGGGTCAGGGCGCCAACAACGCCGCTCACTGCGCCGGCATCTACACCCAGGCGATCCTCGAGCGTGGCGACCAGCCGTTCGACGCGGAGTGGATGCAGGCGACGTTCGAGACGTTCTGGGAGACCCGCGCCCAGCACTCGACCGGCCTGACCGACGCGCTGCTCAACCCCTTGCCCGACCACGTGCAGCAGGTGCTGGGCGCGGCCACCCAGCACCAGGCGGTGGCGGACCGGTTCACTCGGCTGTTCCCGCACCCCGAGGACCTCGGACCGTTCCTCGGAGACCCGGAGACGGCCCTCGCGTACGTCGCGGAGGTCGCCGAGGCGGACGCGGCCGCCAGGGCTTGACGATTAGGGCATTGCTGTTCTAGGGGTCTAGGCTTGGTAGTCGGTCCAACGTGGGTCTGTCTCGTCGTGCCTCGCGGCTGCCCGAGGAGCGCGCTTCTGTGTGCTCGCGGGTGAGACATGCAGATGGCTTCACGAGGTCCACTCCGAGCATCGGAGAGGTTCCCGGACCGCCCATGGGTCATCCGATCCGTGGTTTGAACGGTAGATGACCGACCAACAGATTGCAGAGGGCATGCCGAAGAAAGAAGGCGTGATCGAGATCGAGGGCACCGTAGTGGAGGCCCTCCCCAACGCCATGTTCCGTGTGGAGCTGAGCAACGGACACAAGGTTCTCGCCCACATCAGCGGCAAGATGCGACAGCACTACATCCGGATCCTCCCCGAGGACCGCGTGGTGGTCGAGCTGTCCCCCTACGACCTGACGCGCGGTCGCATCGTCTACCGGTACAAGTAAGCCGGTCTAGACAAAGAAAGGGCTGACATGAAGGTCAACCCGAGCGTGAAGAAGATCTGTGACAAGTGCAAGGTGATCCGTCGCCACGGCCGCGTCATGGTGATCTGCGAGAACCCGCGCCACAAGCAGCGCCAAGGCTGAGGAGCGAGGTCAAACAGCGAGCTTGCTCGTCTGTTTGCGCCGAGCGACGAGGTCGTGCCGCCGAAGGCGGCCGGGCTGAGTCCCAGCTCGCAGCACAACTGAATACTTCATCGAGTCGCTAGGACGCAGGTCCGAAGTCACCTCCGGAGCAGAGGCCGGAGCCCGAGGGTGCCACCCCGGGACGCGACCCGACCGACACCTCTGACGCAACCAGAAGGAACACAATGGCACGCCTCCAAGGTGTTGACCTTCCGCGCGACAAGCGCGTGGAGATCGCTCTCACCTACATCTACGGCATCGGCCGTACCACCTCGCAGAAGCTCCTCGAGGCCACCGGCGTCGACCCGAACACCCGGGTGCACGCTCTGGCTGAGGACGAGCTGGTCAAGCTCCGTGACGAGATCGAGGCCCAGGGCATCCAGACCGAGGGTGACCTCCGTCGCGAGGTCCAGGCTGACATCCGTCGCAAGATCGAGATCGGCAGCTACCAGGGTCGCCGTCACCGCCAGGGCCTTCCGGTCCGCGGTCAGCGCACCAAGACCAACGCGCGCACCCGCAAGGGCCCGAAGCGCACCGTCGCCGGCAAGAAGAAGGCCAAGTGATCCGACGCGCTCTGCGCGTTGATCCGGCTTTCGCCTCGATCTCACAGACCAGCCAACACAGGAGTTAATGCATGCCTCCGAAGACCCGACAGGGTGCGACGAAGATCCGTCGCAAGGAGAAGAAGAACATCGCTCAGGGCGAGGCCCACATCAAGAGCACGTTCAACAACACGATCGTCACGATCACCGACCCGACCGGTGCGGTGATCTCGTGGGCCTCGGCCGGCACCGTCGGCTTCAAGGGCTCGCGTAAGTCCACCCCGTTCGCCGCTCAGATGGCCGCCGAGGCCGCTGGTCGCCGCGCGATGGACCACGGCATGAAGAAGATCGACGTCTTCGTCAAGGGCCCGGGCTCGGGCCGTGAGACCGCGATCCGTTCCCTGGGTGCGATCGGCCTCGAGGTCGGCACCATCCAGGACGTCACGCCGGCCCCGCACAACGGTTGCCGTCCGCCCAAGCGCCGCCGCGTTTGATCCCCACCGAGACATAGAAGGAGACTGAAGAGTAATGGCCCGTTACACCGGACCCATGACCCGCAAGTCGCGCCGTCTCGGTGTCGACCTTGTCGGCAACGACGCGGCGTTCGAGAAGCGCCCCTACCCTCCCGGCCAGCACGGCCGCGGCCGCATCAAGGAGAGCGAGTACCTCCTCCAGCTTCGTGAGAAGCAGAAGGCTCGCTTCACCTACGGCGTGATGGAGAAGCAGTTCGCTTCCTACTACGCCGAGGCCCACCGCCGCGACGGCAAGACCGGTGACAACCTGCTCCAGCTGCTCGAGGGCCGCCTGGACAACGTCGTCTACCGTGCCGGCTTCGCCCGCACCCGCCGCCAGGCCCGCCAGCTGGTCGTCCACGGCCACTTCCTGGTCAACGGCAAGAAGGTCAACGTGCCTTCGTTCCAGGTCTCGGCTCACGACGTCATCGACGTTCGCGAGAAGTCCCTGGAGATGACCCCGTTCATCGTGGCTCGCGAGACCCACGGCGAGCGCGTCGTCCCCGCGTGGATCGAGGCCGTGCCGTCGCGCATGCGCATCCTGATCCACCAGCTCCCGGTCCGGGCTCAGATCGACGTCCCGGTCCAGGAGCAGCTGATCGTCGAGTACTACTCGAAGCTCTGATCAGACCCACGCAGTAACCACGGTGAGTCCCCGGCGTTCAAACTTCACAGAAGACGTACGCCGGGGCCTTGCCGCCCCACAGCCTTCCGTCATCACCCCTTGAAGTTCGGGTCCGTCAAATAGCGGTCGGCCCGGAAAGGACAAATCAGTGCTTATCGCACAGCGCCCCACCCTGTCGGAAGAGTCCGTCGAGGAGTTCCGCTCCCGCTTCGTGATCGAGCCCCTCGAGCCGGGCTTCGGTTACACGCTGGGCAACTCTCTTCGCCGCACCCTGCTCTCCTCGATCCCCGGTGCGTCGGTCACCTCGATCAAGATCGACGGCGTTCTCCACGAGTTCTCGACCATCGAGGGCGTCAAGGAGGATGTCACCGAGATCATCCTCAACCTCAAGGGTCTGGTCGTCTCCTCCGAGCACGACGAGCCTGTCACCATGTACCTGCGCAAGTCCGGTGCCGGTGACGTCACCGCCGCCGACATCGCGCCGCCGGCCGGTGTCGAGGTGCACAACCCCGACCTGAAGATCGCGACGCTGTCCGACAAGGGCAAGATCGAGCTCGAGCTCGTCGTCGAGCGTGGCCGTGGCTACGTCTCCGCGGTCCAGAACAAGGGCGCCGAGAACGAGATCGGCCGCATCCCGGTCGACTCGATCTACTCGCCGGTCCTCAAGGTCAGCTACAAGGTCGAGGCCACTCGTGTCGAGCAGCGCACCGACTTCGACAAGCTCGTCATCGACGTCGAGACCAAGCCGTCGATCGCTCCCCGCGACGCGATCGCCTCGGCCGGTAAGACCCTGGTCGAGCTCTTCGGTCTGGCCCGCGAGCTGAACGTCGACGCCGAGGGCATCGACATCGGCCCGTCGCCGGTCGACGAGCAGCTCGCCGCCGACCTCGCCCTCCCGGTCGAGGACCTGCAGCTGACCGTTCGTTCCTACAACTGCCTCAAGCGCGAGGGCATCCACACCGTGGGTGAGCTCATCTCCCGCTCGGAGCAGGACCTGCTCGACATCCGCAACTTCGGCGCCAAGTCGATCGACGAGGTCAAGCTGAAGCTCCACGAGATGGGCCTGTCCCTCAAGGACAGCGCTCCGGGCTTCGACCCGTCCGCCGCCCTCGCTGCCTACGGCGACGATGACGACGACGCGTTCGTCGAGGACGAGCAGTACTGAGTTGTAGCGCCGGGCCAGGCGGCTCCGCCGCGGCCCGGCGTTAACCCATAAAGAAAATCGCCCGGATGGGCGTCTACCCCGGTACCTGATACGGCCGGAGAGAAGGAGCAGGCACGATGCCTACCCCGAAGAAGGGTGCCCGTTTCGGCGGTTCGCCCGCGCACCAGAAGCTGATCCTCTCGAACCTCGCCACCGCGCTGTTCGAGAACGGCCGCATCACCACCACCGAGGCCAAGGCCCGGCACCTCCGCCCCGTCGCGGAGAAGCTGATCACCAAGGCCAAGAAGGGTGACCTGCACAACCGTCGCGAGGTCCTCAAGACCATCCGCGACAAGTCCGTCGTGCACACCCTCTTCACCGAGATCGCCGAGCAGTTCGCGGAGCGTCCGGGTGGCTACACCCGGATCACCAAGATCGGTCCCCGCAAGGGCGACAACGCTCCGATGGCTGTGATCGAGCTCGTCAACGAGGCGTACGAGCCGAAGACCAAGGCTGCTCCGGCTGCCGCGGCTCCGGTTGCTGCTCCCGTCGAGGAGAAGGTCGAGGAGGCGCCGGTCGAGGAGACCGCTGCCGAGGAGACCACCGAGGCTGCTGCCGAGGAGGCTCCCGCTGCGGAGGCCACCGAGGACGAGGCCAAGGCCTGATCTGGTTCTGAACTGTGGCCCGTCACCCGCGAGGGTGGCGGGCCACTGTCATTTCCCGGAGCCCTGCTCGGTCCGGGCGAGCAGCCAGCAGATGACTCCGCCGACGACCAGGACCAGCGTCGTCGCGAGGGTGGTGAACGCGGACACGATCAGCATCACCGCGATGTTGTCGATGGACATGTCCGGCGTCAACGCGAGCGACAGCGACGCGTGCACGCCGATGAGCAGCAGATAGGTGACGGGGAGCCCGATGAGCCAACGGCGGCCGGTCCAGGCGGCGCATCCCCAGCCGGCCAGGAGCATCACGAGGAACAGCGGCCCGAGAAGACCGGCGACGGCGGCGTTGTAGAAGTCGAGCAGCTGGGGAAGGGCGTACCAGAGCCCAGAGCTCAACAGCCAGGAGAGCAGCGGCAGCACGATGCCCAGGAGCCGGCCCGTCGAGGTGCGGGCGATGTATGCCGCGCCCGCCGCCACCACGGCGTACAGCAGCGCGTTGAGCACGATCGTCGCGATCGTGGTGAGGTTCATGCTGGTCACCGAGCCGTCGAGGGCGTACGTCAGGACGAGGCCGGCCAGTGCGATCGCGAGCTGCAGGATCACCACTGCCACGATCACGACGATGGTGACGGCCCTGGTCGATCGAGGCGCCGCCCCGGTGACGTGGGTCGGCGGGAACGGCGACGGCGGAGGTGACGCGGCATAGCTCATGGCAGGCAGACTGCCCGATCAGCTGCCGGGGTGACCACCCCTTTCGGGTGAGCCGTCAGAGGCCGGCGAGAAACGCGGCGCCGTCGAGGCTGCCGGGCTCCGCGCCTGTAAGGGCGATGTCGTGGACCGCGCGCTGGATGGCCTCGTTCACGGGTGTCGGGACGCCGTGGAGGCGACCGAGCAGCACGATCTCGCCGGAGAGGTAGTCGATCTCGACGCCGGTGCCGCGGGCCAGGCTCTGCCAGGTCGAGCTGTTCTTGGCGCGGCCGCGGCCGGTGATGTGACCGGCTCGTCGGGTCCGGTCCTGGTCGGAGGTGGCGACGCTGATGCCGGCTACGGAGAGCGCGGCCTCCGCCTCGGCCAGGCAGCGGGCGTAGATCTCCTCGTCGCTGGGACCGGAAGCGATCGCCGCGTTGATGCCGTTGCCGAGGTTGTTGAGGAGCTTGCGGTGCTTCCACGCCATGATGTCGGCGCGCGGCTCGCTCAGGAACCCGGCTTTGACGAGGTCGTTGGCGATCGCGGTGGCGGTCTCGTCGACGCCGGTGGGGTAGCGGCCGATGTCGAGGATGCCGGGCTTGTTGCCGGAGTCCTGGACGACCGTTCCCGGGGTCAGGAAGGTGGCGGGGAGGACGACATGGATGGCGTACGTCCGGGCGAACCGCCGCAGGATCCGAGGCTCGTTCGCGACGCCGTTCTGCATGGCGACGACCGGCGTGCCGGCCGAGGCGTACGTCGCCAGGTCCTCGAGAGCGGCCTCGGTCTGCTGGCTCTTGACGCTGAGCAGAACGACGGTGTCCTCGGTCCAGGAGACCTGGCTCGCGTCCTCGACGGCCGGGACGTCGAGGGTCAGCACGCCGTCGGGGGTGTCGAGGGTGAGGCCGCCGTCCTGGATCGTGCGTAGGTGCTCGCCTCGGGCCACGAGGGTGACCTCGATCCCTGCCCTGTGCAGCAGTCCGCCCACGACGCCGCCGACCGCCCCTGCTCCGAAGATCACGTAGCGCATGCGCCGAGTCTGGCAAACGACGTGGTCGCTGCGAGAATGAGCCCGTGCGTATCAGGATCGACCTCGCCTACGACGGCACCGCGTTCCACGGCTGGGCGACCCAGCCGGGGCTGCGTACCGTCCAGGGAGAGCTGCAGGACGCGCTGGCGACCGCGCTGCGGGTTCCGGGGACGGGAGAGCGGTCCCAGGTGTGGGTGACGGTCGCCGGGCGCACGGACTCGGGCGTGCACGCCCGTGGCCAGGTGGCGCACTTCGACATCGACGCCGACGTGCTCGAGTCCTCGCGCGGACGCTCGGACCAGTCGCCGCTCGACGCGCTGGTGCGCCGGCTGAACGGCATCCTCCCGGCGGACCTGCGCGTCCGGGCCGCCGTCGAGGCACCGGAGGGTTTCAACGCCCGGTTCTCGGCGCTGTGGCGACGCTACGTCTACCGGATCGTCGACGACCCGGCGTACGTCGACCCGCTGCAGCGCGGGCACGTGCTCTACCGGACGCGGCCGCTCGACCTGTCGCTGATGAACGTCGCCTCCGCCGACCTCGTCGGGCTCAACGACTTCGCGACCTTCTGCAAGCCGCGCGAGGGCGCGACCACGATCCGCGACCTGCGCCAGCTCAGCTGGGAGCGGCGCCCCGACGGGATCATCGAGGCGACCGTCCTCGCCGACGCCTTCTGCCACTCGATGGTGAGGTCGCTGGTCGGGTGCCTGATGGTGATCGGGGAGGGCCGCAAGGACGTCACCTGGGCCAAGGAGTCGCTGGCCTCGCGGTCGCGGTCCTCGTCGATCCCGATCGCGCCGGCCAACGGTCTGACTCTCGAAGAGGTCGCCTACCCGCCCGACGAGATGCTGGCGGCCCAGCACGAACGCACCATGAACCGCAGAGAGGCGAGCGAGCTTGACCGGGACTGACGACGAGCACTACTTCTCCGCCGATCCCTCGGTGCCCTTCGAACGGATCCCCGTCGCGGCGACCGTGTGGGACATGGACCTGTCGCTCGTCTCGGGGTCGGGAGTCTTCGCCAAGGGCCGCCTGGACATCGGCACCTCGGTGCTGTTCAAGGAGACCGAGCCGCCGTCGCTGAAGCCGGGTGCGCGGGTCCTGGACCTCGGCTGTGGCTATGGCGTGATCGGCCTTGCCCTGGGGCTGGCGGTGCCGGAGGCGTACGTCACCGGGGTCGACGTCAACGAGCGCGCGGTCCTGCTGGCCAACGAGAACGCGGCGAAGCTGGGGCTGGGCGATCGCTACCGCGCCGCGGTTCCGGCCGAGATCGATCCCGAGGTGACGTACGACGAGATCTGGAGCAACCCGCCGATCCGGATCGGCAAGCAGGCCCTCCACGAGCTGCTCCTGACCTGGCTCCCGCGACTCGCTCCCGGCGGTCGTGCGGTCATGGTCGTCGGCAAGAACCTCGGCGGCGACTCGCTGCATCGCTGGCTCGGTGAGCAGGGGTTCCCGACCGAGCGGATCGGCAGCGCCAAGGGCTTCCGGGTCCTGGAGACCCGTCGCGCCTGAACGGTCCAGGTGCCGGTTTCCGCCCTCTCACGCGTCTCGGAGCCGGTCGCGTCGGGTGCGCTGCGAGACTCCGCTCATGACCAACCGTTCGATGACGACTGCCGCGCTGACGAACCGTCAGCGCCTGGCCCGCTCCTACCAGGCCTGGGGCGTCGCAGCGCTGGTGAGCCTGGTGACGGTGCTGCCTGTCTATCGTGCCGTCACGAGCTCAGGGCTCGAGCTGTCGCGGCTGGAGAGCGTGTCGGTGATGGTCGCGGTGGGGCTGGTCGGCCCGATGCTCGGGGCCTACCTGAGCGCGCGCGCCGGGCTGGGGCGGTTCTGCACCGGGGCCGCGTTCGTGATCATCGCGACCCCCATGACGAGCCTGCCGCTGCTGGCGATCCCGGCGTACGTCCTGGCGCCATGGATCGCCGTGGCGATCAGCGAGGAGCCGGCGCCACAGCACTGGAACGGCTGAGCGCTCAGGCCGGGACCGACTCCTTGGCCAGCCGGACGGGGAGGCGGTCGAGGCTGTAGACGACCGAGAGGTCGCGCCAGCCGAGGTCGCCGGGGTCGTCGGTGGCCATCGACAGCTCCGGGAAGCGCTTCGCGAGGCCGGTGAGGGCGGCGCGGAGCTCCATGCGGGCCAGCTCGGCGCCGACGCAGCGGTGCAGGCCGTGGCCGAAGGCGAAGTGCATGGTGTCGGCGTTGCGGAGGTCGAACTGCTCCGGCCTCGGCACGACCGCAGGGTCGCGGTTGGCGCCGGTGAGGCTGACCAGGACGACGGCGCCCTTCTTGACCGGCACGCCGAAGAGGTCGTGGTCCTCGCGGGCGAAGCGCGGGAACGCGATCTGCACGGGGCACAGGTAGCGGAGCAGCTCCTCGACCACCATGTCGACCTCGGCCTTGTCGCCCGAGCGGAGGATCTCGTACGCCTCGGGGTTCTGCATCAGGACATAGGCGCCCATGGAGAGCATCGAGGCGGAGGTCTCGTAGCCGCCGAGGAAGACGCCGTCGGCGAGGCCGCCGAGCTCGACGTCGTCGTACTCGGCGCCCTTGGTGCGGATGATCTCGCCGATCATGCCGTCGCCGGGGTCGGCGCGCTGCTGGCGGACCTGCTCGATGAGGAACGTCCGGGTCTCGGTGGCGGCCCCGAAGGCTCCGGCGCCACCCTCGGAGAGGTCGAAGCGGGCCATGCCGAGCTTGTGGAACTCGTCGCGTACTTCCTCGGGCATGCCCAGCAGCTCGCAGATCACCCGGAACGGGATCTCGAAGCCGAAACGCTGGACGAGATCGACCTCGGGGCCATGGGCCTCCATGTCGTCGAGGGCGTCGGTGACGATCCGGTCGATCATCTCGTTGAGCCGGCCGAGGCGGCGCATGGTGAACTCGGGGGTCAGCAGCCCGCGGAGCTTGGTGTGGTCGGGCGGGTCGGTCATGCCGAGGCCGCCGATGCCCTCGGCGTCGGTGCGCTTGCGGGTGCCGAGCAGGTGGCGCATGTCGTTGGAGTAGGCGTTCTTGTCAGCCAGGACGTGCTTCGACTCGGCATGGCCGGTGACCAGCACGATGTCGAGGCCGAGCACCGAGCCGAGCTTGGTGACCGGCGCCTGCTCGCGGCTCTCGGCGAGCAGCGGCACCGGGTCGACACCGTCACGGCGCAGCGGGAAGGTCAGGTGCTCGGGGATCTTGCGCAGCGTGGTGATGTCGGGGATCGGCGACTCCTTGCCCCGCATCGCGAACTGCAGGGCAAACTTGCGGACACGCTCGGTCAGCGGGCGCGTCATCGCCCGTCCAAAGGAACTCACCTGGGCAGCAATCGGCATGCGGCCAGTCTGGACCATCGTCAAACCAGGGTCATCAGGAATACCCCTGGTTTGACGATGTGTCTTGGATCACCCGTGGAGCACGGTCCGGAACAGCGCACACGTCTCCTCGATCGCGCGCTGCGCTGCCTGCGAGTGATGGCCCATGGCGAAGAAGCCGTGGATGAGCCCGTCGCAGTGGTGGTAGGTCGTCGGGACCCCCGAGCTCTCCAGCGCCTTGGCGTACGCGATGCCCTCGTCGCGCAGCGGGTCGAACTCCGCGGTCACCACGACCGCCGGCGCCAGACCGTCCAAGGAGCCCTTGATCGGGCTCAGCCGCGGGTCGGAGCGGTCGGCGTCGCCCACGTAGTGGTCCGAGAACCACTTCATGGTCGGCAGCTCGAGGAAGTAGCCGTGGCCGTTCTCCGCGTACGACGGGTAGCCGCTGGTCATGTCGATCCCCGGGTAGATCAGCAGCTGGCCCGCGAGCTCGCGTCCTTCGTCGCGGAAGGCCTGGGCGACCACGGCCGACAGGTTCCCGCCGGCGCTGTCGCCGGCGACCGCGACCCGGCCGTCACCACCGAGCGTCGCGGCGTTGTCGCCGACCCAGCGGGCGGCGGCCAGTGCGTCGTCGTAGGCCGCCGGGAAGGGGTGCTCGGGAGCGAGCCGGTAGTCGACCGCGACGACCACGGCGTCGCAGATGGTCGAGAGGTTGCGGGCCTGGTCCTCGTGGGTGTCGAGGTCGCCGACCACCCAGCCGCCGCCGTGGAACATCACGATCGTGGGCAGCGGGCCCTGCGTGGTGGGCCGGTAGATGCGTACGTCGAGGTCGCCTGCGGGCCCTGGGATGACCGCGGCCTCCACCGAGCCGACGGGTGGGAGTGGGATGCCCTCGCCCAACGCGCGGTAGAGCGCGCGTGCCGTCGGCGGATCGTAGGACTCCAGGGGCTGGCCCTTCGCGAAGAGGGTGAGCAGGTCAGCGATCTGGCTGTCGAGCGGAGGCATGGCGTCAGTCATATCGGTAATCGCCAAAATGTGTCGAGCGTCACGTTCTACTGATGGGACCGATCTGTCGGATGCGACCGGGAATAACCATTCGACACGGGTGCCAGACTGGAGGGCTGTGGGACATGTGGACGTTGCTGGAGTGCGGTTCCAGCTGCCGGACGGACGGGTGCTGCTCGACGACGTCTCCTTCCGGGTGGGAGAAGGCGCGAAGGTCGCCCTCGTCGGCGCCAACGGCGCCGGGAAGACGACGCTGCTGCGGATCGTCACCGGGGAGCTGACCCCCACGGCCGGGTCGGTGGTGCGCTCGGGCGGTCTCGGGGTGATGCGGCAGATGGTGGGCCGCGGGTCGTCGACGGTGGGGGAGCTGCTGCTCTCGGTGGCGCCCGCGCGGGTGCGCGAGGCGACGGCCGCCGTGGAGGCCTGCGAGCTGGAGCTGATGTCATCGGAGGACGAGCGGCTGCAGATGCGCTACGCCACCGCCCTGGCCGAGTACGCCGACGCCGGCGGCTACGACATCGAGGTCGTGTGGGACGTGTGCACCATGGCCGGCCTCGGGGTGCCCTACGACCGCGCCCGCTACCGCTCCCTGGACACCCTGTCCGGCGGTGAGCAGAAGCGGCTGGTGCTCGAATACCTGCTGCGCGGCCCCGACGAGGTGCTGTTGCTCGACGAGCCGGACAACTTCCTCGACGTGCCCGGAAAGATCTGGCTGGAGCAGCGCATCCGGGAGTCCCCGAAGACGATTCTCTACGTCAGCCACGACCGCGAGCTGCTGGGCAACACCGCGACCAGGGTGGTCACGGTCGAGCTCGGTGCGTCCGGCGCCGGCAACAGCACGTGGACGCATCCTGGTGGGTTCGCCTCCTACCACGAGGCCCGCAAGGACCGGTTCCTGCGGTTCGAGGAGCAGCGCCGTCGCTGGGACGAGGAGCACGCCAAGATCAAGGCGCTGGTCCTGCGGCTGAAGGTCAAGTCGGAGTACAACGACGGGATGTCCAGCCAGTACAAGGCGGCGCAGACACGGCTGCGGAAGTTCGAGGAGGCCGGGCCGCCGGTCGAGCAGCCACGGGAGCAGGCGGTGCAGATGCGGCTGCGCGGCGGGCGCACCGGCAAGCGGGCGGTGGTGTGCGAGGCGCTCGAGCTCACCGGACTGATGAGCCCGTTCGACCTGGAGGTCTGGTACGGCGAGCGGGTCGCCGTGCTCGGCTCCAACGGCTCAGGCAAGTCCCACTTCCTGCGGCTGCTCGCCCGCGGCGGCACCGACCCGGACGTGGAGCACCGCCCGGTCGAGGACACCCCCATCGAGCCGGTCCGCCACCGTGGGAAGGCCAAGCTCGGCGCCCGCGTGCGGCCGGGCTGGTTCGTGCAGACCCATGCCCATCCGGAGCTGGTGGGGCGTACGTTGCTCGACATCCTGCACCGCGGTGAGGCCACGCCTGACGGGCGAGGACGCACGGGCATGGGGCGCGAGGCCGCCTCACGCGTGCTCGACCGCTACGAGCTCGCGCACGCCGCGGAGCAGACCTTCGACTCGCTCTCGGGCGGGCAGCAGGCGCGCTTCCAGATCCTTCTGCTCGAGCTTTCCGGGGCCACGTTGCTGCTGCTCGACGAGCCGACCGACAACCTCGACGTCCAGTCCGCCGAGGCGCTCGAGGCGGGGCTGGAATCCTTCGAGGGCACCGTCGTCGCGGTCACCCACGACCGCTGGTTCGCCCGCGGCTTCGACCGGTTCCTGGTCTACGGCGCCAACGGCGATGTCTACGAGTCCCCGGAGCCGGTCTGGGACGAGACGAGAGTGGAGAGGTCACGATGAGCGACCTGGCGATCGAGCGGGTCGACCCGTTCGACGACGACGCCTTCGACGCCTGGTTCGACGTGATGACCGCGTCCTGGCTGGACGTACGCGGCCCCGACGCGGACCTGTGGGCCCGTGAGGAGCAGCGCGTCGAGCTGCAGCAGCGGAGCGAGAAGACCGACCGCCGTGCCTATCTCGGGCGCGTCGGCGGGGAGGCGGTTGCCGCCGCCTGGGTGGCGATGCCGCTGCTCGACAACCTCCACCGGGCGACCATCGTCGTCGCCGTGCTGCCCGGCCACCGGCGGCAGGGCCACGGCACCAGCCTGCTCGACCATGTCGAGGCGGAGACGCGCGCCCAGGGACGTACGTCGTTGACCGGTGAGGTCTGGTGGCCCTGGTCGCTCGGCTCCGGCGGCGAGGGTTCGCCGGGTCGCGACTTCGGGATCGCCCGGGGCTATGCGCCCGCCCTGGTGGAGGTACGCCGCTTGCTGAGGCTCCCGGTCGCGGACGACGTCCTCGACCGGCTGGCGGCGCAGGCCGCCGAACGCCACGGTGGCTACACGCTGCGCTCCTGGGCCGGCCGGGTGCCCGACGACATCGTGGAGAGCTGGGCGGTGCTCGACGCCAGCCTGGAGACCGAGGCGCCGACCGGCGACCTCGACGTCGAGGCGCTCGAGCCCGACGTGGCGCGGGTGCGCGAGACCGAGGAGCTGGTCGCGGCCCAGCAGCGGACTCTCTACCACTCGGTGGCACTCGACGCCGCCGGCAAGGTGGTGGCCTACACGGTGATCGGCTACTCGAGCCTGGACGGCAACAGCTACCAGTGGGGCACGCTGGTCGAGGCGGCCCACCGGGGTCATCGGCTCGGGCTGGCGGTGAAGGTCGCCAACCTCAGGCTGCTCCAGTCCGAACGCCCCGAGGTGCCGACCCTGACGACGTACAACGCCGAGGTCAACGCCCACATGATCCAGGTCAACGAGGCGATGGGCTTCGAGCCGGTCGAGTGGTTGTGCAGCATCCAGAAGCAGGTCTCCTGACCACGAGCGCCTCATCCCCGGTCAGCGACGGGGATGAGGCGCTGTGGTGTTGGCACCGTGTTGGCACCCCGCGACGCTGAGGCCCTGCGGACCCCAGCGTCACGCGGGGAGATCAGGAGGCGTCGGAGTCCAGCGTGACCGTCGCGGTCTTCTCCTCGCCGTTGCGGGACCAGGTGACCTCGACCTTGTCGCTGGGCCGGTAGGAGCGGACGGTCGCCACGAGGGAGTCCGACCCGGTGATGACGTGGTCGTCGACCTTGGTGATGATGTCGCCCTTCTCCAGACCGGCCTTCTCGGCGGTGCTGCCCGAGCTGACCTCCTGGACCTGAGCGCCGGTGACGGAGGTCTGGCCGTTCTGGCCCGCGGGGGCGTCCGAGACGGAGATCCCGAACTGCGCGTGGGTGGCCTGCTCGCCCTTCTCGAGCTGCTGGACGATGGGGTAGATCTCGTCGATCGGGATGGCGAACCCGATCCCGATCGAGCCGGCGTCCTCGCTGGTCGCGCCGCCGCCGGAGCGGATCGAGGCGTTGATGCCGACGAGGTTGCCGTTGAGGTCGACGAGCGCGCCACCCGAGTTGCCCGGGTTGATCGCCGCGTCGGTCTGCACCGCGGGGTAGACGGTCGCGGCGCCGTTCTGGTCGACACCGACGTTGACCGGACGGTCGAGCGCGCTCACGATGCCGGTGGTCACCGTGGAGTCGAGCCCGAACGGCGAGCCGATCGCCACGACGCTCTGGCCGACGGTGAGGTTGGCGGACTTGCCGATCGTGATCGGGGTCAGGCCGCTCACGCCCTTCGCCTTGATCACGGCGGTGTCGGTGAGCGGGTCGGTGCCGAGGACCTCGGCGGGGACGGACGTACCGTCGTTGAAGTCGACCCTCACGGTGCCGCCGTTGGCGGCCAGCTCGACCACGTGGTTGTTGGTCAGGATCGTGCCGTCGGAGGAGAGGACGACCCCCGATCCCGAGCCGGAGCCCTGCTGAGAGGTGACTTCGATCTTCACCACGGAGGGGAGCACCTTGGCCGAGACCTTCTCGATGCTGCCCTCGGGGGCCTTCGCGTCGACGACCTGCGAGGTGGCCGGGGTGTTCGCCCCGCCGGGGCTGCCGTCACCGTCGAGGGCGCCGTAGATCGCCGCGCCGCCGACACCGGCCGCGCCACCGGCGACCAGAGCCCCGGCGAGGACCGCGGCGACCAGACCGGTGCGGCCCGCGGCCCGCTTCTTGGTAGGTGCGCCCGGGGTGCCGGGCACCGGCGGCATGACAGAGGTCTGCGCCGGCGAGGGCGCGAACGGGCCGGCGGGAGGCTGAGTGGGGCCGGCGGGAGGAGCCGGGGGAGTCCACTGCGGCGGGGTCCCACTCGGCTGCTGAGGAGGGAGTTCGGTCATGTCTTCGAGTCTGGCCAGCGTCCCTGTGAACCGGCTGAGACAGCGCTATGCGGTCGCGAAGAGATGGCTCAGGATCCGGCGAGGAGGCCGACGACCGGGGCGAACGCCTCCATCAGCTCGTCGCCGACCAGGAGGTAGGAGATGCCCAGCCGCTCCCTACGCTCGCGGAGCTGGTCGGCCATCTCCGCAGGCGAGCCGCTGACGACACCGACGGCGCCCTGAGCGGCCAGCGCGGCGGGATCGAGGCGGCCGGCCAGGTAGCGCGGGACGACATCGCCGACCGCCATCAGGTTCATGTTGAGCTCGGGGGCGCCGGCATCGGGGCGGTCGGCGGAGCGTACGTGGTCGACGGCGGCACGCACGGCCGGCTCCTCGGCGTGGAAGGGGACACCGAGGGCGGCGATGTCGGCATGCTCGCCCGCGATCCGCAGCATCCGCGGACCGCCGCCGGCGACGAGGATCGGCACCTGCTGCGGGGCGGTCCCGTAGGGGAGAACCGAGGCTTCGACGGCCCGGTGGTGGGGGCCGTCGACGGTGACGGTCTCGCCGGCGAGGAGCCGCTTGATCAGGCGGATCGACTCCACGAGCCGCTCGACGCGTACGCCGGGCCGGTCGAAGCCCAGCCCCAGCATCGCGTTCTCCCGCTCCGAGTCGGGGCGTCCGGCGCCCAGGCCGAGCTCGAAGCGGCCGCCCGAGAGCACCGAGAGCGTGGCCGCCTCCTTGGCGACCTGGACGGGGTGGCGGAAGTCGTTGGCCAGGACGTACGTCCCCACCCGCAGCCTCGTGGTCACGGCCGCCGCGGCCGCCAGGGCGGGGAAGACGGCATGGCCGAAGGACACGTTGTCCGGCATGACGAGCGTGTCGTAACCCGCGCTCTCGACGCGGCGGGCGAGGTCGCTCCACGCGGCGCCCGTAGCGGTCTGGGCGGCGACGACGCCGAAGCGGAAGGGTCTGGTCTCAGGTGTGGTGGTCATGCCTCCAGGCTCGACCTGATGGGACGCGAGCGGATCCGCTCGACGGCGACCGCAGCGTACGCAGATCTGCGCAGCCGCCTACTCCGCCTCGATCTGCAGGGTCACCTGCTTGAGCAGCGCCGCGAGCTCCGTACGCCGCTCCGGGCTCAGCGTCTGCAGCAGCCTGGTCTCGGCCTCACCGCGCAGGTCCATCGCCCGCCGCCAGATCTCGATGCCGGCCTTCGTCGCCTCGATGCTGATCTTGCGCCGGTCCTCCACCGATGCCGTACGCCGCACCCACCCGGCCTTCTCCATGCTGTCGAGCCGTCCCGTCATCCCGGCCGGACTGATGTCGAGGTCCTTCGCCAGGTCGGTGGGCGAGGCGTGGCCGGGGGTGTCGCGGATCATCAGCATGTGGAGCGTCTTGTATTCGAAGTCGGCGAGCCCGACCTCGCTCGCCGCGGCTGCGCGGGCATCGTTGAAGAACTTCGCGATCGATCCGATCCGCACCGTGATCGCCTCGATCTCGTCGTCGAAGTCGATGTCGATCCAGTGGTCGCGCCACCTGGCCACGTGACGGTCGGCACCGTCCTCCTGGGGGTCGTCGCCGGACATCTCAACGGGTTGCAGCTCGGCCATGATTCGATCCTACCTTTCGCCGACTGATAATTCGCTGGCGAATAGTTCGCCAGCGAAGTACCTTCCTCGTATGACTGTCACGACCGAGCCGCCGACCGGGCGTCGCTCACCGCTGAGGCACCGCAACTTCCGTCGGCTCGTGACCGGGACGGCGTCCTCGTCGCTGGGCAACGCGATCACCCCGGTCGCGCTGGCGTTCGCCGTGCTCGACCTGGGTGGCACCGCGACGCAGCTCGGCCTCGTCGAGGCCGTGTTCGCGGCCTGTCAGGTGGCGACCACCCTGGCCGGGGGAGTGCTCGGCGACCGGGTCTCGCGCAAGGTGATGATGGAGGGCACGGCGGCGATCAGCGCCGTCGTGATCGGGTCGCTGGCGGCGACGATCATCCTCGGGGTCGCGACGATCCCGTCGATCGCGGTGATGGGTGGCCTCGCGGGCGTCGTCGCCGCGCTCAACCAGCCCTCGGCGATGGCGATGACCAAGGTGGTCGTGCCCGCGGAGGACCTCGGTGCTGCCGTCTCGCTCCGGTCACTGCTCCAGACCACCGCGTCGACCATCGGCTACGCGCTCGGTGGTGTGCTCGTCGCGGCGGTCGGCCCCGGGTGGGCGATCACGGTCGACGCGCTCACCTTCGCCATCGCCGCCCTCGCCTACGCCGGCATGCGGGTGCCCCATGAGCGCCCACCCCACAAGGCCTCGATGCTCGGCGATCTCGCCGAGGGCTTCCGCGAGGTGATGCGCCACTCGTGGCTGTGGTTCCTGATCCTGCAGGCGCTGCTCTACCACCTGTTCTGGTCCGGCGCCCACAGCGTGCTCGGTCCCATCGTCGTGGGCGAGGGCATCGGCCGGGCCTCGTGGGGCTTCGCGCTCGCCGCGCTGATGGCCGGCTTCTTCGCCGGCGGCCTGTTCTGCCTACGATTCCGTCCGCGCCGTCTGCTCTCGGTCGGCGTCTGCTTCCTCGCGATGACCGGCCTCTTCCCGATCGCGATGGCGGTCTCGGACACGCTCTGGCCGATCCTCCTCGGCGCGTTCCTGCACGGCTTCGGGCTGCAGGTCTTCGACATCTTCTGGCAGATCGCGATCCAGCAGGAGATCCCCGAGGAGAAGCTCTCCCGGGTCTACTCCTTCGACATCGTCGGCTCGTTCGTCGCCCGCCCCATCGGGCTCGCGCTCGTCGGCCCGGTCGCTGTCGCGGTGGGCTTCGACACCTGGCTGTTCGTGGTCGCCGCGGTGATCTCCGGCAGCGCCCTGATGTCGATCTCCTTCGCGGGCGTACGCCGCCTCGAGCGCGCGCCCGACCAGGCCGCCTCCTAGGCCGTGTCTCTCAAATCCACGCCCGCTACGCGACGTTTCGCATCCGATCTGGCTGCGTTGCCGCCGCTCGACAGCCACCAGGATGCTTTCGCAGCGGACGCCTTGCCAGATCGGCCCGAAACGCCGCTCGCGGCCGCCGTGTCTTTGAGAGACACGGCCTAGACCGGGAGGCCGAGCCCGACCAGATCCCTGCGGAGCTGGTCGGCCCCGGTGAAGTGGATCGCGTGCATGCCGAGAGCCGCGGCGGCGGCCACGTTGGCGACGCTGTCGTCGATGAACGCCAGCCGTTCCAGCGGCGTCCCGGCGCGCTCGGCGACCAGCCGGTAGATGGCCGGGTCCGGCTTGGCCAGGCTCACCTCGCCGGAGACGACGACGTCGCTGAGCAGCCCGATCACGTCGTACGTCGCCGGAGCATGCGGATAGAGCTCGGCCGACCAGTTGGTCAGTCCGAGCTGCGGGAACTCGGCCGCGGCGAGCTCGCGGACCAGCTCATGGGTGCCGGGGACCGGGCCCAGCAGGGAGAGCGGGAAGTTGTCGACGTACGCCGCTCCCGCCGCGACCCACTCGGGCGCCTCCTCCTCGAGCACCGTGAGCGCCTGGGTCCAGCTGCGGCCGGCGTCCTGGGCGTGGTTCCACGACCCGAAGTCGTAGGTCGCCATGAACGTGCGGGCGTCGGCGTCACCGACCCCGGCCGCGATCGCCGGGAGCGGGTCCCAGCGGATCAGGACATTGCCGAAGTCCCAGACGACCCCATCCACCACAGGGGTGGACGGGGTCGGCATGTCGGGGAGCGTCACGCCCAGCGCACGTCGCGCGGGACGAAGTTGAGTCCGCGCTCGCCGGTGTAGATCTGCTTCGGACGGGCGATCTTCTGCTCCTTGTCCTGGACGAGCTCCAGCCACTGGGAGAGCCAGCCCGGCGTACGCCCGATGGCGAACAGCACGGTGAACATCTCCGGCGGGAACTCCAGGGCCTCGTAGATCAGGCCGGAGTAGAAGTCGACGTTGGGGTAGAGCTTGCGCTTGACGAAGTATTCGTCCTCGAGCGCGATCTTCTCCAGCTCCTGGGCGATGTCGAGGAGCGGGTTGGTGCCGGTCACCTCGAACACGTTGTAGGCCTGCTGCTTGATCAGCTTCGCCCGCGGGTCGTAGTTCTTGTAGACCCGGTGGCCGAAGCCCATCAGCCGCTCGTTGCCGGCCTTGACGCCGTCGATGAAGGCGGGGATGTTCTCCACCTTGCCGATGCGGCGCAGCATCCGCAGCACGGCCTCGTTGGCGCCGCCGTGGAGCGGGCCGAAGAGGGCACCGACGCCGGCGGCCACCGAGGAGTAGGGGTCGACCTGGGTCGAGCCGACGCTACGGACCGCGTTGGCGGAGGCGTTCTGCTCGTGGTCCGCGTGCAGGATGAAGAGGGTGTCGAGCGCCTTCTCGATGCGCTCGTCGGCGGCGTACTTCGACTCGCTCATCTTGAAGAGCATCGAGAGGAAGTTGCCGGTGTAGGACAGGTCGTTGTCGGGGTAGACGTAGGGCTTGCCCTGCGCGTGCCGGAACGCCCAGGCGCCGAGGGTCGGCATCTTGGCGATCAGCCGGATGATCTGCAGGCGACGGTTGTCGGGATCGGAGATGTTCGCCGCGTCCGGGTAGAACGTCGACATCGCACCGACCGACGCCATGAGCATGCCCATCGGGTGGGCGTCATAGCGGAAGCCCTGCATGAACTCCTTGATGTTCTCGTGCACGAACGTGTGGTAGGTGATCTCGTGCACCCACGCGTCGTACTCCTCCTTGGTCGGCAGCGCGCCGTGGACCAGGAGGTAGGAGACCTCGAGGAAGTTGGAGTGCTCCGCGAGCTGCTCGATGGGATAGCCCCGATATTCGAGGATTCCCTTGTCACCATCGATATAGGTGACGGAAGATCGGCATGAAGCGGTGTTGACGAAACCGGGGTCATAGACCGCCAGGCCGGGCCCCTCTTCGTCGTTAGCCGGGTCCGCGGCCTTGATCTTCCCCAGGTCGGCGGCGCGGATGGTGCCGTCGGTGATCGGGATGTCGTACTCCACCCCGGTGCGGTTGTCACGCACTGTTAGAGATTCGGTCACGATCAGCAACGGTAACCCTCTTGAAATCCCCTACGTAACTCGGCGTCCCACCCATTGGCCGATTTCGACTCAGAGTCGGAACTTGTCCCGCGCCGGTTTCGTGTCGCCGGACGGCTCGTCGTCGCCGAACCGGGTCAGCGCGTCGCGCAGCCGATGAAGGTCGAGAACGGTCTGCACCGACCGCCCGTCCTGGGTCTCGTCCTCTCCGCGGAGCGCACGCAGCGCCTCCTGGACCTCGGTCTCGCTCGGCTCCCCTGTCATGGGCACATAATCTAGGTGCCCGGGCCAAGCCGGACTAGTGCGACTCCGCGACGATCTCCGGGTCGGTGCCGTGTGTCACACGCCACAGCAGCACCGCGACCGCCGCGCGCTGCCGTCCTCGGCCCTTGACGGGCGAGTAGCCGAGCTGGCCGCTCAGCCAGGTCAGCCGTTCCTGCAGCGTCGAGTGGTGCACATGGAGCAGCGCGGCCGACTGCCTCAGGCTCGGCTGGTCCAGCACCGCGTGCAGGGTCTCCACGACCCAGGGATGCCCGGCGAGCAGCTCGTCGAGACGTCGTACGTCACCAACCCCCGCCGCCTCGTCGGCGCTGATCCGCTCGGCGATGACGGCCAGCGCACCGAGGTCCTCGTAGCGGACCACCGCGGGCGCGAGTCCGCCGACGTCGGCGGCCAGCCGGAGGGCTGTCCGCGCCTGCTCCAGCGCGGTCGGCAGGGCCCGCGGGTCGGGGGCGGTCGCGGCCCCCGCCCGGATGCCCTCCGGGATCGTCGGTGTGCCGGGAAGGAGGGCGACGACCAGGGCGCCGACCGTGCTGATCAGCGTCGCCCGCAGGTTGGCGGAGGGGCTCAGCACGACCGTGACGGGGCCGGTCAGGCCGAGCTGTGCGACCGCGTCCTGCCGGTCGGCATCGGTCGCGTCGGGGTCGCACGCGATCCTGACCAGTCCGCCGGCCGAGGGGCTCGGGGAGCCCGTGCCGAGCGCCTGCAGGGCACGGGCGGCGCGCTCGAGGATGAGCGCGTCGAGCGGGCCGTCCTCGCCCGTGCGCTCGAGCCAGAGCCAGGAGCCGGGCTGGCCGGGGACCGGCTCGTGGTGCCAGTCGCCCTCGGTCTCGCCGGTCAGGGTGCGGCCGTCGGCCGCGAAGCGCTTGACGACGCCGCGCGCGGCGTCGTGCAGACCCGCGGTGGAACCGGCCAGCGCCGCCGCCGCGCGCACGACCGCGGCCGTCGACGACCCCTCGTCCACGAGACGGTCGAAGTGGTCGATGACGCGCAGCGCACTGGCCGCGTCGTCGTCGACCACCTCGAGCTTGCCGATCAGATCTCGCACCTGGACCTCCCTGGCCTACTCTCGCCCACCAGAGGCGAGCAGGCCAGTGGATCAGCGCTCGAGGGCCCTGCGGACGAACTCGTCGCGGGTCGCGACCGAGGCGCGGGAGAGCGCCGTGTGCCCGGCCATGAGGTCGAACCCGTGGAACCCGCCGCCCCACATGTGGAGGTCGACGCTGACGCCGGCCTCGGACAGCCGCCGTGCGTAGGTCAGCGTCTCGTCGCGGAACGACTCCGCCGAGCCGGTGTCGATGTAGGTGCGCGGGAGGCCGGTGAGGTCCTCGGCGCGGGCCGGTGCGGCGTACGGCGAGACGTCCGGGCCGCCGCGGCGATCGCCGAGCAGCGCCGTCCAGCCGAAAAGGTTGGAGTTGCGGTCCCAGACCCCCTCCTCGTCCAGCATCCGGCTGCTGTGGGTCTCGAGGCGGTCGTCGAGCATCGGGCAGATGAGGATCTGGTGGCTCAGCTTCGGGAAGGCCCGGTCGCGGGCGAGCAGGGCCGTGCCGGCGGCGAGGCCTCCGCCGGCGCTGGCTCCGGCGATCATGATGCGCTCGGGGTCGATGCCGAGCTCCGCGGCGTTCTTCGCGGTCCAGACGAGACCGGCGTAGCAGTCCTCCACGGGAGCCGGGTCCGGGTGCTCGGGGGCGAGGCGGTACTCGACCGACACCACCACGGCGCTGCCGTCGGCCACCTGCGACAGGAAGGTCTCCACGCCGAACCGGCGGTCGCCGACCACCATCCCGCCGCCGTGGGTGTGGTAGATCGCCGGGAGCGCGGCGCCGTCCGCCGCGGGCCGGAGGATCAGCAGCGTGATGTCCGGGTCACCCTCAGGGCCGGGGACCTGCCGCTCCTCGACCCGGACCGCGCCGCCGACGGTCAGGTCGACCGGGTCCATCCCGGGGAAGCCCTCGGCGGTCTGCTGCCGCATCGCCTCCAGCGTCTCCGCGGAGAACGTCGGGAGGGCCTGGCGCACCGCGTCGAGCACCGGCACGAGCTCGGGATCGAACGGCGGCCGGATGGGGGTGTCGGGGAAGATCTCGCTGGTGGTCGTCTCGGTCATGGCCACTCCTTCGTCGCTGGGTGGTCCCAGCCTGCTCCGCGACCATCGTCCACGGAACCCGGCCTGTGGCGGGAATCACATCGACCGCTCCCGCCATCTGGCGGGCGGGGGCGGGAGATAAACCGATGTGCGGTCGAGGGGTACGCCGGGGGAGAATGGGTGACCTCATGTCCACCGACCTGCCTGCCGCCGTCTCCGTGGCGATCACCTACCCTGCCGAGCTTCCGGTCACCCAGCGCCGCGAGGACATCGCCGCGGCCATCCGTGACCACCAGGTCGTGATCGTCGCCGGTGAGACGGGGTCGGGGAAGACGACGCAGCTGCCCAAGATCTGCCTGGAGATGGGCCGGGGCTCGAACGGGATCATCGGGCACACCCAGCCCCGGCGGATCGCGGCGCGGTCGGTGGCGGAGCGGATCGCCTCCGAACTCGGCACCTCGCTCGGGGATCTCGTCGGTTATCAGGTGCGGTTCACCGACAAGTCGTCCGCCGCGAGCCGGATCAAGCTGATGACCGACGGCATCCTGCTCGCCGAGCTGCAACGCGACCGCGACCTGCGCCGCTACGACACGATCATCATCGACGAGGCCCACGAGCGGTCGCTCAACATCGACTTCCTGCTGGGCTATCTGCGTCGGCTGCTGCCGCGCCGTCCGGACCTGAAGCTGATCATCACCTCGGCGACGATCGACCCGGAGCGGTTCGCGGCCCACTTCTCCGACGTGAGGACGGGTGAGCCGGCGCCGATCATCGAGGTCTCCGGTCGCACCTATCCGGTCGAGGTCCGCTACCGGCCGCTGATGGAGCTCTCCGAGGAGGACGAAGAGGGCGAGGTCGTCGTCCGCGACCAGACCGAGGCCATCGTCGACGCGGTCAAGGAGCTCTCCGCCGAGGGGCCGGGCGACGTGCTCGTCTTCCTGCCGGGCGAGCGGGAGATCCGGGACGCCGCCGACGCTCTCGGCGATGCGCTGGGGCTCAACCGTGGACGTCCGTCGACCGGTCTTGTCGAGATCGTCCCGTTGTTCTCGCGGTTGTCGGCCGCCGACCAGCACCGCGTCTTCTCGCCCCACACCGGCCGCCGGATCGTGCTCGCGACCAACGTCGCCGAGACCTCGCTGACGGTCCCCGGGATCAAGTACGTCGTCGACACCGGCGTCGCCCGCATCTCGCGCTACTCGGCACGCACCAAGGTCCAGCGGCTGCCCATCGAGCCGATCTCGCAGGCCTCCGCGAACCAGCGGTCGGGACGTACGGGGCGGGTCGAGGCGGGCATCGCGATCCGGCTCTACTCCGAGGAGGACTACCTCGGGCGACCCGAGTTCACCGACCCGGAGATCCTGCGCACCAACCTGGCCTCGGTCATCCTGCAGATGGCCTCCCTCGGGCTGGGTGACATCGCCCGGTTCCCGTTCGTGGAGGCGCCGGACCGGCGCAACATCACCGCCGGCGTACAGCTGCTGGAGGAGCTCGGCGCGATGCGCGGGCAGCGGCTGACGAAGCTGGGCCGGCGACTGGCCAGGCTGCCGATCGACCCGCGGCTGGCGCGGATGGTGCTCGAGGCCGAGCGGCTCGGGTGCGTACGCGACGTCATCGTCGTCGCGGCCGCGCTCTCGCTCCAGGATCCGCGGGAGCGGCCGGGGCAGGACCACCCCAAGGAGCAGGCGCAGGCCGACCAGCTGCACGCGCGGTTCAAGGACGAGACCTCCGACTTCCTCGCCTGGCTCAACCTGTGGCGCTATCTGAAGGAGCAGCAGCACGAGCTCTCGTCCTCGGCGTTCCGGCGGCTGTGCAAGCGGGAGTTCCTGCACTACGTACGCGTCCGGGAGTGGCAGGACCTGGAGTCGCAGCTGCGGCAGGTGTGCCGGGAGATGAAGATCGACCTCGGCAAGGGACACCGCGAGGTCGGTCACGACGAGGGAGAAGACAAAGCCGCCTACGACGCCGACGGCATCCACCAGGCGCTCCTCTCCGGGCTGCTCTCGCACATCGGAGCGCTGGAGGAGCGGGACAAGAAGGCCGACGCGGCCGCCGGACGCGACCGGCGCCGGCCCGGCCCGCGGGAGTACGAAGGCGCCCGCGGGACGAAGTTCGCGATCTTCCCCGGCTCGGCGCTGCACCGGAAGAACCCGCAGTTCGTGATGTCGGCGGAGCTCGTCGAGACCTCGCGGCTCTGGGCCCGGCAGAACGCCTCGATCAAGCCCGAATGGGCCGAGCGACTCGGGCGTGACCTGGTCAAACGCACCTACTCCGAGCCGCATTGGTCCCAGAAGCGCGCCTCCGTGATGGCGCGCGAGAAGGTCACCCTCTACGGTGTGCCGCTGGTCGCCGACCGCCCTGTCGCCTTCGGCAAGATCGACCCCGATCTCTCCCGTGAGCTCTTCATCCGGCATGCGCTGGTCTATGGGGAGTGGCGTACGAATCACCGCTTCCTCCGCGACAACGCGAAGCTGATGGAGGAGGCCGAGGAGCTCGAGCACCGCGCCCGGCGCCGCGACATCGTCGTCGACGAGCACGCGCTCTTCGACTTCTACGACCGCCGGCTGCCGGCGGACATCGTGTCCGGCGCACACTTCGACCAGTGGTGGAAGACCGCGCGCCGCGAGAGTCCCGACCTGCTCACCTTCGACCTCTCGATGCTCACCAACGACGCCGCCGGCGAGGTGACCGAGAGCGACTTCCCGGCCTCGTGGGACGCAGGCCCGCTGACCTTCGACCTGAGCTACCAGTTCGAGCCGGGTGCGGCCGACGACGGGCTGACGATCGATGTCCCGGTCGCGACGCTGAACCGCGTCGGTGCCGACGACTTCTCCTGGCTGGTGCCGGGGCTGCGTGAGGAGCTGGTGACCGCACTGATCCGGTCGCTGCCCAAGCAGCTGCGGGTCAGCTTCGTGCCCGCTCCCGACAAGGCGCGTGCCTTCCTGAAGGAGACGCCGCCGGGGGAGGAGCCGCTGCTGACCGCGCTGGAGCGCTGGGCGCGCTCGACCGCGGGCGTGCACATCCCGCGCGAGGCGTGGGACTGGGCCAAGGTGCCCGAGCACCTGCGGCCGACCTACCGGGTCGTCGGCGAGGACGGCAAGGAGACCGCGAAGGGCAAGGACCTCGACGCGCTCAAGGCGCCGCTCGAGGGCGAGTTCAAGGCGGCCATCGCCGAGGTCGCGGCGTCGGCCGGTCACACCCGCACCGGCGAGACGAGCTGGGTCTTCGGTGACATCGCCACCACGGTCACCGAGAAGCGTGCCGGTCATGAGGTCACCGTCTTCCCGTGCCTCTCCGACGAGGGCACCACGGTCGGTCTCGTCGTCGCCGGCTCCGCCGAGGAGGCTGAAGCGCGCCACCGCCTCGGTGTCGTCCGGCTGCTGCTCCTGGCCCTGCCGGACGTCGGCAAGCAGGTCGTCGACGGGCTCTCCACCATGGAGAAGCTCGCGCTGGCCGGGTCGCCCTATCCCAGCGCCGCCGAGCTCGTCGAGGACTGCCGCGCCGCCGTCGTCCGCCAGCTGGTCGATGCCCGTCCGTCGCCGCGGACGCTCGAGGCGTACGAGGCGGTGCTGGCCGCCGCGGGCACGCCGGCCGACCTGGTCTCGGCCGTCCGTGCCGTCCTGGCCGACGTGATGCGGGCGCTCGAGGCCTACCGTGAGACCGACAAGGCCCTCTCCGGCCGGGCCGACATGTTCCAGCTCCCCGCACTGACCGACATGAAGGACCAGCTCGCGCGGCTGGTGCACCGCGGGTTCGTCGCCGAGGCGGGCGCTCAGCAGATCAGGCGCTATCCGACCTATCTGAGGGCCATCGTCGAGCGTCGCCGCAAGCTCGACGCCGACCTGCGCGCCGACCGCGCGACCCACGACCGGATCGCATCCCTCCAGGACGCCTACCTGCACCAGGTCGAGGCGCTGGCCGAGGGCCGGCCGCCCGGGCCGCGGCTGCGGCAGGTGCGGTGGATGCTCGAGGAATACCGCGTCCAGCTCTGGGCCCAGCATCTCGGCACCGCCGAGAAGGTCTCGGACGCGCGGATCCGCAAGCTGCTCGGCTGAGCGCTGCAGCGGTGTAACACGTCGTTCGTAGGACTACTCGCCCTATCCGATAGGGCGAGTAGTCCTACGAACGACGTGTTACACGGGGGCGCTGCCCGCTACCCTCGATCTGATGCCCAGAGAGTTTCATTCGCCGATACGTCCCGGGGACGGCTTCTTCGACTCCCTCCTCGGGGGCAACGACCCTGCGCTGGTGCAGGAGGCGGCCGACGCGGCGGCGACCGCGCTCGTGCGCGGCGCGCGGGAGAGCGAGGATCCGGCGGTCGCCGAGCGGATCCTCCACCTGGCCGAGTCCGAGGGCATCGAGACGATCGCAGAGGTCTGGTCGAACTCACCGGCCGAGTCGCTGGCCGGCTGCCTGTGGCGGCTCTACCTGCTCCGCAGCTGGGTCTACGCCGACCCGGTCGGTGCCGCGCGGGAGTTCGAGGCCGGGCGGGCGAAGGCCCAGGTCGCGCAGGTCGTGGCCGGCGTCGCGGACCCTCCGGGGCCGGAGGAGCTCAAGGCGATGGTCGACGAGGTGCTGCGCGGCATCGCCGGCAGCGACTTCGCCGTGGTGCTCCTCCGCGCCGCGGCCTTCGCCCGCGTCATCGCCGCCGGGCGGGCGGCCCTGGACCCGGATGCGGCCGCCAAGGACGTACGCAACATGCTGCAGCTCTCCGAGCAACTGGAGGCCGCGGGACATGCCGAGTTGGATCACCGGCTGATCTGAGGTGCTGTAGCCTCCTGTTCGCTTTGATGCGGCAGAGGTTGGCGGCACCGTTACACTGGTGCCCGAACACGTCGGGCTGCGGCAGCCCCGGGTCCCAACTTCAGCCGCTACGAGCGGCCTTGCGCCGTGAGGCGCTCCCGGTCCGGCGTGTTCATCTACTTTTTCGATGTTCCTCGGGGCGGGCGGCCACGCAGCCACCGACCGAGGAGCCGAAGTGACCGACACCCAGCCCGCACCGCGCGAGGGCGCCATCTCCTACGATCCCGAGATCGGCGACGGCAACGCCGACCCGGGCGAGGTCGTGTGGGGCTGGGTTCCCTACGAGGACGACGAGACCCAGGGCAAGGACCGGCCGGTGCTCGTGATCGGGCAGAGGGCCGGCGTACTCCTCTGCCTGATGCTGACCAGCAAGGACCATGACCGCGACGAGGCCCAGGAGGCCCGGCACGGCCGGCACTGGATGGATGTCGGCACCGGCGGCTGGGACCGCCAGGGCCGGCCCTCCGAGGTGCGCCTGGACCGGCTGATCCGGATGGATCCCGCAGACATACGCCGTGAGGGCGATGTGCTGGCGAAGGAGATCTTCGAGGATGTGATCAAGGCCGCACGCGATCACCTCGCCTGAGGCCCGCCCGGAGGCAGCCCTGACCGCCTTCTCAGGCTGTGCTTTCTCAGGAAGCGTCCAGGTACGTATCGTAAAGTGAATCGCTGGTAAACCGGGTCTGTGGTTCGATCACAGACCCGGTCCTGGTGTTGAGATGGAGGAAATGGTGCGGCGCACGCGGTTGGCAACGGCGCTTCTGGTGACGGTTCTCTCGGCGTCCCTCGCCGCCTGCGGCGGTGATCCGGCCTCGAAGCCCTCGCCGAGCACCGCGACGAAGGCGCCGGCGAAGGTGAAGCTCGTCTTCGGGGTCTCCGGCCACAAGACGCTGGTCGACACCTACAAGCAGCTGGCCGCCGAATACACCCAGCAGGTCCCCAACGTCACCGTCGAGGTGAAGTCCTGGCCGACCGCTGACCAGCTCGCCGCGGCGGTCAGCAGCGGCGAGAAGGTCGACGTGGTGCTCACTCCGCGTGCCGATGTCGGCATGTTCGCCGAGGACAAGCGGATCCAGCCGGTCGACACCCTGCTCGAGGCCCGCAACGTCGACTTCGGCGACAAGTACTCCCGCGAGGCGATGGAGGACTTCTCCGTCGAGCGCCGACTCGAGTGCATGCCCTACTCCGTCTCGCCGCAGGTGGTCTACGTCAACACCGGGCTGATCGACTTCGACGCCATGAAGGACGAGGGCCTGCCCACGCCCACCGTCCGCGCCGACGGCTCGCTGCGCGGCTGGACGCTCGAGCAGTTCGGCTCGGTGATGACCTACGCCACCGAGCATCACAAGGGTGTCCGGGGCACCTACGTCGAGCAGAACCTCTCCGCGCTCCTGCCCTGGCTCGCCGGTGCCGGTGCGACCCTCTTCGACGACCCGCTGGCCCCGACGACCACCGCGCTGGAGGACTCGGCCGGCGCCTACGAGGACCTGGTCGAGACGCTCACCAAGCCCAACGTGCTGGCCACCCCGAAGGACCTCCACGGCCGCACTCCGTTCCAGGCCTTCAAGGAGGGCCGCCTGGTCGCGCTGGCCGGCGACCGCTCGCTGGTCTCAGACCTTCGGGCGACCGAGGGGATGGAGTGGGACGTGATGCCGATGCCGGGCGGCAACGGCACCACCGGTGACTACGCCGGCCTCTGCATGGGCTCGGAGGCCGCCGATCCCGACGCCACCGCCGACTTCCTCACCTACCTCATCTCGACCGAGTCGGTCGTGAAGATGGTCCGCACCGGCCACTTCGTGCCGGTCAACTCCGAGGTCGGCTACGCCCCGGTCTTCACCCAGCCCGAGCGCAATCCCAAGAACGCCCGCATCTTCACCGACACCGTGCGCGACATGCAGGTCCTCCCCGAGGCCACCCAGCTCGCTCAGCTCCAGAAGGTCGCCGCCGTCGCCGTCCGCGGCTCGTTCGCGGCCACCGAGCCCGACCAGGTCGAGGACTTCGCGGTCCAGATCGACGAGCTTTCCAAGACCGTCTTCCCCCAGCTCACCCCGTCGAACTCCCCGTCCCCCTCCACCTCACCCAGCTCCTAGGCACCCCAGCCGAGGCGTCGCGTACGTCGGCCGAGAGGTCACTACGGTCGGCCGAGGCGTCACGACGGTGCCACCTCGGCCGACGCGAGTGACGCCTCGGCCGACGGGGCTGACGCCTCGGCAGGCTTTGGGTCCGGGATCAGGACTCGATATCCGCGCTTCGCGCGGTCACTCCCTCGCTCGGCGCGAGCGGATGAGCAAGCTCGCCGCTCGACCTCGCTCAGTTCGTCTCTGCGTGCAGGACGGCGTCGGTGAGGAGGGGGGCGGTGAGGGCGATCTGCCAGCCGCGGGCGCCGAAGCCGGAGAGGATCTCGATGATGCCGTCGAGGAGGGCGCCGGGGTCGCGGGTCTCCGGGGGTGTCCACATGGCGCGGCGCAGGAAGTCGGGGGTGAGCAGGTTCTCGGCGGGCAGGTTGCGGGCCTCGGCGAGCGCGTTGACGGACTCGCGAGCCAGCGTGAGCCGACGTGCGGCGGCGGGGTCCTTGTCGGCCCACGCGCGCGGCGGGGGAGGACCATCGGCGCGCGGCGAACGCACCGGAAGCTCGTCCTCGTCCATCGTGACCGCGCGGTTGAGCGCCTTGACCCACGAGGTCGCGTAGCGCTCGGCACCGCGGCCGTGGAACCCCTTCAGCCCGAGCAGTGCGGCCTTGTCCTGAGGAAGGTCCTGCGCGGCGGCCACGATCGCGGCGTCGGGGATGATCCGGCTCGGGGTGACGTCACGCTGCTGCGCGATCCGGTCGCGCTCGGTCCAGAGCTCACGCACCGCGGCGAGACCGCGGCGGCCGCGGACGCGGTGCATGCCGGAGGTGCGCCGCCAGGCATCCGTACGCACCGGCGCCTCGAAGCCGCGCAGCCAGTCGAACTCCTGGCGGGCCCAGGTGTCCTTCCCCGCGGCGACGAGCTCGTCGGCCAGCGCGTCGCGCAGCTCGACGAGCACCTCGACGTCCAGCGCCGCGTATTCGAGCCAGGCGTCCGGCAGCGGTCGGGTGGACCAGTCGGCCGCGGAGTGCTCTTTGAGCATGGTGAAGCCCAGCACCGTCTCGACCAGGGTGCCGAGCCCGACCCGCGGGTAGCCGAGCAGCCGGCCCGCGAGCTCGGTGTCGAACAGAGCCGAAGGGTGCAGGCCGAGGTCGCTGAGGCAGGGGAGGTCCTGGGTGGCGGCGTGCAGGATCCACTCGGTGCCCTCGAGCGCCTCGACCAGCGGCTGCATGGTGGTCAGCTCGATCGGGTCGATCAGCCAGATCCCGGAGCCTTCGCGGCGCAGCTGGATCAGGTAGGCGCGGTTGGAGTAGCGGTAGCCCGAGGCGCGCTCGGCGTCGATGCCCACCGGCCCGGTCCCGGCGGCGATGGCCGCGGCGGCCTTGGCCAGGCCCTCGTCGGTGTCGGTCACCGGAGGCAGCCCGTCGCGCAGGGTCAGCAGTGGCGCCGGAGCAGCATCTTCAGGTGTGTCCGGCCCCGTCGCGGCCTCGGTGTTCTCTTCGATCACGCGCCTCGCTGCCCTCGCCGGCTCGGTATGACGGTGACGCCCTCCGGCACCGGAGGAAGTCCCGCGGCCGTGCAGAGCAGCTCGCCCCACGCCTCGGTGTGCGGTCGCAGGTCCAGGTCGCCCGAGGCAGTCCCCACCGGTGTCCAGGAGGCGCGGATCTCGATCTGGGCGGTGCCGTCCTCGTCGGCCATCCCGCCATAGGACTCGGTCGCCACTCGGGTCACGGTGCCGGCCGCCGCGACGTGCGAGGCGCCGTGACCGGACAGGGCGTCGAGCAGCCAGGACCAGCCGACCTCGCCCAGCAGCGGGTCGCTGATGTGCTCGACGTCGATGTCGGCCCGGGCGTACGCCACCAGCCGGAACGTTCCGGGCAGTCCGTGCACCGTGCCCCAGGCGTCGTTGCCGTCCGGGTCGTGCAGCAGGATCAGCCGTCCGGTGGCCACGTCGACGTCGCCGACGGTCACATCGGCCGACAGGGCCGCGGCGTACGGAGCGATCCGTTGCGGCGCTGGCATCTCCTCGGCGAGCACCTCGGGCCGGAAGGTCGCGGCGCGCATTCCGGCCGCGGCGGACCGGAACACGGCAGGACCGCTCTCCGGCCCCGCGGCGGGACGCGACTCTCCACGGACGACCATGTGAACAGCGTATGTCTTCTGCACGATTCGCGATGTGCGTACACGCCGCACCGGATGGGACCATTGCCAGGTGGCACTCGCATCCTCCCCGTTCCTGCAGGCCCTCGCAGGAGAAAAGCCGAGCCGTACGCCGGTGTGGTTCATGCGTCAGGCCGGCCGCTCTCTGCCCGAGTACCTGAAGGTGCGCGAGGGCATCGGCATGCTCGAGTCCTGCCAGAACGCCGAGCTGATCACCGAGATCACCCTCCAGCCCGTACGCCGCTACGGGGTCGACGCGGCCATCTTCTTCTCCGACATCGTGCTGCCGCTGAAGGCGGTCGGGGTCGACCTCGAGATCAAGCCCGGTGTGGGCCCCGTGGTCGCCGACCCCGTACGCACCATGGCCGACGTCGAGGCGATCCCGGACCTGACCCCGGAGCACGTCCCCTACATCACCGAGGCCGTACAGACCCTGGTCGGCGAGCTCGGAGGCATCAACGGCGGCACCCCGCTGATCGGCTTCGCCGGCGCCCCGTTCACCGTCGCCTCCTACCTGGTCGAGGGCGGCCCCTCGAAGGAGTACGCCAAGACCAAGGCGCTCATGTTCGGCGCTCCCGACGTGTGGGAGGCCCTGATGCGCAAGATCGCCGGGATCTCCGCCGCGTTCCTCGAGGTCCAGGTCCGTGCGGGTGCATCCGCGGTGCAGCTCTTCGACTCCTGGGCCGGTGCCTGCACGCCCGCCGACTACGAGCGTCACGTGCTGCCCCACTCCGCCGAGGTGATGTCCCGGATCGGCGAGCTCGGTGTCCCGCGGATCCACTTCGGCGTCAACTCCGCCATGCTCCTCCCGCTGATGGGCAGCGCAGGTGCCGAGGTCGTCGGCGTCGACTGGCGCACCCCGTTGGACTGGGCGATAGACCAGCTCGGCGACGGCTTCGGCGTCCAGGGCAACCTCGACCCCGCCCTCGTCTTCGCGCCCACCGAGGTCATGCTGGAGCAGGCCGGGAAGATCATCGAGACCGGGCGGCGGGCCAAGGGCCACGTCTTCAACCTCGGCCACGGCGTCATCCCGAGCACCGACCCCGACCAGCTCGCCCGGCTGACGGAGTTCGTGCAGAGCTACGAGCCCACCGAGGGCTGAGAGCGGGCGGCCACCTCGGCGAGCAGGTCGAGCAGGCTGCGCGCCCCCGATGTCGTACGCGCGTTGTGTCGTTGCACCGCGACCATCGTCACCCGGGAGCGGTCCCCGGCGAGGGGACGTACGGTGATGTGCCCGCCCGTCTCGCGCGGGTCGCCGACGACGCTGTAGTCGGGCAGGAGGGTGAGCCCGAGGCCCTCGCCGACCATCATCTTGCCCATCTCGGCGCCGTCGGTGGCGTGCCAGTGGTGGGGGAGCTCGCGACCGAAGACGCGGTGCGCGAAGCGGTACATCAGGTAGCCCGAGCGCATGCCGACGAACGGCTCCTCGCGGAGCTCCTCGACGGTGATCTCCTCGCGAGAGGTGAGCGCATGGCCGGCGGGCAGGACCACGATCGGCCGCCCGTGGAGAAGCATGGTGCCCTCGACCGTCGGTGGTAGGTCGTCGCCGTCGAGAAGGTTGACCAGACCGATGTCGATCGTGCCTTCGGCCAGGGCGACGTAGATGTCCTCCTGCACCATGGTGCGCACCTCGACGCTCGTGCGTGGGTGCCTGTCGCCGAACCTCCGCAGGGTCGGGAGCAGCACCGTCGAGGTGCCGGCGTGGACGGTGCCGACCCGGACCGAGCTGATCCCGGCGTGCTGGTCGCCCGCGGCCAGGCGCAGCCGGGCGACGGCCTCGAGCACGTCGGACATGGAGTGCAGCAGGTCCTGGCCCTCGCGGCTGATCCGGGCGCCGGCCCGGCGCCGGTCGAGCAAGGTCACGCCGAGCTCGCGCTCGAGCTTGGTGATCGCCTCGCTCAGGGCCGGCTGGGAGATGTGGAGCTGCTCGCTCGCGCGGCGCAGCGAGCCGTGCTGCGTCACGGCCGCGATGTACTCCAGCTGCTCGATCCTCATGTCACTCCCTTGGAGAGGTGATCGGTCATCCCGAGCGGGTGATCGGTGATCGCTGGTGTCCATCCGGCGCCCACTCGCTCATTCTCTACTAACTTAGTCGACTAAGGATGCAAGGTTCCACGACGCAAGACTGAGAGGGCGCGATGACCACCGAGGCAGTACGCAAGGCCGTGGATTTCGATGCGGCACCCACCACTCCCGAGGGCTGGGTCGACCGGGCACGCGAGGTGGCCACCCGCCTCTCCGTGGACGCGGTCGCCCGCGACCGGGCCAACCAGGTCCCGACGTACGAGGTGAACCTGCTCAAGGAGAGCGGCCTGGTCACCCTGCTCGGTCCGGTCGAGCACGGCGGCGCCGGTCAGGACTGGACGACCGCGCTGCGCGTGGTCCGGGCGGTCGCCGCGGGCGACGGCTCGATCGGGCAGCTGCTCGGCTACCACTACCTCTGGGCCTGGGCGGCGCGGCTGGTCGGCTCGCCGGAGCAGATCGCCGCCGTCGAGCAGCTCTACACCGAGAACAACTTCTTCTTCGGCGGCGCGGTCAACCCGCGCGACGACGACCTGGTGATCAGGATCGAGGGCGACGAGCTCGTCTTCACCGGCCGCAAGTCGTTCTCGACCGGCGGGCGGATCTCTGACCTGACCGTTCTCGAAGGTGTCATCGAAGACACCGAGAAGCATGTCTTCGCGATCGTCCCGACCCAGCAGGAGGCCATCGTCTTCGCCGGCGACTGGGACAACCTCGGTCAGCGGCTCACCGAGTCCGGCGCTGTCGAGATCAACGGCGTACGCGTCCCGTGGGAGTCGGCGGCCGGCTATGTGAAGCAGGAGGACGGGACGTACGAGTTCGTCCCGCGGGTCTACAACACGCTCAACGTGCCGATCATCCAGCTGATCTTCACCAACTTCTACCTCGGCATCGCCGAGGGTGCGCTGACGACCGCCGCGACCTACACCCGCGACACGACCCGCGCCTGGCCCTACGCCGGTGATGTCAAGGAGAAGGGCAGCGAGGAGTTCTACATCCAGGAGACGTACGGCGACCTGACCTCGAAGCTGTGGGCGGCCCAGGCGCTGGCCGAGCGGGCGGCGGGCCTGATCGAGGCGATCAACGCGCATGCCGACGAGGTCACCGAGCAGGAGCGTGGCGAGGCCGCGGTCGTGATCGCGGCGGCCAAGCAGGTCGCGATCGACGCCGGCCTCGAGATCGGCACCAAGGTCTACGACCTCACGGGTGCCCGGGCGACCTCCAACAAGGTCGGCCTGGACATCTTCTGGCGCAACATCCGCACCCACTCGCTGCACGACCCGGTGGCGCACAAGCGGGCCGAGGTCGGGCGCTATGCGCTGCTCGGGGAGATTCCCGCGCCGACCTGGTACACGTGAGCCGGCCCTCGGTGATCTGCAGGGCCTCTCGCCCCCGCGCCGCCTGATAGGCGGTGCCTATCACGGGATCGGGTCTTCCGGTGGTCCACATCGGAAGATCCGGTCCCGTCCTTCGTTTAATCAGATAAGTTTAGTAGACATTCGTGATCCAAGGAGACCAGCATGACTTCACCGGCAACCGAGCCCCTGAAGTTCGCCTACTGGGTGCCCAACGTCAGTGGCGGCCTGGTGGTGAGCAAGATCGAGCAGCGCACCGACTGGAGCTACGACTACAACAAGTTGCTCGCGCAGCTGGCCGAGAAGAACGGCTTCGAGTACGCCCTCTCCCAGGTGCGCTACATCGCCTCCTACGGCGCGGCCTACCAGCACGAGTCGACCTCGTTCTCCCTCGCGCTGCTGCTGGCGACGGAGCGGCTGAAGGTGATCGCCGCCGTCCACCCGGGACTGTGGCAGCCCGGCGTACTCGCCAAGTGGCTGGCCACGGCCGATCACATCTCCGGCGGACGGGCGGCCGTCAACGTCGTCTCCGGGTGGTTCAAGGACGAGTTCACCAAGCTCGGCGAGCCGTGGCTCGAGCACGGCGAGCGCTACCGCCGCTCGGAGGAGTTCATCCGCTACCTGCGCGAGATCTGGACGAGCGACGCCGCCGAGCTCAACGGCGACTTCTACCGGCTGCACGACTTCGACCTCAAGCCGAAGCCGCTGGCCAGCGAGGGCCGGCCGCACCCGGAGATCTTCCAGGGCGGCAACTCCTCCGACGCCAAGGCGATGGCCGGCCGGGTCTCGGACTGGTACTTCGCCAACGGCAACACCCCCGACGGCCTGGCCGCGCAGATCAAGGACGTCAACGCGGTCGCCGAGCCGCTGGGTCGCCGGGTCCGGTTCGGCATCAACGGCTTCATCGTCGCCCGCGACACCGAGAAGGAGGCGCGCGACACCGTCAGGGAGATCATCGACAAGGCCGACCGTGAGGCCGTCGAGGGTTTCGGGTCCGCGGTCAAGCAGGCCGGGCAGTCGACCGGCGACAAGACCGGGATGTGGCAGGACTCCACCTTCGAGGACCTGGTGCAGTACAACGACGGCTTCCGGACCGGGCTGATCGGCACGCCCGAGCAGGTCGCCGAGCGGATCGTCGAGCTCAAGCGGGCCGGCGCCGACCTGATCCTCGGCGGCTTCCTGCACTACCTCGAGGACGTGGAGTACTTCGGTCAGCGCGTCCTGCCGATCGTGCGCGAGCTCGAGGCGCAGCAGCTGGAGTCCGTGGCTTGAGCACGACGGAGATCGCCCGGCTCGACGCCGAGACCGCGCCGCTGGTGGCGAGGCGGCTGGCCAACGAGCTCGCGCTCGGCGACGGCGGACGCGACCGGGTCAGGGCGCTGCCCTACGACCAGGTCAAGGCGTACGCCGCCGCCGGGCTCGGCGCGCTCACCGTGCCGCTCGAGTTCGGCGGTCCGGCGCTGCCGGCCACGACCGTGGCGGAGGTGTTCCGGCTGGTCTCGTGGGGTGATCCCAACGTCGGCCAGGTCCCGCACAGCCACTTCGTCTTCCTGAACCAGCTCCGGCTGAACGGCACGCGCGAGCAGCAGCAGCGGATCTACAGCGAGGTGCGGGCCGGGGCGCTGGTCGCGAACGCGCAGTCGGAGTTCGGGACGAAGCACGTGCGCGACATCCGGACGACCCTCACGCCTGCCCGTGAGGAGGGCGAGTGGCTGCTGAACGGCGAGAAGTTCTACTGCACCGGCTCGCTCTTCGCCGACTACCTCGCGGTGCTGACCCACCTCGACGTCGACGGGCCGCTGCACGTGGCCTGGGTCCGCACCGGCACCGACGGGGTGGAGATCGTCGACGACTGGGACGCCGTCGGGCAGCGTACGACTGGGTCTGGAACAGTTCGCTTCACAAACGTTCCCGTATCGGACGATTGGGTGACGCCGTTCTCGGTCACCTTCGACGTGCCGACGACCTACGGCGCCTTCGCTCAGCTGCTGCACGCGGCCATCGACGCCGGGATCGCCCGGCGCGCGCTGGACGAGGCCTCCGAGTTCGTACGCACGAAGTCTCGCCCCTACGCCGACGCCGTCGCGTTCGCCGGCGCCGAGACGGCGGCACAGGACCCGCTGGTCGTCCAGGCCTTCGGCGAGATGGAGCTGGCCGTACGCAGCGCCGAGGCGCTCCTCGCCGAGGCGGCGCGACGCGTGGACGAGGCCGATGCGGACCTCACCGAGGCGTCGGCCGCGGAGGCGAGCCTGGCCGTGGCGGCCGCCCGCGCGTCGACCGCGAAGGTGTCTGTCGACGTCACCAGCCGGCTGCTCGAGGTCTCTGGCACGCGGGCGGCTCTGACGTCGATCAACCTCGACCGCCACTGGCGCAACGCACGCACCCACACGCTCCACGATCCGGCCGCCTGGAAGGTCCAGCACCTCGGGCGCTGGGCCGTCGACGCCACCCCGCCACCGCGCCACGGCCAGATCTGACATCCCCTCCATCCCACTCGAAAGGCAGCAATGAGCGAGCGTCTCAAGTTCCACTGGTTCCTCCCGACCAACGGCGGCGACGGCCGTCACGTGATCGGCGGCGGTCACGGTGTCAGCGCGCTGGCCTCGGGCCGTCCGGCGACGGTGCCCTACCTCGGCCAGATCGCCCGCAGCGCCGAGCAGCTCGGTTTCGAGGCGGCGCTGACGCCGACCGGGGCATGGTGCGAGGACGCCTGGGTGACGACCGCGATGCTCAGCACGCTCTCCGAGCGGCTGAAGTTCCTGGTCGCCTTCCGGCCCGACTCGGTCTCGCCCTATCTGGCCGCGCAGATGGCGGGCACCTTCCAGAACCTGTCCGAGCAGCGGCTGCTCCTCAACGTCGTCACCGGAGGTGAGGACCACGAGCAGCGGATGTACGGCGACTTCCTGGCCAAGGACGAGCGGTACGAGCGGTGCGGGGAGTTCCTGCACATCGTCCGCCGGCTGTGGGCGGGGGAGACGGTGACCTTCTCCGGCAAGCACCTCTCGGTGGAGGACGCCCGGCTCGAGCAGCGGCCGACGCCCGTCCCGGACGTCTACTTCGGCGGCTCCTCGCCGGCCGCGCTGGAGGTCGCCGCCGAGCATGCCGACGTCTACCTGACCTGGGGCGAGCCGCCGGCGGCGGTCGCCGAGAAGATCGGACGCGTGCAGAAGCTGGCCGCCGACCGGGGGCGCGAGCTCCGCTTCGGGATCCGGCTGCACTCGATCGCCCGCGAGACCTCCGCGGCCGCTTGGGCCGAGGCCGACCGGCTGCTCGAGAACATCTCGGACGAGGACATCGCGCGTGTCCAGGCGGGGCTCTCCCGCAGCGTCTCGGAGGGCCAGCGGCGGATGCTGGAGCTCAACCAGGGCTCCCGCGACGGGCTCGAGATCCACCCCAACCTGTGGGCGGGCATCGGGCTGGTCCGCGGCGGCGCCGGGACCGCGCTGGTCGGCTCCTACACCGAGATCGCGGACCTGATCGAGGCCTATCACGCGGTGGGGATCACCGAGTTCGTGCTCTCCGGCTACCCGCACCTGGAGGAGTCCTACTGGTTCGGCGAGGGCGTCCTGCCCGAGCTCGCGCGCCGGGGACTGTGGTCCCACCCCGCCCCTGTCGCCGGCCGAGGGGCAGCGGTGCCCTTCGGCGCCGCCGCCCAGTAGCGAGGATCCGCATGTCTGCAGCCACCGCCAACCCGAAGCGGGTCGCGCTCGCGGCCTCGGTCGGCGCGACCATCGAGTGGTACGACTTCTTCCTCTACGGCACCGCGGCCGGCCTCGTCTTCGACAAGCTCTACTTCAACGGGCTCAGCGGCACCGCCGCGACCTTCGCCTCCTTCGGCACCTTCGCCGTCGGGTTCCTGGCCCGCCCCGTCGGTGGCCTGGTCTTCGGGCACTTCGGCGACCGGATCGGCCGCAAGACCATGCTGATCTGGACGCTCGTGATCATGGGCGTCGGTACGTCCCTGGTCGGGCTGCTCCCGACGTACGACTCCATCGGGGTGCTCGCCCCGATCGCGCTCGTGGTGCTCCGGATCCTGCAGGGGATCGGCGTCGGGGGCGAGTACGGCGGGGCGGTACTGCTCGCCACCGAGTTCGCGCCGCATGGCCGGCGTGGGCTCTACGGCAGCTTCGCGCACATCGGCGTGCCGGGCGGGCTGGTGCTCGCCTCAGGAGCGTTCGCGATCGCCTCGCAGCTTCCTGATGCGGCGTTCCTGGCGTGGGGCTGGCGGGTCTGCTTCCTGATCTCGATCGTGCTGCTCGCCATCGGCGCCTGGATCCGGCTCTCGATCATGGAGACGCCTTCCTTCCAGGAGGTGCAGGCGGAGAAGAAGGTCTCCAAGCTGCCGGTCGGCGAGCTCTTCCGGCGTCAGTCGCGCACGCTGCTGCTCGGGATGGGGACCCGGTTCGTGGAGGGCTTCACCTACAACCTCTACTCGGTCTTCCTGCTCTCCTACGCGGTGGCGGACGCCGGCCTGAGCCGGTCGGTGGTGCTCAACGCGATCATGGCCGGCGCGCTGCTGGGTGTGGTCACGACCGTCGTCGCCGGGGCGCTGAGCGACCGGTTCGGGCGGCGGCCGGTCTACACGGTCGGTGCCGTGCTCGGTCTGGTGATCGCCTTCCCGGTCGCGGCCGCGGTCCAGTCCGGGGCCGTGGTGCCGTCGGTGGCGGCCTTCATCGGTGGGCTGGGCCTGGTCTACGGCACCGTCTACGGGCCGCTGGCGGCCTTCTGGAGCGAGCTGTTCGACACCCGCTACCGGTTCTCCGCGCTCAACGCGCTCTACCAGATCTCAGGAGTGGTGGCCTCCGGGCTGACGCCGCTGATCGCGGCCGCCCTGGTGGCCCTCTCCGATGACCGCTCGCTGTGGTGGGTGGCCGGCTACAACGTCGTGGTCGCCGCGATCAGTCTGACCTGCATGTGGCTGCTGCCGGAGACCCGTGGCGAGAGGCTGCGGGACACGGCGGTGGACGAGGCGCGGGCAGTGCCCGCGAGAAGGGTGGTGGCGTGATGACGAGTCCGCTGCGTACGAATCAGGATCTCGACCCGGCCGCGTTGCGGCAGGCCTTCGGGGTCTTCCCCAGCGGGGTGGTGGCGGTCGCCGCGGTGGTCGACGGCCGTCCGGTCGGCCTGGCCGCGTCGTCGTTCACCTCGGTGTCCCTGGACCCGCCCCTGGTCTCCTTCTCCGTGGCCCGGACCTCGAAGACGTGGCCCGACCTACGGCGCTCCTCGCACCTGGGCGTCACCGTCCTCGCCGAGCACCACGGCGAGGTCTGCCGCCAGCTCGCCGGTCCGGTCGGCTCCCGGTTCGACGGGCTGGTCGTCAGCGAGACCGTCGACGGGGCCCTGACCATGGACGAGGGCCTCGCCCGCTTCGACTGCACCGTCTACCGCGAGGTCGAGGCCGGTGACCACGTCGTCGTGCTCCTCCAGCTCCACGCCGCCGACCACGGCGCCGGCCAGCCCCTGGTCTTCCACCGCTCCAACTTCGGAAAGCTGGCCAGCTGACCCACCCGGCCGAGGCGTCGGCTACGTCGGCCGAGGCGTCACGTACGTCGGCCGAGATGGCATCCCGGTGCCAACTCGGCCGACGGGGGTGACGCCTCGGCACTAGGGTTCGGCTGTGGATGTCTTCGGAATCGTAGCCCTCGCCGGTCTGGTCCTGCTCTACGTCGTGATCGAGTCGTCGTCGACCAGGACTCGCACGGAGCTCACCCGTCGGCTGAACCGGCTCGAGGACAAGGTCGATCTGCTCCTGAAGCAGGCCGGGCTGGAGGAGCCGCCGCTGCCGCGTCAGGACGAGTTCGTCGCGCTGGTGCGCGCGGGCAAGAAGATCGAGGCGATCAAGGTCTATCGGGAGGCCACCGGCGTTGGGCTGGCGGAGGCCAAGCGGGCGGTGGAGCAGCTCACCTGACCAGCCCACCTCGGACCACCTCATCAGCATCGCCTCAGGCACGGGTGGGAGACTGCAGGTGTGCGTGTCATCGTCGTCGGAGCAGGGATCGCCGGGCTGACCGCGGCCCGCGACCTGTCGCTGAAGGGCCATCGGGTCACGGTGCTGGAGGCCTCGGACCGGGTCGGAGGAAAGATCCGCGGGGAGTCCGTCGCCGGGCAGCTGGTCGACGTCGGTGCCGAGGCGATGCTCAACCGCCGGCCGGAGGGCGTCTCGCTGGCCCGGGAGATCGGGCTCGAGGTCGTGCACCCGACGGAGGCGAAGTCGTCGATCTGGTCGCGCGGCGCGCTGCGGCCGATCCCACGCTCGATCATGGGCGTACCCCTCGACCTGGCCGCGCTGGAGTCCTCGGGTCTGCTCTCCGCGGAGACCCTGGAGGTCGTACGCCGCGAACCCACGCTCCCACCTGCGAAGACGGACGAGGACATCTCGGTCGGCGACTTCATCGCGTCCCGTTTCGGGGACGAGACGGCCGACCGGCTGGCGGACCCGTTGCTGGCGGGGGTCTACGCCGGCCACGCCCGCGCGATCTCGGTGAAGGCGGCCGCCCCGCAGCTGTTCATGCTCGCCGAGAAGGGGTCGCTGCTGGAGGCCGCCGCCGCGCTCCCGACCTCCACGGTGCCGGTCTTCGCCGGGATCGACGGCGGGATGTCCCGGTTGCCCGCGACGCTGGCCGAGGGCCTCGACATCCGGTTCGACACCCCGGTCGACACCGTCACCAGGACCCCGCAAGGCTTCCTGATCGAGACCGGCGACGAGGTCGAGGCCGCCGACGCGGTGGTGGTCGCGACCCCTGCTCCGGTCGCCGCGAAGCTGCTCCGGTCGACCGCCCCGGCGGTCGCACACGAGCTGTCCGCGATCGAGACCGCGAGCGTCGCGGTGCTCACCTTCGCCTTCTCCGAGCTTCCCGCGGAGCTGGCCGGCAGGTCCGGGTTCCTCGTCCCTCCGGTCGAGGAGTGCGCGATCAAGGCGTCCACCTTCTCCTTCGCCAAGTGGGCGTGGGTGGGGGAGCGCGGCAACTATCTGCGTACCTCCATCGGGCGCCACGGCGAGCCGCCCTCGGACGACGACGACCGCCTGATCGCCGACTCGTTGGCTGCTCTCGAGCGGATCGCCGCCATCACCGCTGCGCCGACCGACGTGCACGTCCAGCGCTGGCCCGACGGGCTCCCGCAGTATCCGGTCGGTCACCTCGACCGCGTCGCCCGGATCCGGCAGGGACTCCGCGGGGTGCCCGGTCTGGCCCTCGCCGGAGCCTCCTACGACGGCGTAGGGATTCCCGCCACCATCGGCTCGGCTCACCTCGCCGCGGCCGAGATCGGCTGAATGCTCACCGAGGTGACTCGGTGAGCCCGCACCGACTTCGTGGAACTCCGCGAAGTCAGTGACCGCTGACCGAGTTACCTCGGTCGATATCCCGCAGGAACTCGACGATCCCGGCGAGCGCCTCGGGCGCCGCCGGCGCGACCCCGGGCAGCGACATGAAACCGTGGAACGCGGTGTCGTAGTCGACCAGCGAGACCGGCGAACCGGCAGCGCGGAGCACCTCCGCATACCGAGTGCCGTGGTCGCGGATCGGGTCGTGCAGCGCGGTGATGATGTGCGCCGGCGGCAGGTCGGCGTGCGACGCGGCCCGCAGGGGAGAGGCCTGCCAGGACTCGTCGCCGTAGCGCGAGCCCATGTAGAGGTGGCCGAAGGTGCTCATCTGCGTCGAGGTGAGCACCGGCCCGTTGGCGTTGGCCGCCTCGGAGGGGAACTTCTCATACATCTCCACGGCCGGATAGATCAGCACCTGGGCCCGCACCGCCGGCCCGCCGGCATCACGTGCCATCAGGGACACCACGGCTGCCAGGTTGCCGCCGGCGCTGTCACCCATCACCGCGATCCGGGACGGGTCCCCGCCCAGATCGACGGCGTGCTTCGCGACCCACTCCAGCGACGCCCAGGCGTCCTCGACGGCCGCGGGGAACGGATGCTCGGGGGCCAGCCGATAGGACGGTGCGACCACGATCGAGCCGGTCTCCGCTGCCACGTGCGACGACACCCACGCGCTCTGCTCAGGAGTCCCCAGACACCAGCCGCCGCCGTGGTAGTTGATGACCACCGGCGCGCCCTCGCCGGCGCCCGGAGGGGTGTAGATCGCGAACCGGCGCCCGTCGACGTACGTCTCCTTCGTCTCGACGTCCGCGGGGCGGCCGAAGAGGAGGGCGGTGACCGGCCCGGTGCGGAACCCCTCGCGCTGGGCGCGCAGGGCGATCATCTCCTCGGCGTTCAGCGGCGTCTTGACCAGGCGCTCCTGGAGGAAGGCGAAGATACGGGTACGCAGCGGCAGCATGGTGCTCACCATAGAGCCCGGTGGGAACCCGGTGACCGGCCTTGGCGCAAAATGGGGGCATGACCGACCCTCAGGCCGACATCAAGTCCAACGCAGCCAAGATCAACGAGCTCAACGAGACCATCCGCTACACGATGTGGTCGGTCTTCTCCCTGGAGGAGACGCTGGGCGACGCCGACCGCAAGGCCGAGGCCATCGAGGTCGAGGAGCTCTTCGCGACCTTCGCCGGCGAGGACATCGTGGTGCGTGGCACCTATGACGTCGCCGGCCTGCGCGCCGACGCCGACGTGATGTTCTGGCTGCACGCCGACTCCTCCGACAAGCTCCAGTCGGCCTACCACCGCTTGCGCCGCACCGCCTTCGGCGGCCGGCTCGTCCCGGTCTGGTCGCAGATGGCCCTGCATCGCCCCGCGGAGTTCAACCGCAGCCACCTGCCGGCCTTCCTCGCCGACGAGCGCACCCACGACTACGTCGCGGTCTACCCGTTCGTCCGCTCCTACGAGTGGTACCTCCTCGACGACAAGGAGCGCCGCCGCCTCCTCGCCGAGCACGGCCAGATGGCGCGCGACTACCCCGACGTGCGGGCCAACACCGTCCCGTCCTTCGCGCTCGGTGACTATGAGTGGATGCTCGCGTTCGAGGCCGACGACCTCTCCCGCATCGTCGACCTGATGCGCCACCTGCGCGGCTCCGAGACCCGTCGTCACGTACGCGAGGAGGTGCCGTTCTACACCGGCGCCCGCGTCGACATCGCCGACCTCCTGGAGCGCCTTCCCTGACCTCCCGGAGGACTTCCTGAAATTCGCTTTCGGCCCCTCGTAGGTCTCCACTAGCGTTTTCGGTCGCGGTGGCTCGTGCTCGGGTTCGATTGCCGATCCCGTCCTGGTCGCCTGATCTCCGAACGACCGCGGGAGGGCAGAAGTGTGGGGATGACGATCCCGGGAGAGCTGGACTTTGTTCTCGACCTGCTCGGCTACGAGTGGCCGAACGTCGACGAGGATGCGGTCCGTGACGCCGCACAGCTGGTGCGCGGGCTGGAGGCAGACCTGCGGGGCACCCTCGATGACCTGCAGGTCCGGGTCAACGAGCTCGGCGACGGAGCCAAGGCCCAGTCGACCAACGCGCTGATCCGGGCCTGGACCGAGAACCGCACGTCCAACATGGACGCGGTGCTCGACGCGCTGCCCGGGGTCGCGACCGGGATCGACATCGCCGCCGACGCGATCGTCGCGCTGAAGGTGAAGGTGATCGCCGAGCTGACGATCACGGCCGCACAGATCGCGGCGGCCGCGGCGACCGCGGTGGTCACCGCCGGCCTCAGCGTGGCCGGCAACGCCGCGCTCATCGCGGTGCGGAAGAAGGCGCTCGACATCGCCACCGACCTCGCGATGGAGGAGCTGATCGGCCAGCTCGCCTCCATGGTGATCGAGCCGCTGACCGGCACGATCGCCGAGCTCGCCATCTCCATCGCGGAGGCCCCGTTGGTGACCGACGGGGACGCGACCGCGGCCACCGAGCTCAGCTACGACGTGATGGAGCAGATCGCCTCCGCGCTCAACGACTGCGGCGCGGACCAGTACGAGCTCTGTGCCACGTTCGCCGCCGAAGTGTCCGACCTGCCCTTCTTCGAGTCCTAGGAGTACTTCGATGGCCAGAAAGATGGATGACGTCGTCGAGGAGCTCCGCGAGGCGGCGACCAAGGCGCTCAGGGATGTCGGACATTCGCTGAAGAAGAACGCGGACGACGTTGCTGACGGGATCCGGAAGCACGCGGATGCCCGTCGCGACCTCGACAGCGACATGGCGCGGTCCGGCTCCGACAAGCCTGGTCGGACCGACAGCCTGCCCTCGGACAGAGGCGGCACGGACAAAGACGGCGGCCGGGAGCAGGAGGGCTGCGGTGACCCGGTCGATGTGGCCACGGGCGCGGTCTTCCTGCAGCAGACCGACCTGACGCTGCCGGGTGACCTCCCGTTGGTCCTGAGCCGGAAGCACTCGAGCGACTGGACCTATGGTCATTGGTTCGGCCTCTCGTGGTCCTCGACGTTCGACGAGCGGATCGATGTCCACACCGATCTGGTCGGACGCACCTCGGCGGTCGTGGTGGCCGCCGACACCCGAGCGCATGTCTTCAAGAACCTCACGGCCGGCGAGGACGCCCGGCCGGTCGCGGGCGGGCCGCTCCGGCTGCAGGCCGGCGAGGACGGTGGCTACCGCCTGCTCGACACGGCAACCGGGGAGACCCGCCACTACGGCTCGGTCGTCGGCGGAACTGCCTGGCTGTCGTCGATCTCGAACCCCTCGGGCGACTGGATTCGGTTCACCCGTGACGAGCAGGGCGCACCTACGGAGGTGACCCATAGCGCCGGGTATCGGGTTCAGGTGGCGACCACCGGAAACCGGATCACCGGTCTTGCCGTGACCCGTGCCGACGGCACTGACGCCATCGAGGTGACGGGCTACCGCTATGACGCCAACGGTGATCTGGTCGGGGTCGTCAACGGCTCCGGCGAGGAGATGGAGTTCGCCTATGTCCAGCACCGTCTGACCCGCTGGGTCGATCGCAACGGCACCTTCTACGACTACGTCTACGACGATCGAGGTCGTTGTGTCTCCCAGGGTGGTTCCGACGGGGTCATGCGGAACACGTTCGCCTATGGCGAACCCAACGCCAGTGGCCTGCGCGAGACCCGGGTCACCGACTCCCGTGAGCTCACCACGACCTTCAAGATCAACTCCCGCTACCAGGTCGTCGCGACCATCGACCCGCTCGGTGGCGCGACCAGCTCGGAGTGGAGCGAACAGAACCAGCTGCTGGCCCGCACCGACCCGCTCGGCCGCCGCACGACCTTCGTCTACGAGGACGCCAGCAACCTCACCGAGGTCACCCGCCCCGACGGCAGCCAGGTCACGATGGAGTGGGCCGACACCCCTGCCGGGCCGCGGATGGTCCGCCAAGTGCTGCCCGACGGGTCGGTGGCGACGCTGGGCTACGACGAGGCTGGTCGGCGCACCTCTGCCACCGACGCCACCGGTGCGACCACCTTGTTCGGCTACGGGGCTGACGGTCATCTGACCTCGGTCACCGACGCGCTCGGCCGGGTACGCACCATCGAGACCGACGCCGCCGGCCTGCCGCGGCGGGTCGTCGAGCCGGACGGCCGCTGGGTCGAGTTCGAACGCGATCATTTCGGCCGGGTCGTGGCCAGCACCGACGCCTTGGGCGCGCGCACGACCTACTCGTGGACCGTCGACGGTCAGCTCGCCTCCCGAGTCCTCCCCGACGGCTCGAGAGAGGCCTGGACGTACGACGGCGAGGGCAACCCGGTCTCCTACACCGACCCCGCCGGCCGGGTCACGATGGCCAGGTTCACCCACTTCGACATGCCCGCCGAGGTGATGGCACCCGACGGCACGACCACGCGCTACACCTACGACCCCGAGCTGCGCCTGACCTCGGTGACCAGCCCGCAGGGCGCGACCTGGCTCTACGAGTACGACGAAGCCGGCCGTCTCGCGAGTGAGACCGACTACAACGGACGCACCCTGACCTACGCCTACGACACCGCCGGTCAGTTGGTCGAGCAGACCAACGGCACAGGCCAGCGACTGGCCTACGCCTATGACGCCCTCGGCAATGTGGTCGCGGAGCAGGCCGGCGACCAGGCCACGACGATGGCGTACGACCCCGTTGGCCGCCTCCTCCGCGCAACCTCTCCCGACGTCGACCTGGTCATCGATCGCGACCCGCTCGGCCGCGTGCTCGCGGAGTCGGTCAACGGCCGGCGCGTGGCCAAGACGTATGACGCCCTCGGGCGACCGACCCATCGCACGACGCCCGCGGGTGTCGAGACGGAGTGGTCCTACGGTCTCGGGCTCGCGCCCGAGCGGATGACCGTCGCGGGCCAGGAGATCGCTTTCGAGCACGATCTGTCGGGCCGCGAGACCCGCCGCACCACCGGCGACCTTGTTCTGGAGCAGACCTGGGACCTCCTCGGCCAGCCCTTGACCCAGCGCCTCGAGCGCGATGCCGCTTCCTCGCCGGCGGATGTGCTCCAGGAGCGCACCTACGCATATGAGTCCGCAGGCCGCCTGATCGGCGTCGACGACAAGCTCACTGGCGCTCGGCGCTTCGAGCTCGACCTGGCCGACCGGATCACCTCGGTCGCCCTGGACGACTCGGTCTCGGAAATGTACTCCTACGATCCCCTCGGCAACATCACCCGTTCCGCCACCGGCGGCGGAGACGCCGAGCGTCGCGAGTACAACGGCACCCTGCTCGCCCGTGCCGGCCGCTCGCGTTATGCGTACGACAACCAAGGCCGCCTGGTCCGCCACACCCGCACCCGCCTGTCGGAGAAGCCGGACACCTGGCTCTACGAGTGGGACGCCAACGACCGCCTCACCGCCGTACGCACCCCCGACGGCACCCGCTGGACCTACCTCTACGACGCCCTCGGCCGTCGCGCCGCCAAGCGCCGCCACGCCGACGACGGCAGCATCGCCGAGGAGACCCTCTTCGCCTGGGACGGCGCCGTCCTCGTCGAGCAGACCGGTGGTACCGGCGAAACCCTCTCCTGGGCCCACCAGGGCTACCAGCCCCTCGCCCAGGTTGAGCTCACCCAGGAAGATGTCGACGCCCGCTTCTACTCCATTGTCACCGACCTCGCTGGCGCACCGTCGGAGTTGGTTGGCTCTGATGGGGAACTGCACTGGCACGCGCACCGGACGATCTGGGGCGTCTCGCTCGATGCGTCACCCACGCCACTCCGCTTCGCTGGCCAATACTTGGACGAAGAGACCGGCCTCCATTACAACAACCAGCGCTATTACGACCCCGACACCGGTCGCTATCTCTCCCTGGACCCACTCGGACTCGCACCTGCGCCAAACCCCAACACCTACGTCGGAAACCCAACGACCTGGATGGATCCGGTCGGACTCTCTCCGGACTCTTTCAGCAGGTTGTACGAGGGTGGCGGCGGTATCATGGCTGATCTCAACGATGGCGTCCTGTCGATGGTGATCGAGAAGGGGCCTGGCAGTCCATCCGGTGGCCAGATGTTCGGAGAAGTGATGGACCACTTCGGCGCATCAAACGTCACCGCCTTCGATGCCAAGTGGGTCACTGCGATGCCGACCAATCTGGATGCATTCAACGCAAACCTTCGAGCCGGGATGTCCTATGCAGATGCGGCGCGAGGAACGTTTACTGGTCACATGGTCGGCAAGTACGGTCTGACAGATGTTGTCGTCGACCCCAGCAGGTTCTCCGGTTCGTTTGGCGAGTACACGAATGTTGAGGTGCGCTTCCAGCGGCCAGGAAGGTGTCATGGGAACTGAGAACCACGAGGAGCTCGGCGCCTTGGTCCGACAGGGGGCCGGGTTCCTGGATATCGTTGCGTTCTTGCGCAAACGCGAGTCCGGGAGGATCACGCCTTTTGGTGTCCTGGCCGCCTTGCAACGGGAAGCGAATTTGTCGTTCGTCGATGCCAGGGATGTGCTTGAGTACTTCGACCCGCAGATGCACCCGATAGCTGATGCAGACGAGATCGAGCAGCGGTGGGCCGAGATCGTTGGGCGGAGGAGCGGCGAATGAAACCGAGATGACCGCCTCTTCGTCCGTCAACGAGAGGCCTCGCAATGCGGTTCCAGTGGGAGTGCGCTGCGAACAGTGAAGCGATGGTTTAGGCGGGGTTTCAGGCGCGGGCATTCGCCAGCGCGCGCATCCGTGGTAGATCACGACTGCGGCGATGGTGCCCAGAGCGATGCCGGTGAAGGTGAGGTCGCCGATGCCGATGACCAGGGCGACGGTGGCGGTGAACTGGTTGACGGGGTCGGCGAGGTCGTTTCCCGAACCAACGTTCACGGCGAGGACGACATCGAGGTGCGGTTGGCCTGGTCCGACGTTCCCGGTGCGACGCCTCACCCTGATCCGATGAACATCTGATCTGGGCTCAGCGTCACACCTACCTCCGCAGCCGGGCGAGGGCGCGCATCCCGTGGTAGATCACGACCGCGGCGATGGTGCCGAGCGCGATGCCGGTGAAGGTGAGGTCGCCGAAGGTCAGGGTGAGGTTGCCGATCCCGATGACCAGCGCGACGGCGGCGGTGAACTGGTTGACCGGGTCGGCGAAGTCGACGCGGTTGTCGAGCCAGATCCGGATGCCGATCAGGCCGATGAGGCCGTAGAGCGCGACGGTGATCCCGCCGAGCACGCCGGCCGGGATCGTGTTCAGGAGAGCCCCGAACTTCGGTGACAGGGACAGCAGGATCGCGACCACACCGGCCACCCAGTAGGCGGCGGTGGAGAAGACCCGGGTCGCGGTCATGACGCCGATGTTCTCGCCGTACGTCGTGGTCGCCGAGCCACCGAAGCCACCGGCGATGGTGGTGGCCAGGCCGTCGGCGAAGAGGGCCCGGCCGGTCTCCCGGTTGATGGTGTCGTCGCCGGCGAGGTGGGCGACGCTGCGTACGTGGCCGACGTTCTCGGCGACCAGGACGAGCACGACCGGCAGGAACATCGGTACGACCGACCAGGTCACGTCCGGCGCGGTGAAGTCGGGGAGCCCGAACCAGGCGGCCTTCTCGAACGCCGAGGTGTCGATCTGGCCCATGACCAGCGCGGCGATGTAGCCGACGACGACGCCGACCAGGATCGAGAGCCGGGCGATCAGCCCGCGGAAGGCGACCGCGACGACCAGGACGGTGGCCAGGGTGATCGCGGCGACCAGCACCGAGCCGTTGTCGGGCTTGGCCGGGTCACCGCCGACCACGTTGTTGGTGGCGGCGCCGGCCAGGTTGAGGCCGATCAGCGCGACGATGGCACCGGTCACCACCGGCGGCATCAGCACCTCGATCCACCCGGTGCCGGTGATCATCACGATCACCCCGACCAGCGCCAGCAGCGCGCCGGTGACCAGGATGCCGAAGAGGGCTGCCCCCATCCCGCCGCCGCCCATCGCGGCACCGATCGGCGCGATGAAGGCGAACGAGGAGCCGAGGTAGCTGGGCAGCCGGTTGCGCGTGATGAGCAGGAACAGCAGCGTGCCGATGCCGGAGAAGAACAGGGTGGTGGTCGGCGGGAAACCGGTCAGCAGGGGCACCAGGAACGTGGCGCCGAACATCGCGACCACGTGCTGCCCACCGAAGCCGATCGTGCGGGGCCAGCTCAGCCGTTCGCCGGGCTTGACGATCGCGCCCTCACGTACGTTCTTGCCGTCTTCGTGCAGGTCCCAACCGAATCGCATCTCGCACCCTCTTCAGCTCTCGTACGGCTCGATCCGCCGCCTGCCGAACGATAGGGCCGATATACGCGAGGACGGAAGCCAGGCGCTCCGTAGGGTTGGACACATGACCATCCGCATCGGAGTCCAGATCCAGCCCCAGCACGCCGACTACGCCCAGATCCGCGAGGCCGCACGCCGCGCCGAGGAGATCGGTGTCGACGTGATCTTCAACTGGGACCACTTCTACCCGCTCTACGGCGAACCCGACGGCAAGCACTTCGAGGCGTGGACCATGCTCGCGGCCTGGGCCGAGCAGACCACGAGCGTCGAGATCGGCTGCCTCGTGACCTGCAACTCCTACCGCAACCCCGAGCTGCTCGCCGACATGGCCCGCACCGTCGACCACATCTCCGAGGGCCGGCTGGTGTTCGGGATCGGGTCAGGCTGGTTCGAGCGGGACTACACCGAGTACGGCTACGACTTCGGCACCGCCGGCTCGCGCCTCGACGCCCTCGGCGAGGCGCTCCCGCGGATCGAGAAGCGGTGGGCCTCGCTCAACCCGGCACCGCTGGGCCGATCGGGCTCGGGCAAGATCCCGGTCATGATCGGTGGCGGCGGCGAGAAGAAGACCCTGAAGTACGTCGCGAAGCACGCCGACATCTGGCACTCCTTCTCCGACGTGGCCACCCTGGACCGCAAGCGCGCCATCCTCGCCGGCCACTGCGAGGCGATCGGCCGCGACGTGACCGAGATCGAGATCTCGACAGCGGCCAACAGCGCCGAGGCCGCCAAGCCGCTCTACGACGCCGGTGCCCGGCTGTTCACCTACGGAGTCGGCGGTCCCGACTACGACCTCAAGCCGCTGGAGGACCTCGTCGCCTGGCGGGACTCGGTCGGGGCCTGAGCGGTCCTTCATCGAGGTATGTAGGGAAAGGGTCACATCCCTGGCGGACCTCCGCGGGGGATGTGACCCTTCGGCTGCATACCTTGACGAAGGATCAGCAGACGACCGTCCCCGAGGTCGCCTGCAGGTCGGCGTACGCCTTGGCGAGCTGCTGCGTCACCGGCCCGCGCTCGATCGGGCGACCGTCGAGGGAGACGACCGGGGTGATGCCGCCCATGGTGCCGGTGACGAAGGCCTCGTCGGCCGTGTGGGCGTCGGTGAGCGAGAAGTCACCGACGTCCACCGGCAGGCCGAGGTCGGCGGCGAGGTCGAGGACGGTGGCCCGGGTGATCCCCTCGGGGCACGCCCGGGTGGTCGAGGTGCGCAGCACCCCGTCGCGTACGTGGAAGAAGTGGGTGGCGTTCGTCTCCGCGATGAAGCCCAGATCGTCGAGCATCAGCGCGTCGTCGGCGCCGGCGTTGTTGGCCTCGACCTTGGCCAGGATCGAGGGGATCAGGTTGTTGTGGTGGATCTTCGGGTCGAGCATGTCGGCGCGAGGACGGCGCTGGGCCGCGGTGATCAGCGTGATCCCGGAGTCGTCGTAGACCGGCGACTTGAACTCCGCCAGCACGATCAGCGTGGGACCCGACTGGTTGAGCCGCGGGTCCATCCCCGAGGTGACCTTCACCCCGCGGGACAGCGTGAGCCGGATGTGGACGTCGTCGTTCATCCCGTTGGCGGCCAGGCACTCCCGGATCGCTGTCGTCATGAACGCGTCGGAGGGGATGTCCGAGAAGGCGAGGGCCCGCGCCGAGCGCCGCAGCCGCTGCAGGTGCTCGTCGAGCTTGAAGATGCGTCCCCGGGTGAGCCGCAGGCCCTCCCAGACGCCGTCGCCACCCTGGGCGAGCGAGTCGAACGGCGAGATCCGCGCCTCCAGGCGGTGGCTGAGCTCACCGTTGATCCAGACCTGGAGGTCGTCGTTGCGGGGGTCGTATGTCTGCAGCATCAGTCAACTTTCATGACATAGGGGGCGAGGCGATCGTAGTAGGGCAGGCAGCGCTCCAGCAGCGGCGCCAGGCGCGCGGGCAGCGGGTCGGCGGCGCCGGGGGAGGAGGCGGCGAACCCGGTCGAGGCCCACACCCCGGAATACCAGTGCGGAGCCCATACCCCGTCGGAGTCGCGGCGCCCGGCCGGCCACCACAGCATCGCCTCGTCGAAGCCGATGCCGAGCGCCTCGCACAGTGCGGTCAGGGCGGCCCGCGGCGAGGCCAGGATCGAGGCGGCATCGACCACCGGCCCGCCGAACTCCTCGAAGAGAGCCACCTGCTGCGGCAGCCCGAGGTCCTCCAGCGTCGGCTCCTCGCGGACCTTCGCGTACGAGGTCAGCACCCGCTCCGGGTCCCGGACCAGGAACGCGTGCGAGAGCCCCGCGAAGGCGCCGTGGTCCATGTCCGGGAGCAGGTGATGGGTCATGTGCTTCTGGTACTGCACCGCCGCCTCGACCGGCCCGGACGTGATCTCCTCGGCCACGACCCGCCAGTCGTTCGGCTGGGAGGCGAGGACGTCATCACGGCCCGGGTGATCAAGGCCTGTGGCCGCGAGGTAGGCGGCGTACAGCGGCTCGTCGAGGACCGTGCAGTCGGGCCGGTTCTCGAACGAGCGCATCAACGCCGTGGATAGGTTTCTCGGCCCCGACCACATCGCGATCCGCACAGTCACGGCGCAACGCTAGCCGGATCAGGCCTCGTCGGCGGGCTCCAGCGAGATCGAGATCGAGTTGATGCAGAACCGGTCGCCGGTCGGGGTGCCGTAGCCGTCGGGGAAGACGTGGCCGAGGTGGGAGCCGCAGTTGGCGCAGCGGACCTCCACCCGGTCCATCCCGTGCGACTTGTCCTCGATGTACTCGATCGTGTCCGAGATCGGCTGGTAGAACGACGGCCAGCCGCAGCCGGAGTGGAACTTGGTGTCGGACTCGAAGAGCTTGGCCTTGCAGGCCTTGCACGAGTAGACGCCCTTGGTCTCGGTGTCGGTGTATTCACCCGTGAATGCCCGTTCGGTGCCCGCCTGGCGCAGCACCGCGTACTCCTCGGGCGACAGCTCTGCCCGCCACTCCTCGTCGGACTTCTCCACGTTGTAACCCATGGTTGAAATGGTACGTCTGGGGTGGGAGCAGAACTCCATTGCCAAAGTGGGGTGATCTACTATACTTAAACGCACGACGCTTCTGGAGGAGGCCACCTTGACCGCACTTGCCATGCAGCCCCTGCTGGACGCCATCCGCACCTACGCCGACGACGAGGATCTGCTCGGTCGGGTCCAGGTGCCCGCGAACGGGCGCGAGTTCCACCTGCTCCGCCGCGACGACGACGTCGAGGTCTGGATGATCGTCTGGGCCCCGGGCGCCAGCACCGGATTCCACGACCACGGCACCGCGACCACCGCCTTCACCGTGCTCCAGGGCAGCCTGGTCGAGCACAACTGGCTCGGCGGCCTGCAGATCGCCGACATCGGCCCCGGCGACGCCCGGGCGCACGCCGCCGGCCACGTCCATGACGTACGCAACGTCGGCTCGCGCCCGGCGATCAGCCTGCACGCCTACGCACCGAGGCTGGACGCGATGCACCGCTACCACTTTCTCGGCGACCGGATCACTCTGATCGGCGCCGAGCCCGGACGCCCCTGAGGGTCAGAAGCCGGTGATGCAGTAGGGCAGCGGGCCGCCGTCGGCCATGGCCGCCCAGGTCTCGATCGCCTCGGATGAGCCTCTGATCCGGCCGGCGGCCGCCAGGGTGCGTACGTCGACGCCGCCGAGGTAGAGAGCGCCGAGGGTGTCCGCGGCGAGCTCCACGGTCGGGGCGGCGTCGGTCGGTGTGACCTCGGCCCGGCCGTCGCGCACGGCGATCCGCCAGGCACCGGCGGCGTGCCCGAGCGGGTCGTCCACGCCGAGGACGATCTCGTCGGCGGCGTACCAGGGTCGTGCCTGCAGGGCGGCCGGCACGTCGAGGACGCGCACCCACAGCATGTCGTCGTGCTCCTCGCTCTTGAACACGAACGGCTCGGCGAGCGCCCAGTAGAGCGGGTCCTGGACCGGCGCCCGGCGCCACGCGACGCGCTCGACGAGGTCGATGTCGGCGAGGAACCGCCACAGCCGCAGGTAGGCCGCGGGGGTGAGCGCAACCAGGTCCACGACGCGCGCCATCCGCAGCCCGGAGTCGTTGCGCTCCTCGGCGGTCTTGTAGACGGCGTAGCCGTCAGGCGTGCCGGAGGCGTCCAGGTGCAGCACGGCGCGCTGCTTGGACTCGCCCTTAGAGTCGCTGTCGAAGTCGTAGCCGCTGGCGAGCCACGGCTCGTAGAAGTGTGGCCGGGTGACCGAGCCGCGGGTGCGCTCCTGGAAGGTGCTGTAGATCTCGACGACCGTCTTCCAGGCGTCGGCCGGCTCGATCAGCGTCACCGAACCGTCGTCGGCGGGAACCTCGGGGCGATAGCGGAACTTCGAGGTCACATCCACCTCGACCTGCCGCAGATGGGTGGCCGTGCCGAACCCGAAGCGGCCGTAGATCGAGCCCTCCGAGACCGTCAGCGCGGCCAGCGGCACCCCCGCGGCGACCGCGTCGGCGAGCGAGACCGTCATCAGCTTGCGGAGCAGCCCCTGGCGCCGGTGGGTGGGCGAGACGGTCACGTCGCTGATCAGCAGCGCCGGCAGGCTGGTGCCGCCACCGACGTTGACCGGCGAGGTCCAGGACGAGAACGTCGCGACCGGGATCGTGGCCGAGGAGAACTCCGACCTCTCCGTCCACGCCCCCAGCAGCGTCACCGAGTCGGCGCGGGTGTGGTCGCGCCAGACCTGGATCCCGTCGTCGTTGCCCCGGGACTGGTGGAAGCCACGGCGCGTCGCCTCGTACCACCCCTTCAGCAGGGCCTCGTCCCCGTCGAACGGGTCGAGGCTGCGGAAGACGAGACCGGGGTGCTCGAGCGCGCTCATGATCAGAACGTACGCCGCCGAGCACCCCGATCTCGACCGGTTATTCCTCCGTCGGGCCGGCGGCCGGCACCGGCGCGACCACCTTGTTCCGGCGTCGGGCGAGGAACCAGAGGGGCGCGAGGAGGAGCAGGACGACCGGCGCCCACGGGATGACGGCGCCGATTGCGATCGCGAGGACGCGGGCCGAGGCGCCCAGGGCGTCCCAGCCGGCGCTCAGTCCGGCGAGGAAGCCGGGGTCGTCGTCGCCGGAGCCGCCGGGAGCGGCCCGGTCGATGTTGACGGTGATGGTCGACAACGAGGTCTGGTCCTCGAGGGCCGCCTGCTGCGCGAGCAGCGAGTTGAGGTCGGCCTCGCGCCGGGCGAGCTCTGACTCGATCGAGATGACATCGCCGATCCTCTCGGCACGGGAGAGGAGCGTACGGATCCGCTCGATGCTCGTCCGGGCGTTCTTCACCCGCACCTCGGTGTCGACGACCTCGGTGGTGACGTCGGTGGAGGTGGTGTTGGAGTCGACGAGGGTGGCGGTGTCCTCCAGGTCGGCCATCGCCTCGTCGAAGGACTTCGACGGGATCCGCAGGACCATCCGGGCATGGCGCGGGCCGCCGTCGTCGCTGTCGCTGGTCTCCTGCTCGGTGACCTGGCCGGCGTATCTGTCGGAGACGTGCTGCACCTGCGTACGTGTCTTTCCGACGTCCTTCGCGCTGAGCGCGACCGAGCCGGTGGAGATGATCGACGCCTTCATGACGGCCTGGTTCGGGGCCGCCGCGTCGTCCGCATCAGGGGCCGCCACCTCCGGCGCCGCCTTTCCGGCCGACCTGTCGGAGAGCGACGCGACCGATCCGGAGTCGGCGGAGGACTCGTCGGATCCGCCCGACCCGCCGCAGGCGCCGAGGGCGAAGATGCTGGCAATCACAAGGGCCGCACCCGAGATAGGCCTGACCTTTGTTGTTTTCATGCCCTCAGTACGCCCGGGGGCATGAAAACGGTGCGGGAGACGGCTAGTTCCTTCGGGCCATCTCGTTCGGGTCATCTTGGGATCAGCTCGTCGCCGCAGCCGCCACCAGATCGAGGGCTTGTGCCACGATGTCGGCCCGCACGTCGGCCAGCGGTTCGCCGGTGGCGTCCCCGTCGAGGACGGGAACGTGGATGTGGCCCTGCTTGGTGTCGGCCTCGAGCGCGTCGCGGAGGGCGGTGGTGCGGTAGGCCGACTCGTTGGACAGGTAGTCACCGCCGCCACCGGCGACCGCCGTGGAGCCCGGCGTCGGGTCCTCCCGGGTGACCGGAGTGGTCGATCCGGCCGGGATCTCGGTGACGACCCGGTTGATGTTCACCGGGAAGGTGCCGGGCACGGCCGCCTTCATCGCCTCGACCGGCAGCGTGGTCCGGGTCCACTGCGGCTGCGGGTCGGCATGGGGTACGTCCTCGGGGATCGGGATCGTCTCGTTGACGCTGACCCGGTCGTTGTCGGGGAACGTGCCGCGATGGGCGCCGTTCCAGACCTCGAGGTCGAACCGGCCGGCGCGGCCCTGGCTGATGGTGATGGCGGTGTCCACGTCGCGCTTGCCGGGGACCAGGTGCGGCAGGAAGGCGCGCTCGACGATGCCCTGCGCGAACGGCTCCCACAGCACCGGGAACACCACGGTCTGGATCTCGACGGGACCCTTCGCCGTCTGTACGACGCGCCCGTCCATCGCCAGCGCAGTCGCCCCGGACGGGTTGGACTGACGGATGTTGCGATCGAGGGTGAACGGGTCGAAGCCGGAAGCCAGCACCTGCCGTGACCGGCCGGACTCACCGCCCGCGAAGGCGGTCGACTCGATACCGCGCGAGCTCCGGTCGAAGGCCGCCAGCACCTTCGCCCGGGCGTCCTCGGACCAGGTCGGGAAGCCCGGGGCCACACGGGCGATCTCCAGCTCGCCCGCGAGCCGGGCCCAGTAGAGCGGCCGGTCGTCGCTGCGCGGCAGGTCGCCGCCGGCGTCGCCACGACCCTGCACCCGGTCGACCGCGCGCTGCCACAGCTGCTGGCCGGCGAGCCGTGCCGCAGCGGTGGCGGCCCTGCTGCTGCCGGCGTCGCAGACGGCCGTACGCACCGCGCCGGCGACGTCGTCGAACCCGGAACGGGCCAGGATGTCGGTCACCACCGGGTCGGTGAGCCGGGTGTGCTCCACCCGGGTGTCGGGCGAGGCGACGGTTGCGCAGGCCGGGTCTGCGCTCGCGGTCGCGGTCGTGCCGGTGAGGCCGAGGGTGATGGCGGCGGTCAGAGCCGCTGTGGCGGCGGTCAGTGCCGTGGTTCGAGTCGACATGTGGGGGTCCTCCGAGATCGTGGCTGTCGCCGTACGTTGGAGCGGATCATGCCGCTCTCGGGACGTACTGGCCAGTGAGTTGCGGAGGCTGTCCGGGCGATTTCGGTGGGGGAGGGGCCCGGGCCGGGCTAGGTTGGCGCCATGGCGAAGACACCGGCGGCACACGTGCGGGCAGGCGAGCGCGAGGTGCGGATCTCCAGCCCCGACCGGGTGATCTACGAGGCGACGGACCGCACCCCGGAGGTCACCAAGCTGATGGTCGCGGAGTTCTTCGCGTCCGTCGGCGATCCGCTGATGCGTGCGCTGCGGGAGCGTCCGACCGCCCTGGAGCGCTGGCCCGACGGCTGGCGCGAGGGCATGAAGCTGGCCACCGGTCCCACCGACAAAGAGGGCGACGGCTTCTACCAGAAGCGCACGCCCAAGGGCGCTCCCGACTATCTGGAGGAGGTCCAGGTGACCTTCCCGTCGGGGCGCACCGCCAAGGAGATCTGCCCCACCGAGGCGGCGATCCCGGTCTGGTGCGCCCAGATGGGCACGCTCACCTTCCACCCCTGGCCCGTCCGTCGCGCGGATGTGGACCACCCCGACGAGATGCGCATCGACCTCGACCCTCAGCCCGGCACCGGATTCGTCGACGTCGTGCGGGTCGCCGGCGTCGCCCGGGAGACCCTCGAGGAGCTCGGCCTGCGCGGTTTCGTGAAGACCAGCGGCAACCGCGGCGTACACATCTATGTACGCATCCGGCCGGAGTGGACGTTCGAGGAGCTGCGCCACGCCGCGATCGGCTTCGGCCGCGAGCTGGAGCGCCGCGACGGGGGAGTGACCACCGCGTGGTGGAAGGAGGAGCGCGGGGAGCGCATCTTCGTCGACTTCAACCAGAACAACCGGGACAGGACGATCGCGAGCGCCTACTCGCTGCGTCCCAAGCCCGGAGCCCCGGTCTCCACCCCGCTCACCTGGGACGAGCTCGCCGACCTCGACGACCCGCGAGAGCTCAACCTCTTCACCGTCCCCGACTTCCTCGCCGACGGCGACCGGTGGGCGGAGATCGACGACGAGGCGTACGACCTCACGCCCCTGCTCGAGCTGTGGGAGAAGCTGCCCGGAGGCGAGCTGAACTTCCCGCCCGACTACCCGAAGATGCCGGGGGAGCCGCCGCGGGTGCAGCCGAGCAAGAAGGTCGCGTCCCACTGGGACGAGGAGGGCAACCGGATCGGCGACAAATAGCAGAAGTGCCCGCTCAGCGCGGATCCCCCGATCGCACGAGCAGGCACTTCCTTGTCGCTGGATCCCCCCGGAACAGCGAACCCCAAGATCCTATGGGAATGCGGTCCACAACTGCCACGGGAACCCGGTAACAGAGCGGTAACCTTTGATGTGCCCCCTGTCACATTTGCAGTTTTAGCGGTAATGGAGCCGAAACATCTCACATTCCGTTGATTCCTTCGCCTTCGCCGGCCTGTTCGTCGAAGGTCTCGTGCTCGATCAGATGCAGCACCGGGACGTGAAGGTGGCGGCGGGCCTGATGGGTCCAGTCGACATGGAAGAACTCGGCGACCACGTGCGGGCGGGTCATGATGATCGCTTCCCGGCCGTCGACCTCGGCGACCTTGGCGCGCAGCGCCTTGACCGGGTCCTGGACGAGCTCGCCGTGAGCGGAGGCACCGGAGGTCTTGAGGACCTTCAGGGTCTGCTCGAGGGCCTTCTCAGCCTCTTCCTTGGCTTCCTGGCGCACCGCGTCGAGGTCGACCTCGTTCATCATCATCGCCGAGCCGAGGTATTCGGCCGCACTGAGCGTGCCCATCGCCGACTCGATCCGTGCGGCGGCGTCCTCCAGGGGAAGCAGCACGTGGTAGACCGGGTCCTCGACTCCCTCGTGGAGGGAGTGGACCCGGGTCGCGTCGTCGAGGGTGATCGCCTGCTCGACAAGGAGAACGACGTCGTAGCTCATGTCTCAAGACCCTAGCGGGATTTAGACGCACCGCCGAGCACTTCGGACAGCTCGTACGCCACGGGTTCCTCGAGCTGCTCGTAGCCGCACGACTCCGGGTCGCGGTCGGGGCGCCAGCGCTTGAACTGCGCGGTGTGCCGGAACCGGCGCCCCTCCATGTGGTCGTAGCCCACCTCGAGCACCCGCTCGGGGCGCAGCGGGGTGAAAGACAGGTCCTTCCCCTGTGACCAGCGGCTCTGGGTGCCGGGGACGCGGTCGGGGTTGGCGGTCAGGAACTCCTGCCAGCGGCCCCAGGGGTGGTCCTCGATCGGGACGACCAGCTCCTGCATCTCCTGCCACAGCTCGGCGCGTCGTGCGGCGGTGAAGGAGGCCGAGACCCCGATGTGCTGCAGCTCCGGCTGACCGTCGTCCCCGGGCGCGTACAGACCCAGCAGCAGGCTCCCGAGCAGCGGCTTCTCCGGCGTCGACGTCTTGTGCTCGCGGTAGCCCGCCACGACCACGTCGGCCGTACGCGAGTGCTTGATCTTCAGCATCGTCCGCTTGTCGGGGGAGTACGGCGCGTCCAGCGGCTTGGCCATCACCCCGTCCAGCCCGGCGCCCTCGAACCGGGTGAACCAGTCCTGGGCGATCTCGGGGTCGGTCGTCGTCGTGCACAGATGGACGTTGTCCGAGGTCACCGTCGTGAAGACCTCCTCGAGCGCCGCCCGCCGCTCGGTCAGCGGCCTCTCCAAGAAGTTCTCCTCGCCGACCGCGAGCAGATCGAAGGCCGTGTACGCAGCGGGCGTCTCCTCCGCCAGCAGGTCGATCCGCGACTTGGCCGGGTGGATCCGTTGCTGCAGCACCTCGAACTCCAGCCGGTCCCCGATCGCCACGAAGATCTCCCCGTCGAGCACGATCTTCTCCGGCAATGCTGTACGGAGCGCCTCGACCACCTCGGGGAAGTAGCGCGTCAGCGGCTTGGTGTTGCGCGAGGCCAGCTCCACCTCGTCCCCGTCCTTGAACACGATGCACCGGAACCCGTCCCACTTTGGTTCCAGTTGGACGTTGGGTGCCATCGAAAGCACCTTCTCGAGCGATGCCGGCTTGGCCAGCATTGGCAGGATCGGCGGCATCACAGGAAGGTCCACATGCACACCGTAAGCGATCAGCGTGCGTTGGGTGCGACCACTCGGGAGGCTTGTGAGGGGCACTCTCGCCTGAGGTTATCGGGAGCCGCGGTTGGAGCGTCGAGCTAACCAAATCCCAAATCGAAGATCTCGCGCCGTTGCCCGTCTGGACCACCTGGACACTGCCGCGCCAGAGATGCTGGACGTCGGCACGGTCGATTCCATCGTGGTTCGCCTGACGGGACGTGGCAATGACGGCAAAATCATTGCTGCCGGAGTCTCCGGCGCTCTCGTTGCCCGGAGGACCTGATGGTCAACAACGATGACTTCTTCAAAGGGAAGAAGCCGGCCGCCGTTCTCAAGCATGCCGTCTTCACCTCGTACGCCTACGCGTTCTGTTCCATGATTGGCAGCGGACACACCGGGCCGCTCTGGCTTGTGGACGGCTACGCCGGTCCTGGCAAGTACGACGCAGACGCCGACGGTGCTCAGGTGAATGGTTCGCCGATTGTGGCGCTTACGCTCGCCGCGAAGCAGCGATCGTTTGCGACGCCTCGGGACGTGCGGTGCGCGTTCATTGAAGCCAATCAAGCGTACGCATTGGCACTGTCTGAAAACATCAAGCCGTTCGTTGATGAGGGACTGCGCGCGGACGTCTATCAGGGAGACGTTGCTGAGCATCTACCGACGGTCTGGTCGAGGGCTGTGAACAATCCCGTGCTCACCTTCATCGATCCGTTCGGTGTCTCGGCAGTCTCCAAGGACGTCATGACCGGCACGTTGCTCAAGCCGGGGCGCACTGCACCGTCGGAGGTGTTGGTCAACATCAACGTCGAGGCGATCTCCCGACACGGCGGCTACTTGCAGTGGGACAGCCATCACGACCCTGAGATCCGCCGCGGCCTCAAGCCGCACGGTGTTGAACTTTCCGACGCCTTCTTCGGCGGCGAATGGTGGCGACGAGCGTTCCTTGAGGCTCGTGACCGCACGGGCGACGCGAGTGCGGCAGCGATCGAGGTCGTTGACGCGTATCGAGTGATGATCAAGGAGGAGACTGGTGCGTCGTCCTTGGCGGTGCCCATCCGTCGATCGCCGACCGGAGCGATGCTCTTTCACTTCACGCTCTTCTTCACGCACCCTGCAGCTGCCTACAAGTTCGCCGATTCTGCTTCGAAGGGCACGGAGAAATGGCGTGAAGCGTTCCGGCGTAAGGATCTCGAGGAGGCTCTGTCGCCTGGGAATGGCCAAGGCACCTTGTTCGATGATGACCTGCGGGAGTTCTCCGAGAAGGATGCCAAGTTGCGGGAGGACCAACTACAGGCCGCTGCGATCGCCCACATCGAAGGGAATATCAGCGCTCTTATCGCTCCAATGCAATCCGGTCACGGCGTTCAACTGGCGCCGAACATCGAGCGGCTGGTCGGAGCCTACCTCTCGCTGGCTGGTGAGCCCGCCATCCGACGGGCTTGGGACAACCTCGCCGATGCGGGCCTTGTCCGGGCTCGCGACAAGTCGAAGTCGCGTTCCATGTGGAAGCAGTACATCGTCAAGCGGTAACCACGGAGGGCAGGTCGGGCATCTCCGACCAAACGGCCCCGTCGAGGTCGCGTCCGTGAGCCTTCGGAGTGCGGCCACCCCACTGCTTGTGGAAGAACGGCACACCATGATCCACACACTGGTCTCGGATGTCGCGGACCCAGTCAGGATCGAGCGGGCGAGCCTTCGGGCCTGACTCGCCACCGGTGATGACCCATCCGATGCCGGAGAGATCGAGCCCGTCGAGCGGACCGAGCAGCGGCTCACAAGACAGGAAGCGGACCGCGGCGGGCACCTGACGAAGGTGATCAACGCGATAGAGATGGTCCGCGTTCTCAACGCTGATGCCCATCCATAGGTTGCTGGGCCACTCCAGTTGATCCGCGATCTTCGGCAGTCTTGCTGACCGCTTCGTGAGCACCTGATAGGTGTGCTGCGGTGTGTCCGCGATGACGGCGAACACATCTTGAATGAATGCCTTGGGCACCTTCGCGTGGAACAGGTCAGACATCGAGTTCACGAACACCACGCGACGTCCGCCCCACCGGTAAGGCTGCGCGAGCGCATCACGATGCACTGTGAGCGCGAACCCGGGACCGGAGGTGCGAGGGTCGCCATCAGTCTGATACCGCTCAGAGCCCATCGCCTTCAGACGCTTCGCCATCGCCAAGGCATAGCAGTTGTCACAGCCCTCACTTATGCGGTCGCACCCCGTTGTTGGGTTCCAGGTGACCTCGGTCCACTCGATGCCGGTCTTGCGTCGCATCTGTTCACACTCCCAGGCCGACAACGCTACGCGATTTACGTAACGCGTTTCCCGTAGCATAGTACTCATGAAGGCTGACACGGAGGAGCTTCGGCGGCTCTCCCGCGCCGCGTTCAACCAGACGTATCGACTCGAAGTGATGCTCTACATCGCGGAGTCCGACGGTTTCGTCACCCAAACGGAGATTGCCAATGCCCTCGGGCTGGCCTCGGTCTCCAACGTTCAAGGAGCCATCCGCAAGCTCATAGACTGCGGGCTCCTGACCCCCATGCCCAAGACCGACAATCGAAGTCGGTTCCTCGCCCGCAACGACTCCCCTGCATGGGCGTGGGCCCGTCAACTCCGAGACCAAGCAATAAGTCTCGACGTCTGAGCGGTGTCGACAGTGCCCGCTTCACAGGAAGGTCACGTTGCCAGGATAGGCGAGCCGGTGGTGGAGACCGTCGGCGCACCGCTGCGCCGCGGACGATTGGGGCTGACCACACCGGCGGCCGTCGAGCTGGTAGCCCGCGACCATCCAGAGGCGGCCCGTACGCTGCGGCGACGCGCCGCGCGCTCGTTGGACCGGCTTAGGGCCTATGCCGCGGTCAGGACTGACGACACCAGCGGGGCGCGTTGGTGTTCGGAGCAGCAGGGTCGGGAGGTCGGTGCAGCCTGACTCAGCAGGTCTTGATGACACGATCCTCGTGGAGTCCGCATGAAGGGTGTGCGCCAGGCGGCGGTTCGATCCTCACCAGCGGCGGTTCCGCCGGCGTTGTCGGGAGTGCCAGTAGATCCAGTCTCGCTCTTCTTGGCCGAGATCCGGCGGCGGCAAGCTGCCCCGTTGCTTGAAGTGCCACATGACAGCCCGTGCGCCGTGGATGGTCATGCCGTCAGCCAGGAGTGTCCGGAAGGCGTCTAATGATGCTCGGGTCACCCGGTAGTGGGTCTGGCCTGGGGCGTAGAAGCGCCTGTCGAGGCACCAGCAGATCTCGTTGGCCTTCCAGATGGGGACGTCCAGCTCCGCTGCCACCCGGCGAGCCGATACGAGCAATTTGGGCGGGTCGGGCGGCTCCCAGTGCTCGTGGCGCATCGTCACCACCAGCCCTTCCCGGATTCTCGCGGCATCGAGTTCACCCAGGCGAGCAGCGATCCGTACACGATCCGATAGTTCCTCCCGCCCTCGCCGATGAAGACGCGGTCAAGATCACCGAGCGAGACTGCCTGACGGATCGCATGCTCAGGGAGACTGAGCATCCACGCGGCCTCCTTGACCGTGATGAGGATCTTCTCGTCGTACGGATCGCTCACGTCGCCATGGAACAGCGTGTCTCCCGCCGGTTTCCCGCCTCGGCGCAGCTTACCGACTGGCGAGTCGACGGTGAGGTCGACCTCGGGCGCGGCTTCTCTCTTTCCAGGCCATTCGCGTTCCGGTTTCGTTGCGGTTGACTTGGACACCGGCTCGGGTTCCGACCAGGAGTGTCCGGGCGGATAAGCCCCGTGCTCGAGGTAATGGAGGCCGGCGGCGGTGAGCGTTGCATGCCATCGTGGTCCCCGGCCCTTGATCTTGACGAGCCTTCGCCTCTCCAGAGCACGTGCGGTCAGTCGCTGCGGGTTCGTCGCTTCGCCGGCACCGGGCTCCCTCGAAAGCCAGTTGAGCATGGCCACCTGTGTGTCGTTGAGTCGTGCTGTCACGTGCCCTGAGCCTAGGGCGATGAATCAGGGACCAGCGAGCAGAACCGCGGGCATGCGAGTTCCGGCCCGACTCGTCGGAGAGACCGCGGACCAGGACTGCTGCAACGCGCCGCGCGGATGCTGCCGACACGTTCGTCGCCAAGGCCTTCAAGGGGGTGAGGGATTCGTGAGGAGTCCTCAGAGTTCAAGAACGGAGTTAATTCCGGGGGTGATGGATAGATCAAAGGCCGGGCACCGATGGGCCAGCATGCCCGGCGGACTCGCGTTTCGACTGAACCAGATCGAGCCGTGTGAGCCTGCGGATGCGGTAGGTCAGCGCGGCGACGGGGTGGCTTTCTGGCAACGGGCCGCTGGCCAGGGCACGGTCGAGCAGTCTGCGGGCGTCGTGGCCGCGGCGATGGAGTGTGTCGAGTTCGCGAGCGAGTTCGATGGCTCCGCCTCTGGTCTGCTCGTCCTGGGTCTGGATCCTTGCCCGATGGATGATCAGCTCGTGCCAGCGCCGGACCGAGTCGCTGTCGCGGCCAATGAGCTGCCGTAGGAGGTGGCGTTGAAACCTGGCGCCGATCGGGTCGTTGACGGCTGGCCCGGTCGGGCGCGGATCGTCCTCGGGCACCCCGTGGGCGGCACGCCACAGGGCGATGGTGTCGTGGAGGTCGCCGAGGACAACGGCGTACCGGGCGATCCAGGCGGGTCGCTTCCCGTTCTCCATTGCAGGAGGTGCGTCGGCGCTGTGCGCGTGGTTGAGGAAGCCGTCTGCGGTCACCTCGACGTGCCGGGCGCGCGCGGCGAGGTATGGACCCTAGCTCGTTGCGCGCGACGCCAGCGGGAACTGAAGGGAGCCAGGGGAGTGGGCCGTCGCCAGCCGCCTCGAGGACGTCCTCCCAACCACTACCGAGCACCCGTTGTGCTCCGGTGGTGACCGCGTCGGCGTAGCGTACGGAGGCGTCGTGGAGCTGGGCCCGGTGCCTCGCCCTTGGCCTCGTAGTAGTCAGCCAAGGCGGTGCTGCCGAGCTCGGTGGTGTCGCCCGCCGCCACCTGCCGGGTCAGATACTCATACCCCGAGCCCGCCGCCAGCTTGTGGATCGTCATCGTCACGTCCCCCAGGGACACGCGGAGGTCGTCCAGTGGCCGCGGGGAGCGGGAATGAAAGAGGTGTGACGCGCTGCGATCCTGTCGGATCGTTGCCCTGGGGGATGAGAATCGTGGGGTCGTCCGGCGACGTCGGGGGCACACTTAGCTGCTGGTTCGATGGCTGTCAGCGGCATGTGATGCGAGACTGGGGGATCCGTTGAGGGACGTCATTTTGCGCATCGTTCGCCCCTCCCGTCGAGTCGATGCTCGCGGTAGGCCTTCGTTTCTTGGAATTCGTCGGACACTTGTGTGCCTGGCTCAGCGTGATGCCAGGCGCCGGCGAACTCGCTCGTGTCGGTGTCGCTCGACCCGCCCCTCGTGTCGCTGTCGTTCGCGCACACCTCCACGACCTGGCCGCTACTGCGACGGGCGGAGCGCTGGGGGATCAGTGTGCTTGGCGAAGGGAACGAGCAGGTGCTGTGCGACCTGCGCCGCCCGACTGCCGGGCTGCCTTCGTGCGCAGGGCCCTCGCGACCGTCGAGGTCGCCCCGCACACGCGGTCAGGCCGGCGATCACACGCTCATGCTGCTCGAGGTGCTCGCACTCGACCTCGACGGTACGCAGGAACCGCTGGTGTTCTTCGGAAGTCAGGTGCGAAGCCTCGCCAGCTGATCTGCAGCTTCCGGCATGTCAGAGGCGAGATGACATCGATGCCACACAGCCCTCATGCGTCCCGCCAGGATGCTCTTTGAACACGTCCGAGCGGCGACGCCGCCGAGTCGTTGCGGAGAGCCCTGAGCCTGTGCCGGTCCTCCACCTGAGCTGATGTCGTCGCCTCCTACTGCCTCACCCGTGAAGGTGTGCCCTGACGAACGTCGACGCACCTTGTCGTCGATGATGACGAGAGTGGCGTCTTCGGCCTGGGCCTGGACGATGAGTATGCGGTCGAATGCGTCGGGGCGGAAGAGTGGGGATCGCACGAGTCGTCCGGCGTGGGCGGCGGTGAGTGGAGTTCGGTGAATCCGTCGCTCTCGATGCCATGGGTGAAGGCGTCGTCAACTTCGAGCTGCCCGAGGGCCTCTAGACGGGCGGGCGGGGGCCGCTGGATCTCCCGTGGTCGATGGCATGAAACGGGCTCCCGGGTGAACAGCTCGCGGAGGGCGCGTCGCCGCACAGGTTTCTCCCGACTTCGTCGAGGCCGCGAGGTTGCACGTCAACTGGACGCTGAACGAGTTCGGTTGTGATGGCGTCGACACACTCAACGTCAGTCCTCTGAACGCGTGGGAATCGACATGTGAGCACGCTCGTCGACACTCGCCGCGTCCACGCCTGTCCGGGCGATCCGCCGAGCGGCGAATGCTCTGGACACATCAGTCTTCGAATGGCTGACCGGTCTGCTGGCGACAGGCGTACGCGGCGTCAAGAGACGTGGTGGCGCCGGACGGCCCTCGCTGCGGTCATGCGGCGTCTTCTTGCGGCGTGTAGTGATCCGGACGAACTTCGCCGGGCATGAGCGTTGGCTTGCAGCCGCATTCGTCATCGCACGCGAGGTAGATGTGTGCCGGGTGGCCGCACCACGGGCACGGAAGATCGTGTGACAGATGGAGCGAACTGATCTGAACGACGTCCCACATGGCGGCGCCTCCTCTCGGTCTGTGCTGGGTTCCTGCAGTAACAACCCCTACCTTCCGCGCGTTGTGGCGTACATCGCATCGTGTGCATTGCGTACATAGGTACGGAGATCGTGTCTGGACGCGACGCCCGCCGCCTGGCGCGGAACACGTCAAAGGCCGCCCACCGTCAAGGCTGGCGCCCTTCGCGCTGGGACGTAGGTCGAGCTCCTGTTCAAGCGGCGTGCAGGTGGTCGCTCTTCTCGGCGAGCACAACGCCGGCGACCTCGTCGGGGCAGAGGTCGGCGTAGACGCGGGTGGCGATGCCGGGCTTCGGCGTGGCCCGCGAGGACGAACGGGAGGCCGGGGAGCTCGGACGCTGCCCGGCCGAAGGCGTTGGCGTTAGCGATCGCGTCGATCGCGATGCCTCGTTGTCGTGCCTGGACATTCGGGGGACTGCGTAGGTGGGTACGTAGAACCTGCTGGACGTAGAAACCTGAGCTGGCACTCCGATCGTCCGGTGAGCGCGCTTGCGCCGGGGACCGCCGTGCGTGTGAGATGGGGCCATGGGTGGCCGTGCGCTCGAGCCCACTCCGCTCGTAGGGCGTAGAAGGGAACTCGAGTCGATCAAGAGACTGCTTGAGAACAGTCGGCTCGTGACGCTCACCGGTGTCGGCGGTGTGGGAAAGACCAGGATCGGCCGGCGCGCGAGCGTCGACCTCGCGCGCGCCTTCAAGGACGGCGTCTGGTTCGTCGAGCTCGCTGATGTCGAGGATCCCGATTTGCTGGGTCAGACGGTTTCGCGTGCCGTGGGGCTCAAGGTCGGCGCCGCTGAGTGGAGCATCTCCGTACTCACAGACTTCCTCGCGCAGCGCCGCGCCCTGCTGGTCCTGGACAACTGCGAGCACTTGATCCAGGCGTGTGCCGACCTTGTCGATGAGGTCCTCATGGCGTGCCCTGGCATCCGCGTGCTCACCACCAGCCAACGGGCGCTCGGCCTGACCAGCGAGGCCATCTTCCAAGTGCCCCCACTTTCGCTCCCCGCGGAGGGCGGCGTCGATCCCGGGATGGTCCACCATTACGGGGCGGTGCGTCTCTTTGTCGAGCGGGCGCGCGCGCTCCGCCCCGCGTTCGAGCTGACGCAGGACAACTCAGTCGATGTCATCGAGCTCTGCCGGGCTCTCGATGGTATTCCCCTTGCGCTTGAGCTGGCTGCAGCCCGGATCCGGGTCCTGAGTCCGCAGGCGATGGTCGACCGGCTCAACGACCGCTATCAGTTGCTGAGCCATGGCTACGCCGGTCGGGTGCCCGACAGGCAGCGATCACTCGAAGCGTCGGTCCAGTGGACATTCGACCTGTGCAGGGACGCCGAGCGTCGACTGTGGGCGGTGCTCTCGGTGTTCCGTGGCGGTATGGGCCTGGAGGACGTCGAGCAGGTGGCGCCCGCTGCTGGCATCGAGGACGTCCTCAACGGCTTGACCGGCCTGGTGGAGAAGTCTGTGCTGCTCCGGGACGACGATGGCGAGCAGGTCAGGTTCCGAATGCTCGAGTCCATCCGACTGTACGGTGAGCAGCGCCTCGAGGCTTCGGGTGATGCGGAGAGGGTCCGTGAGCTGCACCTCCAGCACTTCCTCGCGGTTGCCGAGCGGTGTGGCCGGGAGTGGATCGGGCCGGATCAGGTGGCCTGGTTGGAGCGACTGCGTAACGACCAGCCGAACATCCGCACTGCGCTCCAGTTCTGTGTCGACCGCGCGGACGCAGAACACGCCTGCCGGATCATCAGCAGCCTCGAGGGGTTCTGGCTCGCCGCGGGCCTGGTCCGAGAGGCCCGGCTCTGGTTCGAGCGCGTGTTGCCGTTGGTGTCCGACGACGACCGCGGCCAGGCACCGGTATGGCGTATCGCTGCAATCCGGGTGGCTGCGTGGTTCGCCCTTATCCAGGTCGACATGGTCACCGCTGCCCGCTTGGTTGACGACATGGAGCGGTTGGCGCGGGGGTCGGACGATGACGCAACCGTGGCTCACGTGCTCATGGCGCGGGGCCTCCTGGTCGCGTGGGAAGGCGATGCTGCGCGCGGTCAATCGCTCATCGAGCAAAGTGTCGAACTGCACCGACGGGTCGGGAACATGGCGGACCTCGCATTCGGCATGGTCATCGACGGAATGCTGCTCGGCTTCGATGGTGAGGTGGAACATGCTTGTCAGGTGCAGTCGGAGGTGGTGGCCCTCACCGAGCAGCGTGGAGAGCTTTACTACCACTCGTACGCGCTCTCGATGATCGGGGCACTCTCCCTCGACCCGAAGGCTCCAGAGAGGAGCCGGGAGATGCTCCAGAAGTGCCTCCGGATGAAGCGTCAGCTCGACGACCGTCTCGGGATTGCCAGTTCCATGGAGTTCCTGGCCTGGGTCGCGGCGGTCGAGGGCCGTCCCGAGCGCGCCGCGACTCTCCTGGGCATGGCGACCGCGACGTGGCGCAGCATTGGGATCAGTGTCGATGTGCTCCCGTTCTTCTCCGTGCGCCATGCCGAAGGAGAGGAGGCTGTGCGGCGCATGCTGACGGTCGGGCAGTTCGAGAAGGCGGAGGCGCACGGCGAGAAGATGTCCCTCGAGACGGCGATTTCCTTCGCTCTCGGGGAGGCGAAGGAGACTCCGCGGCCGGCGGCAACCGCCGGGCCGGCGCAGCCTTCGCCGCTCACGCGCCGCGAGACGGAGGTGGCTTCCTTGGTCACCGAGGGGCTCACCAACCAGGAGATCGCGGACCGGCTGGTGATATCGATTCGGACGGCCGAGGCTCACGTCGAGAACATCCTGCGCAAGCTGGGTGTGAGCTCGCGCCATGCCATCGCGGCCTGGTCCATGGGACGCAACGATCTCGAGTGACGGCTGCTTCAAGGCGGCAGCCCGCGCCATAGCAAGGAGCAGCGTGGCTTCAATTGAACGAAATGAGACTCTTTGACTCATAAAGTGCCAGTCATTAGGCCCTCGCGTTGGAGGCAAGGGCGCTGTGGTGGCCGTTCGATTCTGGGCAAACGTGGACTGGGCTGCGCGTGAGCGCGAGGCCCGGGTCGAGGGAGGGCGTGTCCGGTACGTCGACAACGGGGACGGTCCGCCCCTCCTTCTGCATGGCATGGGCGCCCCCTGAGAGAGCTGGCTCGCCAACATTCCCGCCCTTGGTGAGGGGTAACGCGTGATCGCTGTAGATCTGCCGCGGTTCGGCGAGTCCGAGGCGCTGTCCGCGAGTGACGACTTCGGTGCCTACAGTCGGCTGCTGGGGGCTCTGCTCGACGAGCTGGGGATCGGGGCGGTGAGCCTAGTCGGCCACTCGCTCGGTGGCTTGGTGACGCTCTCGTTCACAGCGGTGCCGGCGCACCGCATACGCTGCCTCGTTTGGTGTCCGGTGGCGGCGCTGAGCTCGCCACTGTGCGGTTGAAGGCGATCCAGGCCGTGTTCGGGCTCTTCCGCGTCCTACTTGCGATCCCCGGCGTGTCGTGGCTCCTCCTGCCGCCCCTATCGGGCGGCTGTTGCCGAGTCCCGCGGTGCACGACTGGCGCGACATCCCGCTTGAACTGCTCGCGCGGATGGTCCTCGCACCGTAGGTCCAGGCTCCATGGAAGCAGTACGGCGGGGCAATCGCCAGCTCGGCGAGCGTGACATCGACAAGGTCGTGGCGCCGGTCCTGGTCGTATGGGGCGTCAGGACCGGATCCTGCCGCTCGTCGTGCTCGATGACGTCGGGCACTGCCCCATGTTCTGGATGAGGGTGCGGAACTGTTCGAAGGCGAGGAGCTCGTCGTCATGCCAGTTCTTCGGCGGTCGAGATCGGGCAATGGTGTTAGCACGTGTGTTCGGAGTGAAGACCCCCAGGTTCTAGGCCGCCGCTACGGGTTCGTCCACGCGGGTCGGCGCTTTTGACGCTTTGGGGTTGTGCTCAGTGTGACGCACGTCATAGCATGAGGGTTCAATAAATGAAACATCATCACTCGTTAATTAGGAATTCTTATGCACTCTTCCAGCACGCGGCGGCGCGTGGGATTCGGCGCCCTCTTCTCCTTGGCCACCGCACTGGCGTTGGCGGCATGTTCGAGCGGTGGGAACGTGAAGGAATCGTCAAGTGCTGGCGGACTGGACGCCATGGAGCCGGTGACGTTCACCGTTTCTGAGCCGCTGCCGCCGAATAGTGTGGCGAACATCGCCAACAACGAGTTCATGGACTACGTGACCAAGAAGACGAACGGCAAGGTCTCCTTCGAGGTCTACGACACGAGCACTCTGCACCCGATGGAGCAGGCGCTCTCGGCGATGGAGTCGGGACTTTCGGACATCACGCTGTACATCCCGGGTCTCTTAGCGAGCGAGGCTCCGGCCGGGGCGTGGGCCACGGGCCTAGGCGGGTTCACGACAACATCGCCACTTGACATGCTCGCCGGTTCGGTCGCCGCGATGTCGGTATACCGCGAAGGCGCCATGGCTGCGGAGCTCGCTGCGCACAATGCGGTCTACCTCGGTGGCTTTTCGTCGGAAAGTTATTCGCTGCTATGTACGTCGCCGATGGAGACGCTGGCGGATGCGAAGGGCGTGCTGGGCCGCAGCACGGGAGGCGTCTATGACGACGAGATGGAAGCCATCGGCATGGTCCCGAACCTGATCGATGCCAACGAGGTCTACGAGGGTCTGCAGCGTGGCACGGTCGACTGCCAGGTCGGCCCGGTGTCGACCTTCGAGAAAGAAGGTCTCGCGGAGGTGGCGAAGTACTACACGCCGCTGCCGTTCAGCCCGAACACGGGTGCTGGCTACATCATGAACAAGGACAAGTACGACGGTCTGCCTGACGAGGTGAAGCGGATCTTCCAAGAGGCTGCTCCGCTCTTGGGCCGAGTCAACCGTGAGACGATCAAGAGCTTCCATGCGTGGTACACCACAGCACCGGAAAAGTATGACGTGACGTTTGTGACTCCGGCCGAGGACCTGAGCTCCACTCTGGCGGACTATCGCGGGTCGCAGGCCGCGACACTGGCGGAGCGCGCCCCTGATTCCGTGACCGACTCTGGGGCTGTAGTCGACCAGTTCCAGGCTGTGTATGCGGACTGGGTAAAGATCCTCACTGACGAGTTCAACGTCCCGAAGACCGACGGTTCGCAGGATTCGGCACTCGCGGCCTACGACTTCGTTGCAAACGAGTTCGACTGGGATCGCTATCGCGTGCGCTGGTACGAGTACCTGCGCGACCTCGAGTGAGAGGCGAACCACAGCGTGGCGGCCGGCGCGAACACATCGGTCGCACGCTCGTTCAGCCGGCCGGGACAAGCATGCTGGTTTGGGTCGACTCGGCCCCGGCACTCTGGGGCCTGGGCCAATCCGGTGACCGCAAATGCCATATCCACGGACTTGACGTTGATCCGCTGCTCATAACGGATCAGCGATGAATGCTCGACCAGGCGACGCGCGACGTGACCATCAGACAAGGAGCAAGGCGAACGTGAGCGAACGTAAGACCACACGGCTCAAGCGTATTTTTCAGAGCCCGGAGACGGTGATCATGCCGTTCGGTGTCATGCCGATGCACGCACAGATGGCACAGCGCGCCGGTTTCGAAGCGTTCGAGGTCTCAGGTGGGATGTCGTCCCACTGGCGCGGCGTCCCTGACGTCGGTCTACTCACGCTCACCGAGGTCGTCACGCAAGCCAGAGAAGTCGCGCGGGCTGTAGACATCCCTGTCTATTGCGACGCGGATACCGGCTATGGCGGTGGCCCCGCGAATGTCCGCCGGACTGTCCGAGAGTTCTTCGAGGCTGGCGTGGCCGGCATCCACATTGAGGATCAGAGGGAGCCGAAGAAGGCTGGCGGCCGATCGGGAATCGAGGTCGTCTCCGATGCGGAGGCGATCGGCAGGCTGAACGCGGCCGTGGACGCCCGCGACGAGCTCGACCCGGATTTCGTCATCGTGGCACGCACAGACGGATACGGCGCGGGCGGGGGTGGTCTCGACGAGGCAATCCGGCGTGGCCAGCTCTATCGGGAGGAAACCGACGTCGACGTCATCTTCTACGAGGGACTCCACACCTGGGATCAGATCCGGACCGCGCTCGAGGCAACACCGGGACCGGCGTACGCCATTCCGAACAATGCGATCGGGCGCCGCCCCTCGCTTGACGAACTGAGCGCGATGGGGCAGTCCATCGACATCCTCCCCTTTGTCCTACCGGCCGTACACGAGGTCTGGCGGCTGCTGAGGGCGGTCAAGACGCGCAACAGCTACGAGCCAATGGACGACTACCTCGAGCACATCAAGGACTCCGAAGGCACCGAGCAGTACCAAGGATGGGGCGGCGGTCTCTTCGCCCGACCTGCGTATGACCAGATACGGTCTTGGGAGGAGCAGTACCTCCCTACAGAGCAACAACGTGACTACGTCGACAACGCGAATGCGCTCTTCGACGGCGGACCCTCCACCTGAGCCCACGCTCTCGCGTTGGCTCAGAGCAGCAGCTCCGGCGTCGCGATAGACGATCTCGCCGACCACGCCGGACGAGTCGATGAAATCGGGACTGTCCGATTTCACGTTTCACCTCGTTCCTGCTCCCGAACGAAATGCCAGCCGCACAGTGGGCGACGGTTCTCCGCCCTCGCCTTCGGCAGTTCGCAGGCGATGCTGCGCCAGCATCCCGTCAAGCGGGGCGGTGTCTCCTCTTGTGCCGCGCGGACATCACTGGGGCGAACATCGAGTGATTCGTCACGCCGAGCGGTTCGCCGAGGCTGGAGCGCTCAACTCGCCGTTCAGGGCCAGGTTCGTCCGCAAGTCATGTGCGACCAGAGCGGACGAAGTCGGTGCGCGACGTCGAGATCGCCATCGCTGAGTACGTTGACCGGTTCAACCACCAAGACCCCGAGTCTGCAGCGCGATACATCCGATATCCACACCTGGCAACCGTTTGATGGAACTAAAGGTGTTCTCAAATGGGGCGCGTATCGCGGCCCCGTCGAGGTCAACGCGCAGGACGTCGCGGACGCAAGTTCGGTTCGCTGCGCCCCGCGGCATTACAACGCCGTCCTTGTGATCGCGTTGGTGCCGGGGAGCTGCTGTCTGCCGGATCGGGGCCGTTCACGCCTTGAGCCCGAGTTTGGCGCGGAGCTGCTCGGCGACGTCGTCCTTGTCCCTGCTGTAGGCGACGAAGCCGTCGGCGAGAGCGAGTGCGGGGTCGCCGCCCCCCTTCATCGCGGTACCAGGAATGACTGTGCGCGTCTGGATCCGCCAGCGTCCGTCGCGACGGGTGAAGCGGTCAACGTAGCGATTGCTGGACATGACCTGGAACGGGGCGTCGTCACTGGACGAGCCGGCCAGGGTACTGGCCGCGGGGGTGACGCTCTGCCAGATGAGCACGTACGACTCGACGAACGCCTCGTGATCGGAGGCGAATTCGATGTAGGCGTTGCTCAGGTGGTGGCTGGAGAACTCGATCGTGCTGTGCCGGTTGCGCACCCACTCGATGAAGCCTTCCGGATCGCCCTTGAACACGCCGTGGTCGTCGTGGGCGTCGGGGTGGAAGACCTCGCGCAACTCCTGGATCTCCATCCTGTCAACGGCGCGGCAGAACTGATGTAAACGATGTTGGATCTCGACGCGATCGGCGCAGCGTGCAACGGAGAATTGATCTGTATCCGACATATTTACACTTCTTTCTGGAGGGGACCGTGACGGGGTTGACTGGGCTGGAGGTCGAACTCACGGAGTACCGTGGGGGCAGTGATCGGAAGCGTGTTGACCGGGGAACAAATCGAAAGGTGGCAGCGACGCGCTCCCAACAGACGCGCTCCCAACAATCGTGGAAGTCCGCACGATTCAGTCAGCGCAGTGTTGGATGTGCATCTGTGCTGGTGAGAGGGATGGCCGGTGATGTCCGGGGTCCGCGTCGGCTTGCTCACAACCAACTCCGCTCGGCTCGGCCACTCACGGGGGCGTATACCACCCCGTCAGTTCCGAGCGTTACCTCGACCACATCGTCGTCCCCAACCCGCATCCGCGCCACATCGGAATAAACCACTACGGCGGCAGGACTCGACACGATCGACGCACGCCCTGCAAGCGGTCGGCACGTCCAGCCCGCGGCGATGCTCCGGTCGAGGACGGGCGCTCCCTTCTCGTCCATACCGATGACCCTCACCGCAGATCCGATCGCATTCAAGTGTCCCGGGCTTTCAAACCGTCGACCGACACCCCGGATCTATCCCTGACCGTGTCTCGCTCTTTCCTGGCGTCCTCGGCCAGGAACCGCTCATAGCGGGTCACCCGCTCGCCCCGGAACGTTGTGCTGAGTGTGCAGCTTGCCGCATTGGCCATAGGGACACCATCCGACTGGTTCAGCGTGCGGATTACGCCGCCGGGACGCACCTTGAGGGTCGCTCTCCTAGACGGCCCGCGATGATCCTCCTCGTAGGCACTCACGGTCGTTACACTCCGTGCTCGGGGCTTTCGCCAGTGGTTTCGTCAGGTGGTGCGGTCGGCGGTGTGCCCCAGCCCCCGCCGCCCGCACTCCACGTCCGGAACAGCGTGCCCGCAGGGAGCGGCAGCGAGGTCACCTTGTTCACCGCGGTCCAAGTGTCGCCGCCCGGGTACTTGACCCAGAAGCCGCCGGTCTTTCCAGGCTGGCCGCCGGCGAGACCCCAGGGCGGGTCCACTGTGCGCTCGAGAAGCGTGGTGATCGTCACCGGCGCGAGGGCCTCCCAGATCCGCTCCACGCCAGGGCCGCCCCGGTGCAAGCCGTCGCCGCCGGAGCCCTCGCGGCTTCGGAAGGTATGGAAACGCATCGGCATGCGCGCTTCAGTGAGTTCCATCGGTTCGGTTTGGTTGTCGCCGTGCATGAGGGTGTTGAGCGGTCCAAAACCGTCGCCCTCCGCATGCGCGCCGAACCCGCCGATCTGAGTGCTCCCGGACATCCGAACCTCACCGGTCTCGGTGTGATGGAAGACCATCAACCCGGCCATCGTGGCGTGATGCCCGGCGGCGACGAGCTCCGGATGGACCGAACCTATGGCCTTGAAGAACAGATCGATCATCGTGGGCATCGTCATGTTCCAATGACCCATCGGTGCCATACCGGTGGCGCTGAGGAAGGTTCCAGGCGGGATGCGCACCTCGAGCGGCTCGAACAGCGCCTCGTCCGCGACCCGTTCAGGCGCGACAAGTGACTTGAACGCCACTCGCATCGCACTGATCGCGCCGCCCATGGCGCCGGTGTTGATCGGACTGTCGGACTGAGGGGGCAGGTCCGAAAGATCGACCACGATCGTGTCGCCACGAATCTCGAGCTTCACCTTCAGCTCGAGAGGCGGGGTGCCTGGGCGGCCCCCGTCGTCGGTGCGCACCGAGGCCGCATACTCTCCGTCGGGAAGCCGGGAGACGGCCTCGCGGACGAAACGCCGGCTGTCGGCAAATTGGGCTTCAACGAATGCGGCTACTTCGTCGCCTGGCCAGCGGTGGATGACCTCTTCCTTCCACCGTCGTGCGCCCAACAGGCAGGCGGCGGTAAGTGCCATGAGGTCGCCGACCACATCCTGCGGCATGTAGGTGTTCGCCTCGATAGTGGCGACCACCTCCGGCTCGACCCGTCCTTCACGCACGACACGGAGACCGCGCAGCTGCAACCCCTCCTGGAGCCGGCTCGTCGCGTCCCACGAGATCGATCCGGGGACGATCCCGCCGATGTCCACCCAGTGGGTACGGATGGCGACGTACCCGGCGATTCGCTCTTGCTCGTCGTATACGGGAGTCGCCGTGATGACGTGATTGGACTGCTGCCCGCTCACCGGCGAGTAGTTGTGCAGGAACACGTCGCCCGGGCGGAGGTTTTCTACCCCGATCACCTCGACGGCGTCCGCGACCGATGTGCCCATGTCAGCAAGGAAGAACGGCAGGTTCAGCTTCGATTGCCCGATCAGCCGGAAGTCCGCCGTCAGGATCCCGACGCAGTAGTCCTTGTAGTCGTACACGATCGGGCTGTGGGCCGTGCGGCTGACGTTGACGTCCAACTCGTCGACCACCGAACCGACGGCGTGACGAAACAGCTCCAGGTCGAGCGCGTCGATGCGAATGTCACTCATGTCCAGCCTCCAGGATGTCGGTGAGGTCGATCCGTAGCACGCCGTTGGGGAGCACCTCGACGACGGCTCGAGGAGGCACCACGGTCGTCGCCCCCTCCTCGTAGACGATGGCCGGCCCGACCAACCGCTCTCCGTGAGCAAGAGATGAGCGGGCACGGACCGCCGAGCGGACGGGAGTCTCGTCGAGACCGAAGTAGGACTGGATCGTCTCGGCGGGTGCCGGCACGACCTGTTCTACAGGTAGGGTCGTCGTCGGAAGCGGGTACTCCGCGACCAGCTGCACCTCCACCAGCTCCGCCGGGGCGCCGGCGATGCTGTGTCCGAACCGGTACTCGTACTCCTTCTCGAACAGGGAACTAAACACCTCTGCCGGGTTGGTCGGCATGGAGAGTCCCGACTGCCCGTGGTCGGAGACGAGGACGCCATGATCCTGCCCGCTGTACCGAATGACCAGCGCGTAGGAAACTTCAGGCGTAGCTCCGTGCAGCGACGCGGCATCCTCTTTGAGCTCACCCAGCAGGTCCGCGCCCTCGCTCTCCAGCCGCGCTTGGAGCTCCGGCCAATCGAGATCCTGGAGCTTTCGGCCGATGGCGATACTGCGGTCCATGCGTAGGTTGGTCTGCAGCATCCCGATGGCCGAGAAGTGACCCGGGTGCTGAGGAATCAGAACCTGCCGGATGCCGTTCTCGATGGCGACGTCGCAGGCATGCATAGGCCCGGCCCCGCCGAGTGCGATCAGAGTGAAGTCACGTGGGTCGTGGCCGCGCTCAAGTGTCTGCTGACGCACCGCGGCGGCCATCGACAACACTCCGAGTTTGAGGATACCGAGTGCCAGCCGCGTCGTGGACATGTCCAGCCGCTGCGCCAACGATTCCAGCGCCAGCCGGGCGGCCTCGGCGTCGAGCTCCAGTGAGCCGAGGAAACGCTGCGGAACGACGCGGCCGCAATATACGTTCGCGTCGGTGATAGTCGGAGCCGTTCCGCCGCGACCGTAGCTCGCGGGTCCAGGGTCCGAGCCGGCCGAGCGCGGTCCCACGACGAGGCGGCCGGCATCCTCGGCTGCGATCGATCCGCCCCCTGAACCGATCTCGATAATGTCCACTGTCGGCACCTGGATCGGCGTGCCCCGCTCGCGCCCGTTGATCCAGTAGAGATCCGTGGACGCGAACCGATAGTTTTCGACCAAGGCCGCCTTCGCGGTCGTTCCACCCATGTCGAAGGTGACGACGTTGGGGAGCTCCAGTTCACGCGCGAGGGTCTGTGCCGCGATCACTCCGGCGACCGGCCCGGATTCCACCATCCGGACGGGCAGTCGCTTGGCGAGACTCATGCTCAGTGCGCCGCCCGAGCTGTCCAAGAGCAGTAGTTCGCCGGCGTACCCAGCGGCCCGCATCCCGTCCTTGAGACCGTCGAGGTAGTTCGCCACCTCCGGAGCAACGAACGCGTTGGCCGCTGCGGAGCTCGTGCGCTCGTACTCGCGCCACTGTCGGCCGAGCTCGTGGGAGGACGTGACGTGAACCTTCGGGAGCGACCGACGCAGGTGCTCTGCGACGGTGCGCTCGTTGTCCGGCGCCACGTACGAGTTGAGGAAGGCGATGGCGACCGACTCCACCGCGAGGTCCGCCAGAGTGTCGGCCAGCCTGTCGAGCTCGTCGGGATCCGGGGCGCGGAGGACCTCGCCGGAGCTTGCACTGCGCTCGTCCACCTCGAAGATGAGTTCTCTCGGGATCAATGGCGAGTCGGGCCGGTAGCGGATGTCGAACCCGGCGGGTCGTCCGCCTCGGCGCAGGTGCAGCACATCTCCGAAACCACGCGTCGTGACGAGCGCTGCGCGGGACCCGTGTCGCTCGAGCAGGGCGTTGATGACGAGCGTGGAACCGTGGCTGACGATGCCGTCCGGGCGGGAAAGGTCCACATCGACGTCCTCCAGCGCCGCGACCACCGCGCGTTGCTCCGCGCCGTGCGTGGTGAGGTGCTTGGAGACGTGCAGCCTGCCCGCATCATCTATAGCGGCAAGATCGGTGAATGTTCCGCCGATGTCCACGCCGATGCGCGGAGCGGTTGCGTCCCGGTTCTGCATGTCTGCTCACTTCCTGACGTCGCGGCGTACCTCGGGGAATTCCTGTGTATCGGACGCACCGCGTCCTCGGGCCGCCACGTCACCAGTGAGCCTAGGAGCGGGGCGGAAGGGCCGTCCAATGCCAATCTTCGGCAAAAATATGCACGGAGGGAATGTTTGTGTGGTGGGTGGACCGGTAGGCTTCCCGAATCGTGCAGCGGCGGACGGGAAGGTCGACGACCGAAATGCTCGACTTGCACAAGCTTTATCAGTTCCACACTCTGGCGAGCATCGGCAGTTATGCAAAGGCTGCTGGGGTGCTCAACGTGACGCAGCCATCGCTGACGCGGGCCGTGCAGGCGCTGGAACGCCAGTACGATGTCCGTCTGATTGATCGCTCCCGCGGTCGCAGTGGCATCCAGTTGACCGACGCCGGCCTCGAGTTGTATGCCCGCGCCGGTCAGCTTCTGAACGAGTCGGACGCGATCGAGCGCCGGCTGCGCGACGACGCTACATCTGCCGAAGTGTTAGCCTTTGGGTGTGGCCCGGTGCTCTCCACGATGCTTCTCCACCAGATCTCCGCGCAGTTCGCAGAAGGCCCCCCGGACCGACGGGTCAGGGTCCTAGTCGCTCCTGCGCCGGCCCTTCTTGATTCGCTCCTCGATGGCACCATCGAGTTCTACCTCGGTCATGTCCCGCTCGGCGAGCGCTCCACGTCTCGGCTGCGGCAGAGATTCTTCGCGCGCTGGCCGCGGATAGGGCTGTGGGTCGCTCGCGATCACCCGCTGCTCTCGCAGCCGCGAATCAGGTTCAAGGACCTGACCGGGTTCCCGAGATTGTCGACCACGACCTGGGCGAACGAGATGGCGATGGTCGCGGACGACGACACGCGCGCGATGCTTGACTCGACGATCTGCATCGATGACCACCCTGCGCTGGTCAACCTCGCCTTGAACACCGACGGGATCCTCATCTCAGTGCTCGACAACTCAGCAGCCGGCCTGGTTGAGCTGCCCGTGCCGCTCGACGCCGATCTCATCGCGGTCGCCATCAACGTGGTGTCGATACGGGGAATTCCCTTATCGCCACGTGCGACACAGGTGCTCGAAGAACTGCGTCGTACCTACGGCTCAGCGGCTTCCGCTGCCGCGATTGAGCGCTCCGCGAAGGATTCCGCAGACTGACGCGCACCGGCCTGCGTTATTCGTGACTCGTATTGGCCAATACGACATCGGCATTGGACTTGCCTTGATCAGTCTGAGGAGGATCAGACCGGGGAAGGTCCGTGCGGCGGGGCGTGCAGTCGTGCGCGGCAGTCGCGAAACGGGAGTGCATACTCCGGACGCGGATCCTGACGAAAGGAACGCAACAAGATGACGAGCAGAACCGCGGTGGTCAGGTCTGCCTGCGTTGCAGCCGCAGCCCTCATGCTGACTGCCTGCGCACAGCCGACAACGTCAGATCCCGGGTCGCAACTCGAAGATGTCGACGCCGTTACCCTCACCGTCAGCACACCGCTGCCAGCCAACTCGTCGCTTGGGATCGCGATGGCGGCTTTCATGGACCGCGTGCGCGAAGAGAGCGGGGGAAAGATCGACTTCGAGCTCTTTGATAGCAGCACCCTCCACGGAAACGAGGAGGCGCTGTCGGCGCTCGAGTCGGGCCTGACGGACATCACCAACCTGAACCCGAGCTTCTTCCCGGACGACCTGCCCGCGTACACCTGGGTCCAGAACTTCGGGGTCCTCGCAACCGGGGAGACCCCACAAGACATTCTTGCCGGGACGCCTGCAGGCCAGGTCGTGTTCTCCACGACCGACGCAACAAGCCAGGAGCTGGCGGGCCACAACGCGGTGGCACTGAGCGTCCTCAGCACCGAGGGGTACACCCTCGCATGCAATGAACCAGTCACCACCCTTGAGCAGGCGAAGGGCAAGCTTGTGAGGACAGTGGGCGGCGCATGGGATCAGGAGGCCGAGGCGCTCGGCATGACGACCGTCTTGCTTGACAACAAAGAGGTGTACGAGGGCCTGCAGCGCGGCGTTATCGACTGCGCGATCGGCGCGCCCGCGACGCACCTTGCCTTCGGCCTTGCTGAGGTCGCGAAGTACTACATGCCGCTCCAGTTCACCGCGAACACCGGATCCACGATCGCCATGAATAAGGAGACGTTGGACGGGCTCCCCGCTGACGCTCAGCAAATCCTGCGTGAGGCTGCCGCGCTGGTCCCTGTCGTGAACGCTCGGGAACTCGAGGCACAAAGCGTCGAGTGGCTGGAGACTGCCGCTGAGGAGGGCGTCGAACTCGTCGAGGTCGAGAACGATCTCTCTGAGGCTCTCGAAGACCTCCAAACTGCTCGCGGCGAGGAACTGCCAAGCACAGCCCCGGCGTCCGTCTCCCACCCGGACACGGCGGTCGAAGCGTATCGTGGCGCCTTTGACGAGTGGAAGCAGATCCTCGCGGAGGAGTTCGGGCTCGAGCCGAACGACGGCTCCGCCGCTGCCATCGAGGAGGACCTGCGGTTCCTGTCGACGGACTTCGACTGGGAAGCGTACACAGCCAGGTTCATCGAGTTCCTCAACGATTCCGGGGATTAGAAGCGCGCCCGTGGGAACAAGCCTTTGTCCGAGTTGAAGGCGGCCCGCCGAATGGTCGAGTTGCTGCGGGAGCGATCGACAGCCGACTCGGGCAAGACCAATGCGGCGGGGACCGTGATCCACTCGGACCAGGGCGTTCAATTCGGCTCCCTCGACATCCTCCGCAACGGCCTTGACTCCCCCGTCCGCAGCATGGGCAAGCATCAGTGCTTGCGCTGCAATCGCTCTTCGAGAACAGTGGCCTTCAGGTGCGCGGCGTTCGTTCCCTACCGTCCGCCGATCCGGCCTCCGTGAACGATGTGCCGAGGTAGCTCTCACGCAGGCGGTCGAGGTTGTCGAGACTTGCGATGTCTGTGTCGATGGTGATCTGACCGCCGTCTAGGACGGCGACTCGATCGGCGACGGCGAGGGAGTGGTCGATGAGTTGCTCCACCAGGAGGACGCACAGTCCGTCCTTGGCCAGTGACGCGATCTCGCCGAAGACTTGTTCGACGATCGCGGGGGCAAGGCCGGCCGAAGGCTCATCGAGCATGAGCACGGTCGGTTGGGGCATGAGTGCCTGTGCGATGGCGAGCATCTGCTGCTGGCCGCCGCTGAGGGAGCCGGCGACGTCCCGTCTCTTCTCCTTCAGAATGGGGAATCGCTCGTAGGCCCGATCGATGCCATCACTGATGGCCCCCCGCGTACGTCTGATGCTGTAACCGCCGAGGCGGAGGTTGTCCTCCACGCTCCTGGCGCGGAAGACTCGTTTGCCTTCTTGAACCAGTCCCACGCCGGCTTGAACACGGTCCACCGTGGTCCCGGTCTGGGGCGTGCCGAACAAGGACACGGTTCCCTCCATGGTGGGGATCAGGCCCGCGATGGCAGAGAGGGTGGTCGTCTTCCCGGCTCCGTTGCGTCCCAGGAGAACTGTGAGTTCGTGTGGGCGACATGCCAGGGAGACCCCTCGTACGATCTTGAGGGGACCATATCCGGCCGCGAGTCCCTCGACGAGCAATGCGACTTCGCTCATGCGACTCCTCCTGTCCGGGTGGTTGACTTGCCGGTTCGTTGCACTGCTGTCTTCCCGAGGTAGGTCTCGATGACCTCAGGGTTGTTGCGAACTTCCGTGGGTGTTCCGGAGGCGATCAGGCCACCTAGGTGGAGGACGTCGATGCGGTCGGCGACGCTCGTGATCATCTCGAAGTTGTGCTCGACGATGACGATGGTTGCGCCAGCATTCCGCAGTTGGCGGATGACGGCGGCGAGGGCGGTGACCTCCGATTCGTCGAGCCCTGAAGCGGGCTCGTCGAGCAGCAGCAGCTCGGGCTCCGAGGCGAGCGCTCGGGCGACCTCGAGGATTCGTCGGGTGCCGAGGGGAAGGGTGTCGGCGGGATCGTCCGCGTGCTTGGCGATGCCCATCAGGGACAGAAGCTTGATGGCTGTCTCGCGGTCTTGGCGGGCGGCTCGACGCGAGCTGGGCAGGCCGAGCATGCTGGCCAGCGCGCTGGTGCGCTCGGTCCGGTAGCGGGCGCTCGCCACGACCTCTGCGGCGGTCAGTTCCTTGGGCATGATGGGGGTCTGGAAGGTGCGTGCGACTCCAGCTCCGGCGATCTGGTGTGGGGGCAGCCCGGTGATGTCGCGATCGCCGAGCATCACGGTGCCTTCGTCGGGGCGGACGAACCCACTGATGGCGTTCAGCAGCGTTGTCTTTCCTGATCCGTTCGGGCCTATCAGGGCGGTGACTGTCCCGGGTTCGGCATGGAAGTCGACCTGGTTCAGGGCTGTGTTGCCCCCGAAGCGCTTGAGTAACCCGTTGACCTGCAGGGCGCTCCCATGGAGCGCGCCGAAATCGGCAGGTTTCTCCATGGCTGCGCGAACGTCGCTGCTCAGGTCGGAGCCGGCGAGGAAGCGCCGTACGAGCTTCTGGAGCAGTCCCGCCACGCCTCCGGTGAAGAACAGGCCACCGACCACGAGCAGGAGCCCGAACACGATTAGTGCGTATTCCTGCAGGCCACCGGTCCGAAGTGGGCCGACCACCATGATCGTCGCGCCGAAGACGGCGCCGTAGATGCTGCTGGACCCGCCGATGATGGAAGCGGCGAGAATGGCAACGGCCATCGAGAACCCGAATGATTCTGCGGTGACAACGCCCTGGTCGTAGGCGAACAGGCATCCAGCTGCCCCTGCGGGGAGTGCGCTGATGACGTACGCCGTGAGCTTGAGCCGGGACACCGAGTAGCCAAGCGAGCGAGCCAGGTCGGGGCTTTCGCGCATGACCTTGAGGGCGGTTCCCTGTCGGAACTTGATGAAGTTGCGTAGCAGGGCGAGGAAGACCATCGTCACGCCGATCACGAGGACGAAGTAGCTTTCGGTGTTGAGCTCCGTCCCGAGCAGGGTGGGCAGCGGAATTCCGAACATCCCGATCGAGCCGCCGGTGACCGGGCTGAGGAGTTCGACGATGTCGGGGATCAGCAGCACCATGAAGAACGTCACCATGCCCAACGACCACGACCCGAGTCGCAGGCCAGGTCCGCCGGTGACGACGCCGATGGCGGCTGCGGCAACGACAGCGATCAGCATCGTGAGGGGTAGAGCGAGTCCTTGGATGGCGAAGTAGCCCGCAAAGTAGGCGCCCGTGGCGTAGATGGCCGACTGTCCCAGCGCTAGCTCGCCCGCGAATCCAAAGGCGATGTTGAGGCCGGCAACCAGCATGGTCAGCAGGGCGATCGAGATGGTGAGCCGCAAGGTGCCGCGCGAGACGCCAAGGAGTGGCATGACCATCACCAGGAAGCCACCGGCGAGGGGTAGAAGCCAGAAGGGAAGCTGGCGGTAGGTGTCAACAGACATGCGCTTCATCAAACGGTCCTTCCGACGCGGCGGGCGAAGATGCCGTTGGGGATGAGCAACAGGATGAGAAGCAGCAGAAAGAACACGATGATGTTCTCCCACTCGGTGCCCAGGTATCGGGCCCCGAAGACCTCCACCAGACCGACACCGAAACCTCCGACCAAGGCGCCGCGGTAGCTGCCGAAACCACCGACCGCGAGGGCGACGAAGGCCTTGACAGCGAGAAGGTCACCCAGGTTGTAGACGACGTAGGTCTTGGCGGCAACGAGCGGCCCGACCACGGCCATCAACGCCCCGGCGACAGCGAATGCGCCAACCGCGATGGCTCCGGCGTTGATGCCGCGAAGCGACGCCGCCGGGCGATCCTCGGAAGTGGCGAGGATAGCCAGGCCGATCATGGTCCGCTTGGTCAGAACGCCGACGCCAGCGCCAAGGAGGAGCGCTGCGGCGATCGTGAGCAGTTCGGTCAGCAAGACCCGTCCTCCGAGCACGCCGACGGCGTGGTCGGAGGCGACGTACTCGAGCTGTCGCGGCTCGGATCCCCAAACAGCCAACGCGATTCCGGAGAGGAGCGTCGCGACGCCGAGTGTGGTGACCAGTTCGTTGTGACCACCGTGTCCCCGGAGCCATCGGATGGCCAGAACCTCCTCCAAACTGCCGATCACTGCTCCAACGGTCGCGCACACGGCGAGCGCGATCCACAACGGAACGTCGCTGGCTGAGCTGACTACGTAGGCCGTGAAGGCTCCGATCATCACGAACTGAGCTTGAGCGAAGTTGAAGACTCGCGAGGCGATGAAGACGATGTTGTAGCCGATGGCGACCATGGCGTAGATGGCGCCGACTGCCAGTCCGGCGAAGATCGTGGTCACCATCGTGGGCATCTCCTGCTGATCGATGGCGTCGGCTTCTGGGAGTCCTGCGGGGCAGGCGGGGTTTGGCGCATCTGGGGTCATTCCGTTCGCGAATGGAGCGAAGCGGGTGGGCCCGGGGGTGGGTCCACTCGAACCGGCTTGCTCATCAGCCGGTGTCGGTTGCTACTTCGACGAGGTGATCAGGCCGTTGACGATGGGCCTAGGGGAGACCACTGTCATGGCGTCGGCGGGATCGATGTCGAACTGGTGGTGTGATGTCTGGAATCGGTAGGAGGGCATGAAGACGTAGGGCGAGTCCGAGCCACCCTTCTCCTCGAGTTCGAGCCATGCAGCTTTGAGGTCCTCTGCATCGTCACTCTCGGAGCTCTCCCACGCGGCCTTGGCCAGGAAGACCAGGTCCCACATGACCGCGTACTGGGAGATCGGCTGGTCGATCTTGGTCCCTGCGGCCGACAGGGTGTCGAGCATCTGCTGGTAGCCGGCGGAGCGTGGGGCGTCCTCGGGGAGCGGGTAGTAGGCGAGGATCTTGACGTTGTCCCAGTCCGACGGTCCGCTGACCTGGGACAGGTCGATGGAGCCGAAGTCGGCGTGTCCGTAGGTTGGGATGTTCCAGCCGAGCTTGGTGCGGCTCTTTAGCGCGTAGCCTGCGACAGGACCGAGGCCCTGAAGCACGAGCACGTCGGGGTCCTCGCTCTCGAGCGCTTGCAGCTGGGCCGTCATGTCGACGTCGTTCGGTGCGTAGGCGGCGTCGGCCATCGTCGCGCCGGCCGTGTCGAGGGCAGACGCATACGCCTCGGCGACAGCTTGACCGTTGGCGTCGTTGGAGTGGAGCATCGCAACCTTCTTGGCGCCGCTCTTGACGATCTCATCGACCAACGCCTGGACCTGCGTCTTGTTCGGGACCACCATGCCGAAGTGGTAGGGGTACTTCTCTCCGTCGTTGAGGGTCGCCTGCTGGCCCGACGACACAATCCCTTCCCGGGTCAGGGCCGAGATCAGAGCCAGGCCGACATTGCTGGTCGAGCCCGCGACCACGAGGTCGATCGATCCCTTGTCCAACTGCTCCTGCAGCAGGGTCGTCGCCTTCGCTGGGTCGAGACCGTCGTCCTTGGTGACGATGCGAACCATGCGGCCGTCGATACCGCCGTCCTTGTTGACGACCTCAGCGGCAGCTTTGAGGGCTGCCACATTCGCCGCCGCGGGGGCTGCAAGAGGGCCGCTGAGACCGAGACTGGCGTAGATCGTGAATGCGTTTGACGAGCCTGTGGTGTTGCTCCCAGAGTCCGATCCACCACATCCGGCTAGTGCCATCGCGGCGGCGAGCACGCCTACCGCGAGTTTGCGACTGAACACAGTTCCTCCTCTGAACTCGACCCTGGTAGGCCAGGAGGGGCCGACAGCATGGCCAGGCGCGTCGAGCAGTGTTGTTGGGGTCTTGGCGTCCGCGCGATGAGCGTCCGCCGGCCGCACTCGTATGTGGCGGGTGTCACGCTAGTTCGGCCCCTCGGCACAGGGCAACCACCATTTGCTGCGGAGTCGTTCATATAGTGAGAATTTTCGGCCGCCGAAGTTCCCCGAACGCCACCGTCCTGCGGTCAACGAACCAAAACAGGTACCTCTACCCGTAGGTCGGCCGGTACGGGAGATGTGACCGGAGTCTCACTGTTACCAGGTCGGCAAAGTTGCGACCGTGTGCCCGCTCAACGAGCGGTTCGAGACGGTCACCTGTGGATAGGAGCGCTGATGCTCGGAACCGTGACGAAGGCAGGGAAGGTCTTGGACCTGTTTACTGTCGCACACCCAGAGTGGGGTGTTGCTGAGGTGGCCGCGAGGCTGAGCATTCCGAAATCCAGTGCCCACGGTCTGCTTGCCAGTTTGTGCGAGATCGGTCTGATGCGTCGGGCAACCGGAGGCCGATACCGGCTGGGGTGGCGCATTGTCGAGCTCAATCGCACGCTGAGCGACACGACCGGCCTGCTTGCTGGCACACGGCCGGTGCTGCGCCAACTATCCGAGCATCTCGGCGCCATGGCCGAGTTGGGCGCACTACACCATGATGAGGTCACCGTGCTCGACCGAGCCGTCAGCGCGTCCGCGACCGAGACCATGCGTCGGGTGGCGAGCACCCCCGCAGTGGTGGGACGGTCGGCCTTGAGCAAAGTACTGGTGGCCAACATGCGCTCTGGAGACCGGGACAAGTTGATCGAACGACTGTGTTGTCCAGGTACGAATCCTCTTCCGCCGTCGGCGCCTGCCGATCTTCAGACCGAGCTCGGTGCGGTTCGCCTACGCGGGATCGGTTATGACATAGAGCAGACACAGGTTGGGTCCTGTTCCGTCGCCGCCCCTGTCTGGGACGCTGACGGTGAGGTGCACGCTGCGATCGCGGTGACGCTACCTTCGCTGCCGTTCCATCGTAACCGTGAGTTATTGAGCCGATCCGTGCAGCGGGCGGCGGCTCGCCTTTCACAGAATGCGCGGTCGGAACCACGCGAGTGTGTGCTGTCGGGAACGACCGGACCGCGGATATCGGTGCCCACATGATTGCCCAGAGCATACGACGGCCGCGGGCAAGAGATGAGAGGAATGGGAATGGACCTAACGACACGACTCACCGCCGTCGAGGACATCAGGCTCATGAAAGCCCGGTATTTCCGCGGCGTAGACGAGCACGACTGGGGGCTGCTGGGTAGCGTGCTCACTGAGGATGTCGTCTGCGACTTCAGGGGCGCGATGATGGGCCCGAGGGGTCGCTGCCGGCGCTGAGACGCCCATCCTGCCTGAGGACGAGCAGCTCAATCGAGGCCGTCAGACCGTGTTGAAGAGCCTTGAGACGGCCTTGACCGGCGTGGCGTCCGTACATCATGGCCATACCGCCGAAATCGAAGTGCTCGACGACTCGACGGCACGAGGTATCTGGGCGATGTCCGATATCTTGCGCCCGGCAAGCGGTACGCCGTTCCGTGAGGTTCGGGGGCATGGGCACTACCACGAGACCTACCGCCGAGCCGAGGGCGGATGGCAGATCGCGACGCTGAAACTCACCCGGCTCGCCGTGGATATCGATCCGGCGAGCGTGGTGGCCGGCGCAGGCTGACCTGCGCCGCCGTTCCTGAATGGATCGTGTTCGCCGGGCGCCCGTCGGGTCGCCTAACTGCGACGCGCGGACCGTGGAGAAATGAAAGCATCGAGGTCGTAGTGGCAGGGCTCGTTGCCAGAACCGGCACGCGTTCGATAATTCCGAACGCTGATGGCACCCAGACACATATTGGGCTTGTGTTCTGGTAGGGCCAGCTCACCACTACGAGAGGTATATCGCAATGAGTCTATTGGGCGGCAAGGTTGTTCTGATCACGGGTGGGGCGCGAGGTCAGGGTCGTGCCCACGCGATCGCCTCCGCGCGAGAGGGTGCGGACGTGGCGGTGCTCGACATCGCGAGCCAGGTGGCGACCGTCCCTTATCCGATGGCAACGCCAGAGGACCTGACCGAGACCGTGCGCCAGGTGGAGAAGCACGGTCGCCGCGCGATTTCGATCCAGGCGGACGTGCGCCGGCAGGACGAGCTGGACGAGGCGGTCAAGACCGTTCTCGACGAGTTCGGACGGATCGACTCCCTGGTGATCAACCACGGCATCTGGGGAGTCGGGCAGGAGCTGTGGAACCTGTCCGAAGAGCAGTGGGTGGACATGCAGGACATCAACGTCACCGGCGTATGGAAGACGGCAAAAGCCGTTGTCCCTCACATGATCGAGCGGGGATCGGGTTCCGTGGTGATCACGGCGTCGACCAACGGATTCGAGCCGGGAATCTACTACGGGCACTACTCGACCTCTAAGCACGGCACTGTGGGTCTGGCGAAGAACCTTGCTCTCGAGCTCGGACGTTATGGCATTCGATGCAACGCGCTCGCACCAGGGGTGATCGAGACTCCGATGATCGTGAACCAGGTCGGTATGGACCTGTTCAACGGAGGCCCTGGCGGTACGGAGGAGAGCGTGCAAACTGCGGCTGCGCACTACCATGCCCTGAAGGGCGTCCGGGCGATTCCCGCCATGAACGTCGCTGATGCTGGTGTCTGGCTCAACTCTGACTTGGCCGCGGGGGTGACGGGGGTAACGGTCCCTGTTGACGCCGGCCATCAACTGTTGGCGGGCTACAACCACGAGCCAGTCAGCTGAGCAGAGCGTGACAGGGCGGCATTGCCGTTCAGCCTCGGGATCCCCCCGACGAACCGACTGTCCCATCTTGATTTGGACCTGATGAGCAGTTGCGCCAGCAACTGCTCATCACGTTCGGACCGGCCTGTGTCAGTTGTGATTCCGCTTTGGTTGGCACGCCTTCCGGAAGGACCAGAAGATCGTCAGAAACGGTTCGATATACCTGAACGAAGTTCGCCCATCGACTGCGATGAAACTAGCGTCGCGGTCAACGAGAACGATGCGGCTGGCAGCGCGTCAGCCGCTTTCCATTAGCCGTTGTCACGGGAAATCAGGAGATCATGAACGAGTCAGTCTCGGCATCTGTTTCAGAGGAATACGACCCGCGAAGCTACGATCCCACGTCTCCCGACGTGAAGCCCAATGTCGAGGAGCACTTCGCGAATCTCCGAGAGAAGTGCCCTGTTCACCGGCACAAGTTCTCGGATGAGCAGCTCAAGGCGCTGACCGACAATCCGTTCGTCACGGGCCAGGGCGACGAGTTCTACACCTTGACTCGCTACCGCGACGTCGAGGAATGTCTTGTCAACCCGGAGAAGTTCTTGAGCGCCGAGGGATCGGGGCCCGAGCGCATCGCCGTTCCGGAGAACGGCGGATCGTTGGCTTGGTCCGACGGCGCCGCGCACAAGCGGTCACGTCGACTCGCGCAGCCATCTGTATCTCCCAAGGTCATCGCGCCGTTGATTCCGATGCTCCAGGAGCGCATCGACGACCTCATCGACGAACTGGCGAGCAAGGGTCGAGCAGACATCATGGCTGACTTCGCCACTCCGCTCACCAGCGGCATGCTCACACATCTCCTTGGGCTACCGACGGAGATGGAGCCGGATGTCAAGGAGTGGGCATTGGCGATCCTGTCGATCTGGGGTGGCACGGAGGAGGCTGCGAAGCGCGGCGCCAACGCGATGGCTGCCATTTCGGAGACCGTGGCCGCTGTCGGCCCTGCCCTCGTGGCGGGGGTTGAGAGCGGTGACGTGGCGCCAAGCGCTTTGTCGATGCTGCTGACCACCACCGACGAGAACGACAAGCTATTCGGCCACGACGAGGTGGTTCAGGCTTTCGTGCAGATGATCGCTGGCGGCTTCGAGTCGAGCGCAACTGCCATCGCGAATGGCGTCTACTTGTTCTGCAAGAATCCTGGCGAGCGCAGCAAACTGCTCGATCAACCAGAACTGATCAACACTGCCGTTGAGGAAGTCTTGCGGTACATGGCGCCGATCGAAGGTTTGGCCCGGACGACATCGGAAGACCTGACCATCGGCGGGGTTCACATGTCCGAGGGCACCAAGGTTCGTCCCACTTTCGCCTCGGCGAACATGGATGACGAAGAGTTCGACGACCCGACCCAATTCAAGATCGACCGGCCCAAGGCCGAGCTGCAGAAGCACCTGACCTTCGGTAAGGGTCCGCACACGTGCATCGGCAACAACCTGGCCCGGCAGGAGCTGCGGCTCGCGTTCGCGACTCTGTTCCGGCGAATCCCCACGTTGGCGCTGGACCCTGCGGGCACACCTACGCGGAGCGAGGTGATGGTGATCCACGGATTCGATCACCTCCCGGTGAAGTGGGACCCCGTCAGCGTCCTTCCTCGGGACGCCTCGTAGGTGTTGGCCGTTCTGGTGGATGGAGGCGTTTTGAAGGTTCAGTTCGTTGTCGCGAATGGCCCGGCGCGTGTCGTCGAAGCCAATCCTGGACAGTCGTTGATGGATGTTGCGGTGAATCACGATGTCCCAGGTATCGAGGGTGAGTGTGGAGGCGAAATGGCATGCGGAACATGCCACGTGTACGTCGACGACGAGTGGCAGGCATCCGTTGGCGAGCCGTCTGCGGATGAGTTGGAAGGAATCGAGTGCCTTATCGTCGGAGAAGTACGCCCATCCAGTCGCTTGGGATGTCAGATCAGAGTCGTAGGCGACCTGGACGGCCTGAGCGTCGAAGTGCCTGCACTGTGAGATGGCGATGAAAGACTATTACGATATCGCCATTGTCGGAGCCGGTCATGCGGGTGTCAGTGTCGCTACCCATCTGGTAAAAGGAGGCTATGAGGGCTCAGTTGCCCTCCTCAGCACCGAGGCGACCTTGCCCTACAAGAGACCACCACTTTCCAAGGGGTACCTCCTGGGTACGGAGTCGGTCGACGACCTGCCTCTCCGGTCGGCGGAGTACTGGAACGAGTCGGCCGCCGATCTGATCCTTGACGCCGCCGTCACCCACGTCGACCCTCGACTCCACACGTTGAAGACCGTTCGCGGGGACGTCCGCTACGGCCGGCTGGTCTGGACCGCGGGGGGTCGGGCTCGTTCTCTTCCGACGCCAGGAGTCGACCTGAGCGGCGTGTACCAGATGAGGAGTCTGGAGGACGCTGAACGTTTGAAGGCGGAGCTCGGCTCCGCGGGCCGCGCAGTTGTTGTCGGCGCCGGATACATCGGGCTGGAGATGGCTTCGGCACTGGTCGGTCTAGGCCTCGATGTGACGGTGGCCGAAGCTGGACAGCGTGTCCTGGAGCGCGTGACCGGCAGGACGGTGTCCGAATTCTTCGAGCGAGTCCATGTACGTGCCGGCGTCGACCTGCGATTGCAGACCATCGCGACGGCATTCAACGGTGTCGATGATCGCGTGGTGTCTGCAACGCTGAGCGACGGCTCCGAGGTTGCTTGCGACGTCGTCGTTCTGGGCGTCGGAATGCAGGCGAACTGTGAAGTGCTCGCCGCTGCCGGCGCCGCAATTGGCTCCGGAGTCGAGGTGGACGAAATGGGGCGTACCAGCCTCGAAGGGGTGTGGGCTGCCGGGGACTGCACTCATCAGATCCACCCGTACGCCCGAGGACAGCGCGTGCGCCTTGAATCCGTGCAGAACGCCAACGATCAAGCGAAGGTCGTCGCGTCCGATCTCTTGGGTGAACCGGCTGCCAGCGACGAGGTCCCGTGGTTCTGGTCGGACCAGTACTCCATCAAGTTCAAGTCGGCGGGTATCCGCAACGGCTACGACACAGTTATCACTCGTGGCGATCCCAGCACCGAGGCCTTTTCCGTGTTGTACCTCGCTGGCCGTCAACTGGTCGCCATCGACTGCGTGAACCGGCCCTCGGATTTCGCGCAGGGCCGGGCCCTTATCAAGCGTGGAGGAATCGCCGAACATGTTGATTTTTCCGACCTCGGCCAACCGTTGAAGGCGGCGGAAGGTGTTGTTGCCGGGGCGAGCGAAGTGTAGCGACGGCACCGTGCTCAGGGCGCCGATGAGGCAGCGGCCTCATCGGCGGCTGAATGCTGGCTGGCTACCCATGTTGCGATCTGTGTGCGGGAACTGAACCCGAGCTTGGTCAGGATGTTCTCAACGTGGCCTTGTGCTGTGCGTTGCGATATGACGAGCTTCTCGGCGATTGCCTTGTTGGTGAGTCCTCGAGTGACAAGCACGGCAACTTCGCGTTCGCGCTTGGTCAGGTTAGGCATCTCGAGGTCGCGCGAAGTGGGCTGCAGATGCTTCTCGTTCAGTGCGAAAGCCGCGGCTTCGTCACGTGTCATTGACGCGCCCTGATTGTGTGCAGCGCTGAATTGTTTGGGAGTCAGCTGACTGCGCACTCGGCGATCGTACGAGTCCTGAAACCCCTGCATCCCCGGGAAAATCAGAACAGTGCTCCCGAGCTGACGCCACAGCGCTTCAGCCGCGCCGCCCAGAGTCACAGCGCGTTCTTCATCATCATTTTCCGCGGCGATCCACGCCGAGATCTGCAGGTTGTACGCGAGTGCCAGGGGGTCACCCCGCCGACTGATCTCCAGGCCTCGATGAAGTGCTGCTGTTGCTTGATCCGGATCGCCTTGCTGCCAGAGAGCGATCGCCAGTGCCCACAGTGGATAGGCGTGGAGGTCCGGGTGCTCCCCAGTTGCGGTGATGGAGAGGGCCTTGTTGAGGCTCTCAACGGCTCGTTCCATGTCTCCCGCGAGGACTCGGGATACTCCTAGTCCTTCCAAGCTCCCCCATTCCAAGAAGATGTCGGCATCAATACGGAACATCTCGGCTGAGATGGCGAAGTGTGTCACCGCGCTGTCGGACTTTCCCTGATAGAGGGCGACGTAACCGCTGGCGTAGTGAGTGAGTGCGGTCGTGCGGTCCGACGGATCGGCGATCGTGCCGGCATGGGCCAGCAGCGAGGCGGCCGACTCGGTGGCGCCGTGCAATCCGGCCAAGACGCTGTTCAGCAACATCGCACGTGTCTGGACCGAAGGAGCGACGCTGTGTGCGTCCGATGCGCGATCCAGCCAACGACGCCCCTCACTGAAGCGCCCGCAAGTCAGCCAGTACGGGTAGAGGGACGCAGCGATCAGCAGCCCAGCTTCGGTCTCGCCGGACTCGTCGAAGCAATACTCCATCGCCTCGCGAAGGTTGGCTTGATCGCGGCTGAGCCTGCTTGCCCACGACCTGCGATTGGCGCTGACCCAGTCGTCGACCGCATGAGTGACGAGTTGGGCATACCAGTCACGGTGCCTGCGGCGTGTGTCGTCGTACCTACCGCTGCGCACGAGCTCGGATCGACCGTACTCGCGCAAGGTGTCCAGCATCCGATAACGGACTTCGGGACCGGGCTCCTCGCGGATGACGATGGACTTGTCGACCAGAGATCCGACGAGATCAAGGATGTCAGTGGCATCTGACATGTCGGTGCAGATTCCTTCGATTGCATCGAGCTGAGCGCTCCCCGCGAACACCGACAGCCGTGCCCAGAGTTGCTGCTCTTCGAGGCTGCACAAGTCCCAGCTCCAATCCACCGAAGAGCGAAGAGTCTGCTGACGCGACGGTGCTGCGCGGCGGCCCGCGGTGAGCAGCCGGTAGCGGTCGCTCAAGTGGTCGAGGATCTGAGTGACCGAGAGAGTACGCATTCGGGCCGCCGCCAGCTCGATAGGCAGCGGCAGACCGTCGAGCCGCTGGCAGATCCGAGCCACGGTGGCGGTGTTCTCTGCGGTCAGCACGAATCCTGGGACATGTGACCGCGCTCGCTCGGCGAACAGAGTGATGGCATCACTGCCGGTCTGAATGCAGCTGTCGTGTGTTTCCCCCAGATTCGGCACGGTCATTGGGGGAACGCGGACGACAGACTCGCCGTCGATGTTGAGCGGCTCGCGACTGGTCGCCAGCACCTTGAGCCCCGGGGCAACCTCGAGGAGCGCCTTGACTAGGTCCGCAACGGCATCGAGCAGGTGCTCACAGTTGTCGAGTATCAAGAGCATCTGACGAGACATGAGATGCTCCTCTAGTAACTGATCTGCCGGACGATTCGTGCGGCTCAGGATGCCCAAGGCGACCGCGACTACTTCGGAGAGCACGGACGAATCGGTGAGGTCTCCGAACTCGACAAGACAAACCGAATCCCTGAAAGCTCGCCGAACAGTAGTGCCGGTGCGGAGTGCTAGCCGCGTCTTGCCGACCCCACCGATCCCGGTCAGCGTCACCAGCCGCGAGTCTTCGAGTCGCTGCCTCACCTCGGTCAGTTCACGACGCCGTCCGACAAAGCTGGTCAGTTCACTGGGCAGCCGGCCGACAACAGTGTTGACCTTCATGGTGACGACTCCAATGGTGCCAAACTAAGGGGGCAACCTACGCTGTGTAGGTCCCTGCTTCTTGACGGTTTCCCGCCCTCATCAGTGCACCTCTTCTTCCGCCAGGGCTTGAGCGATGGCAGCGGCGCACCTCTTGGCGGGTTCACGTGCTGCGACAGCCTGTTCTTCGACGTAGGTCATCACGTTCACGCACGCACGGACGTCTGATGTCGAGAAGCCGGCAGCGACCGCGTGTGCTCCCTTCAGGACTTCGTCGTGGCTGGACGCGATGCCTTCCGAACGGGCACGTTTCGCCGGCTCTAGATCGTTGTCGCTAGGGGGTCGGGTTGCCAGGATGGCGTAGGCGGCGGCGCCGCGATTGCCCGGCGTTCGCATGCCGGGTCGGAATCTCAGGTGGTGTCCCACGGTGGTCGGCTCGGCTGAGGCGATGGCGAACGCGTTGCTTCCTTCGGCGACGAAGAGGGACACGGCGCAGCCGACCTCGTCGGCCAGCGCGCTGATGAAGGGCTGCGCGATGTGCCGCAAGGTGGGGAGGTACAGGTCGGAGAAGGCCGCCATTCGTGGCCCTGGTCGGTACGTCTTGTCGCTTGCCTGTGCAACGAGACCGAAGTCGACGAGGGTCTGGATGAGGCGATAGGCCATCGATCGGTGTACGTCCAGCCGGTTCGCGAGCTCTTGAACGCTCAGCCCGGTGGGGGAGTCCGCAATTGCCATCAGGGCGGTGAGGCCCCGAGCAAACGTCTGCGTTCCTGCCGGGCGGGCGATGGCAGGTTCTTGGGGCAATGAGTCCGCGCCCCGAGAGTAGTCCCTGCGCATCTCACTCTCCTTCGCGAACATGTGCGGCGATGTGTCGTGCGGCAAGGAAGCCGAAGGTCATCGAGGGGCCGATGGTGGAACCGGCGCCGGCGTAGCTGCGTCCCATGACGGAGGCGCTCGCGTTGCCCGTGACGTACAGGCCAGGCAGAGGCGATCCGTCGGGACGGAGTGCACGACCGTGCTCATCGGTGACGACTCCGCCGTTGGTGCCAAGGTCGGAGAGAATGATCCTGAACGCGTAGTACGGGCCGCCATGCAGGGGTGCGAGGCTCGGGTTGGCCAGGGTGATGTCGCCGTAGTAGCGGTCGTAGGCGCTCTCGCTGCGATGGAACTGGGTGTCGGTTCCGGCCTCGGCATCGGTGTTGTACCGCTCGACGGTCTTCTCGAGCGCACCAGCAGGCACGCCGATCTTCTCGGCGAGCTCGGTAAGCGTCGACGCCGTCTGCACGGAGCCCGAACCGACCCACGCCTTGGGGAGTGCGTGTCCGGTCGGAGCAGGCGCGAAGGGGATCTTGGGCAGCGGCAGGTGGCCGAAGATCACGTAGCGGCGCCAGGACCAGTCGTCAGTGATGTACCAGGACGGGATGTGCTGGACGCCGGTTTCGTGCTTGGCGATCATCTCGAAGCCGAAGTCCTCGTAAGGCGCGGCCTCGTTGATCCAGCGTTCGCCGGCTCCGTTGACGATGATCTGGGAGGGGAGCATGCGCTCGTTGAGGCTGAACTGGATCCTTCCCGGGCCCCATTCGACGGCGGGGAACCACCAGGCGCTGTCCATGAGGTCGACTGCCGCACCGGCTTCGACAGCAGCGTTGACACCGTCCCCGGTGTTGGTCTTGGCGCCCAGACTGACGTCAGCGCGTGCGGTGGGCTGATGAGTCGATCGCATCGCCTTGTTGTGGTCGAAGCCGCCGGCCGCGATGATCACGCCGCCTGTGGCGCGGACGCGGAGAAGGTTTCCTTCACGTTCGACGAGGGCTCCGACGATGCGGCCGTTCTCGGCGATCAGAGACTTGAGCGGGGAAGAGAGCCACAGCTCGATGTCCCGCTTGCGTACAGCGAGCATGAGTCGGGCCATCAGAGCTTGTCCGATGGTGGTGATGCGTTCGTTGGTGAGGCGAGCCCGAAGCATCCGCCAGATCAGCTTGATGAAGAGTCGCTTGCCGGCCCAGGTCTGCCGAAGACGGTAGAAGTCGGGGAGCTCGGTGGGGCCGATCCACATGCCGCGGGGCATCACGCTCAGAGGAGGGTGAAGTCGGTCGGCGTCTTCTCCGAGGGTCCGCAGGTCGACCGGAGGGACGTTGATAGTACTGCCCTGCTCGGATCCGCCGTAAAGGTTGGGATAGTAGTCGGGGTAGCCCGGCTTCCAGACGAACTGGAGGTCCGGGTCGAGGTTCTCAAGAAACTCCAGCATCTGGGGCGCGCCGTCGACATAGGCGTGCAGCCGGGCGTCGGAGACGAGGCCCTCGGTGATGGCCTTGAGGTAGCGGAAGGTGTCATCAGGTTTCAGGTGGTGGCCGAGGCGGGTCTGGGCGGGCGCACCGGGGACCCAGACTCCTCCGCCGGAGAGTGAGCTCGACCCCCCGTACCACGACGCCTTTTCGATGACGAGTGTGCGCAGTCCGCGTTCGGACGCGGCGAGTGCGGCAGTGAAGCCACCGGAACCCGCGCCGACGACTAGTACGTCTACTCCGTGGTCGAAGGTGGTACCAGTGGTGTGCTCGGTCGAGGTCTGGCTCACTTGTCGTCCTCTTTCTCATCGATGAAGTTCAACGCCAGGCGGGCTAGTTCCTCGGGGCGCGCTCGACGCTCAACTACGCGCAGAGGGCGGCGAGATGTTTCAAGCGCCATGTGCGGCCATCGAGGAAGTCGACCACTTTCGCGGAGTAGCCGAATCCGAGGATGTCGGGTGCGATCACGCGTCGGGAACGGGCGTACTTGTCGATCAATGTTCCCAAGCCAACTCTGCGCTGCCCCCGAACTCGCCGCCATGCAGCAGGACGAGCGGCGGGCCTCTCCGGCCTCCAGGTAATGAGTTTCAAGCCCGTGCACAGTTATGGTGTGCGCGGTCCAAGTGGATCGAGCCACGGTCGGGTCTCCTCAGGTTCAGCATGTGAGTGCCGTCACAGATTGGGCCTTTTCGTATTGTGCGCACACATGTCGCATATAGGGCAACACCTCTGGCCAAGTTCTCGCGTCCGCGGGTCAAGGTGGCATGCCGTCTCGGTTCGTTTGGCTGGCGGGCTGCTCTGTCCGCCCGCTCTGGGTCGGGGTCAAGCGGGGACCGGATCGGCGAAGAGAATTTCTCACTATAGGCACTCCATATGTGCAAATGTTGATTGACTGGGCTAGTTGCGATGGTTAGCGTGATGAGCGCCACATCATCTGTGTGGCGATGGCCGCCAGCCGTGGTGCCATCCCGCTCACGAAAGGACCTCCTGTCGATGACTTCCACGTCACTTGGAGCGAACGTAGATCTCTGGTTCCAGGACTTCGGGCGTGCCCTGGATGCTCGGGACGAGAGCGCGCTTCGCGAGCTCTTCGCCGACCCCTCGTACCTCCGCGACAACGGCGCGCTCACCTGGGACTTCCGGCAGTTCCACGGCCGCGAGTCCGTGATCGCCGCGCTGCTGTCCGTCGTCGACGAGATCAAGCCCTCCAACTTTGCACTCTCCGCCAACTGGCCCGCCCCCAGCATCTTGGGCGAGGGGGACGCGGCGGTCGTCGAAGCCTTCTACGACTTCGAGACGGCTGACGGCACCGGCGTCGCGCTGCTCAACGGTGCACTTGACGACTCGGCTCCGCACGGGTTCCGGGTCCGTGCCCTCTACACCCGTCTGGAGTCGCTCAAGGACGCACCCCGGCCGGAGGTTCACCCGCGCGGCAGCGGCTTCACCCCGACTCGCCTGGGCCAGACGTACGGCGAGTTTCGGGCAGAGCGGTGCGAGTTCGTCGACAGCGACCCCGAGGTCATCGTCGTGGGCGCTGGCCAGGCCGGCCTCGTCGCGGCCGCCCACCTGGGCAAGCTTGGCGTGCGGACGCTGATCGTCGACCGCAACGAGTCGGTCGGTGACAACTGGCGTAACCGCTACGACTCCCTGACCCTGCACAACCCCGTCGAGATGAACGGGTTCCCGTTCCTGGAGTTCCCGAGCCACTACCCGGAGTACCTGCCCAAGGACGTGATGGGCGACTGGCTCGACGTCTACGCGCGCTATCTCGACCTCGACATCTGGACCTCAACCGAGTTCCGGGGTGCCGAATACGACGAGGCAACCGGTCAGTGGACCGCCACGATGGTCCGCGCGGACAGCACCGAGCGGGTCCTGCGACCCAAGCACGTCATCCTGGCTACGGGAGGCATCGGCGGAAAGCCGTCCATCCCCGACCTGCCGGGCCTGAGCACCTTCGACGGCCCGGTTATGCACTCCTCGAAGTTCACCAGTGCTACCGACTACGACATCAAGAAGGCCATCATCATCGGCGCCGCCACCAGCGCCCACGACATCGCCCTCGACATGTACGAGAACGGAGTCGAGGTGACTATGGTGCAGCGCAGCGCGGTCGTGGTGAACCATGTCGACACCGCCAACCTCGCCTACGCCGGCTACATCGACCCCGAGATCCCCACCGAGCTGGTCGACATCCGCTACGGCATCGGCCTGATCGACCCACTGCGTGCGGCCGCTTCCCGGCAGTACCACGCCTACGCCAAGGAGCTCGACGCCGACCTCCTCAAGGGCCTCGAAGCTGCTGGCATGCGCCTGGGTGACGGCGTCAACGGGATGGGCTGGCTCGACCTCTTCCTGCGCACCGGCGGTGGCTACTACCTCAACAAGGGTGCCTCCGAGGTCATCGTCGAGGGCGGCATCAAGGTGATGCAGTTCGACGGCGTCGTCGAGTTCGTCGAGAACGGCGCCAAGCTCGATGACGGCACCGTGCTCGAGGCCGACATCGTCGTTCTGGCCACCGGCTACCAGAACCGCAAGGTCGAGGTCGCGGAGTGGTTCGGCGAGGACGTCGCCGAGCGCGTCGGCGACATCGCCTGCCTCGACGATCAGGGCGAGTGGGCAAACCTGTGGGGCCAGACCGGCCAGCGTGGCCTGTGGCTCAACGGTGGTGGGATCAACCAGATCCGCCCCGGCTCCGAGCGCCTTGCTCTGCTGGTCAAAGCAGACCTCGAAGGCCTGATCACCGACGCGTTCCGTCACCCGGCCGCGAACGCCCAGCCGGCCGCCGTCGGCGCTTGATCATCCCAGGACAAGGAGACAGTCATGCAGATCGGTGACATGCGAATCGACAGCCTGATCGACGGGGAGGCGGCGCTCGACCCGCACGGAGGGATCTTCGTGGGTGACAACCCGCCGACCGAGTCGGACTGGGAGCCGTTCAACAGGTTCTTGGACCCGTGCACCGGACAGATGATCAACACCGTCGGCAGCTACCTCATCCGCTATGGCGACCGCGTCGTGCTCCAGGACACCGGGATGGGGCCCCAGATCGGCGGACAGGAGGCCTTCGCCTGTGGAGCTCTCCGCTCGTCGATGTGGGCAGCCGGCGTCAGCCCGCTGGACGTCACCGACATCATCTTCTCCCACCTGCACACCGACCACATCGGCTGGACGACGATCGACGGGAAGCCTTACTTCCCGAACGCCACGATCCACATCGACCGCCGCGAGTGGGACCACTACACCAGCCCCGATTCGGTCCTTGAGGGTTGGGAGCCCAGCCTCATGCGGTCAGAGGAGGACAAGGTCGAGAACCGGTTCAAGCCCGTCCTCGACCGGATCGAGCTCTTCGAGGGCGACCAGGAGATCCTGCCCGGCATCAACGCGATGGAGGCCAGTGGTCACACCCCGGGCCACACGGTTCTGGCGCTCAGTTCTCGGGGCGATCAGGGCCTGTTGATCGGCGATCTCGTGCATTCGCACGGAGAGCTGCTCGACGGCTGGGAGTTCTTCTTCAACCGGGATCTTCCGAAGGCGATCGAGGCGATCGAGCGGTTCCGCAAGCTCCTCTACGACACCAAGCTGCCGTTCGCCGCCGCCCATTTCCCCGGCATGAAGTGGGGCCAGCTGGTCAAGGGTGATGCCGGCCGGCTCGCCTACGAGACGATCTGAGGGGCCAGGTATGGGAACTGGGAAGACGGTCTTCTCCGGACTGAACGACAAGGTCTGCTGGGTCGCTGGCGGAGCGAGCGGCATCGGGCGCGCCAGCGCACTTGCCCTAGCGGCCAGCGGCGCCAGGGTCGCCGTGGCCGACCTGTCCGAGGCGGCCGGCAAGGAGCTCGTCGACGAGATCGCCCACGGCGGCGGCACGGCGCACTTCTGCCAAACGGACGTGCTCGACGACGATTCCGTGCGCGAGAGCCTCGCCGCCGTGGTCGGCCGCTTCGGACGGCTTGACATCGTGGTCAACTCCGCAGGAAAGACCAGCACGGACCGCGAGGACGACTTCGAACGCAACCTCGACATGTTCCTCCTCGGCACCTGGCGTGGCATGAAGGCGGGCATCCCGCTGCTGCAGCAGTTCGGCGGCGGGGCGGTGGTCAATGTCGCATCCATCGCCGGGGTCACAGGGTCGATCGGACCCAGCGGCTACGGTCCCGCCAAGCACGGTGTGGTCGGCGCGACGAAGGACGCCGCCCTGCGATACGCCACGGACGGTATCCGGGTCAACGTGGTGTGCCCGGGCTATATCGAGACCCCGATGACAGCCTCCTTCGCGCCGAGCGAAGAGGAGAGCCGGGTCCTGATCGAGGAGACCCTGAGGGTGCCCATGGCCAGGTGGGGACGACCCGAGGAGATCGGCGCAGTGATCGCCTTCCTGGCCTCCGACGACGCCTCATTCATCACCGGTCAGGCCATCGTCGCCGACGGCGGCCTAACCGCACGCTGACAGGAACGGAAGGTCATGTCGATCCCGAGCACGTGCGACGTGTTGATCATCGGTTCCGGTGCCGGAGGTCTCTCGGCAGCCATCACCGCCGCCGCAGGCGGCAACGTCCTCGTGATCGAGGCGGCCGACAAGCTCGGTGGTGCCGCAGCGTACTCGGGCGGCCAGATCTGGGCCGGACTCACCGACGCGGCTCGGGCGGCTGGAATCGCTGACTCGCGTCAAGAGGTGGAGGCTTACCTGGACTGGCTTTCCGAGGGCACCGCCGACCTACGCCTTAGAGACGTGTTCATCGACCGAGGCCCGGACGCGATCAGGTTCCTGCCCGAGCATGGGGTTCCGATCGCGGTCGTGCGATCCAGCCCTGACCGCCACCCCACCGCTGAGGCCAGGCGGCGACGCGAACAGGTCACGATGGCAGTCGCCCGAGAATTTGCTACCGGCACCGCCTCCACCCAAGACCTCAACCCCACGTGGGGCAAGGCACTGATGGAGATCGTCGCCTCCGGCGACCTGTCGCCGGTCGATGCCATGTCAGCCGACCAGATGGCGGCGGAGACCGGCAACTCCGCCCACGAGGTGCGGACCTGGGTAGCCGCATTCAGCGCACTCGGGCAGGCCGGGCCGTCCGCCGTCGACTATTCCTTCTACCGCCCCATCCGGGACTACATCGGAGGCTTCGGTGTCATGGCTGCCCGAACCCCTTGAGGGCTGCGGAGCTTCAGAACCGACGCATCGCTGAGCACAGCAGACATCCTCCAACAGCAATCGCCGACCAAAGGAGTCGTGATGGCTACCTCCGTGTTCATCGTCCACGCCAACCACGCCGAAGGACTTGTGGACGAGTCCAACGACTGGTACACCAATCAGCATCGCGCCGACAGCGTGGCGATTCCGGGCCACGCCCGAGCGCCACGCTGCGAGATCTCAGACGCCCAGCTCGGCTATCCGTCTTTCGGACAGTACCGGTATCTGGCGATCTATGAGATCCAGGGCGTGCCCCAGGAGCCGCTCGATGCGATGACGGATGCCATCGATGCAGGAATGCACATATCCGAGTCGATGGGATCCGAACTCCTCGCCGCGGGGTACGAGCTGATCTCCTCGTGGCTGGACGACGGCGATCGGGAGATCGCCCTCAACGACGGATCCGAGGTGTAAAGCCGTGCGGCTCGGAGTTTCCTTCCCTCAGGTTGAACTGGCCGGGGATCACCTGGCATTGCGCGACTTTGCCGTCGCCGCCGACGAACTCGGCTACGACCATGTTCTGCTCTATGACCATGTGCTGGGTGCAAGCCACGTCGACCGTGAACCGCCGCTCCCGCCAATGGCGTACGACGAGAACGACCCTTTCCATGACCCATTGGTCTCCTTCGGGTACCTCGCCGGCGTCACCAGTCGGATCAACTTCGTCACTGGTGTGCTCATCCTCCCGCAGCGACAAACGGCCCTCGTGGCGCGCCAAGCCGCCGACATCGACTTGCTCTCGGGGGGACGGCTCAATCTCGGTGTTGGCGTCGGCTACAACCACGTCGAGTACGAGGCACTCGGACAGGACTTCTCGAAGCGCGGAGCCCGCATGAGCGAGCAGATCCCATACTTGCGGCGCTTGTGGACCGAGGACCTAGTGACGTTCGAGGGCGACTTCGATCGCATCGACCGCGCAAGCCTGGTTCCGCGCCCCCGGCGCCGGATTCCGATCTATTTCGGCGGCTGGTCCGAGCGCGCCTTCAAGCGTGCAGCCGATCTGGCAGACGGGTTCATCTTCAGCTACGCGTTCGGCGACGCAGCTGTCCAGGCGTGGGAACGTGTGCAGGAACTGCTCGAGCAGAACAACCGAACCGCCGACGGATTCGACGCCCTGTTCAACCTACATCCAGACGAGGGCGGCGCGAGCAAAGAGCGCACCGTGAACCGCATCGGTCAGCTCATGGACGTCGGCGCCACCCATGTCACCGTGTCCATCTTGGCTAACGGGTTCGCCACTGTCGATGAGCACATCGAGCACATCGCCTGGGTCATGGAGAACGTGGAGATTCCGGGGTGCCGCTGATCGGACCGATCCTCGGGGTTCGAACTGGGGAGGACAGGACCCGGGGCACTTACCTTCTGATGACTGACAACGAACATCGACGACGGCCCTCACAAACACGCCCTTGATCAAGAGGTACTCCTCCCGAGACGGTCAACGGCTTGTACAAGACCGAGTCGTTGCGTAACCGTGCGCCGTCCGAGGTCGAGCAGGCCTATTACGCTGACCACGATTCAGCCCACCCGGCGACCGCCGGACGGGGAAACCGATAGGAACGAAACTCAGGGCGAATCAGACCTGGTGTTCAGCCTCGCGGACGGCGCTCCGATCTCGAGGTCCACTTTCAGGACCGTCTAGGTACCTGCTGCCCGAGCTGCGGGACCCTTGGTGGGTACCGGGATGCACTCTCTCCGGCACTGCTACGCCTCGCTGCAGATCCACCACGGTGAGTCCCGCCGTGGATTGACCGAGCCGATCCTGAACCGCCTTTACCGAGGAGACTTTGGATACCGACTCGCACCTCTGGCCCAACTCGGACGACCGCACTCGGGATGGCGTGGAACTTGGTCCTCGGCGGGGGATCTGCGTTGGCTGGACCTGGCCAGGTTGCGAACTCTGTGCGCGCCGATGGTGCCTCTGATCGGCGTCCTACCTGATCAGAGGCACCATGGGACTGCCGCAGGGATCCGCTTAGCGACAGGGGCGCGAACGGCCCGCCCGACCTCGGCCTCGGCTGGGGGAGCGACTGTGCAACTTTGGTGCTGAGGTCCTGGTTTGGATCAACGGGATCATCACTGTCTAAGAGAAGCCCTAGGCTTGGCGCGCGGTGATGATTCCGAAGCCAGCGATGTATTCCTTGATGGGACGGTAGAAGGTGGAGTTGACGGCGTAAGGGCCGGCCGCAGATAGGGCGCTGAAGGCGGCGAGCCAGGTGCGGATCTCGTGGGAGGAGTTGCCGGCGTCTGCCGCCATCTGGTCAGGTGTCATGGCGTCGGCGAGCGCCAGGTCGCCTGATGTGAAGATTTCCATCACGGCCCGGTCCCAGGTGGGGTTGAGGTCCTTGATGGTTGCGGTGCCAGCGGCGAATTCGCGGGCAACGGCCATGGTGCCCTGCTCGCGCCGTTGTCGTGCTTCGGGCGTGGGGTGGCGTCCGTCGAGCAGCAGAGCACGTTGCTGCTCGGTTGCAGTGGCCCACCGAGGCACCGGCGGATCATGGGAGAGGCCTCCAGACCCGACGAGCAGCACTCGTTCCTTTGCGAGCGAGGGCTCGGTAGTGAGGAATTCGCCGATCACTTCTCCCAGGCGGCGTACCCGACGCATCGGAACGAACGGCTCGGCGACGCTGTTGACGAAGATCGGGATGGTGGGAACCTTGTCGATCCCTCCCAGAAGGAGATCGAGTGCCTGGATGCCGCCGTGGTCGAGCTCCATGCGCCGTGAGATCGCCACGTCGAGGTCATGGGTGGCGACCCAGCGTGCGAGCTGTTCGGCGACATCCGTGGCTACAGTCAGCTGCCCGGCGGGCGTTCCGTAGTCACCCACCCCGATCGCCTCATAGCCAATGCAGAAGGGGGGCATTAGGTCATAGAAGAACCCGTTGTAGTGGTCAGGTCCGAAGGAGACGACCAAGGTCGGCTGGTAGTTCTCCACAAAGCTACGCGCCTGGGCGATAGCCTCAGTGACCGCGGCCGCGACCTCGATTGGGGGTTTGGCGTACTCCAGGAGCGGGCTGTGCGAGGTCGTGACCAACGCGAGACTCATCGGAAGGCTCCTTCTGGGTCGGTCGCCGGAATCGTCTGAGGCTTCTTGTAGGAAGCGGCAGCGAGCACGGCACGCAGTGCGTGCGGTGTCTGCTGGGCCAGGCAGGCTGCGGCCACGAACCGGTCAGGGCGCAAGAACACGACCCCGCAAGCGCGTTGGTCGAACCAGTCCTTGAGCTTGCCGTGAGCGTCGCCGACGACAGTTACGTCCACACCGTCGTCGGCGTAAGCCTTCTCGGCCCACTCGCGTTGGGGATCGGGCATGATGGCGACGAATCGAAACCCGAGCCGCTCGGCCAACGCCAGCTCCTCGGCGCCGAGGAGCCGCGCGGGACTGTTGCCGAAAGCTGCCACGGCCCACCAATCGCCAAGGACATCATCGAGCAAGACGCCTTGGTCGACGGCCGTGTTCACCCGGGGTTGGATGAACTGCAGACCCACCGGCGACAGCTTGCCGGGGTTGTCCACGAAAGGTGCCAGCATCGACCTTTTCGGACTCTGGTGATCACCCGAAGACCCGTTCGGGGACGCGTCGGCATGTCCGGGCTCCAGTGTGGCCTGGTCGACAACGACTCCGGTTCCGAACCGGGGGATCGGCTTGAACCGCAGTTCTGTGAAGTAGCTCTTGACCGAGGGGAGCAGATTCAGCCCTGAAGCCAGCAGGTCGCGGATCCTGGCGCCGGCCGGCCCCAGTTTGATCACCGATCCGGCGGTCATGTTGACCTCGATCATGTCCGACGCGTGTTGATATCGCTCGGTGTGATAGCTGTCAAGCAGAGATTGGTCGGCCTGACCGCGTAGGACTGCGCTCAGCTTCCAGGACAGGTTCGTGGCGTCGCGGATCCCAGAGTTCCAGCCCTGGCCAAGCCAGACAGGCATCAGGTGAGCCGCATCCCCGGCGAGGAAGACGCGGCCGTGGCGGAACTTGCTTGAGATTCGGCCGTGGTGGGTGAAGACCCGCTTTCCGATTACCGAGATCGCGCGCGGGTCGGGGACATGGCGCTCGAGCAGCCGATGCATGAATGCTTCGGTGTCGACCAGCTCGGTGGGCTCGTCCTCGAACAGCATGAACTCCCAGCGTCGAATCCCGTGCGGTAGGCCGATCGAGACATAGGGCCGGCGAGGGTCGGCCCCAACATAGACCGAGGGGGTGCCGAGTGGGTCGTTGTCGACGTCGATGACCAGCCAGCGGGTGGAAGGGGATTTGCCCACGAACTCCGCACCCATCCACGTCCGCAGTTCGTCGGTGCGGCCGCCCGTGCAGGCGACTAGATACTTCGCCTGCAGCGCGATCGTCTCGATCACTTGAGGGGTCGCGGCTGCGCCGTCGTCGTTTGCGTCGCCGTAGTCGAGCTTGTCGACGGTGACCTCGATGCGGTCGCTGTGCTCGACCGGCGTCAATGAGGCTCGGTGGCCGAAGCGGATCTCGACGCCTTCAAACCTTTTCAGCCCAGCTGCGAGTTCGCGATCGACTAGAGGTTGGATGAAGCCGTGTTTGCGGGGGAATCCGAACTCTTCGGTCTTGGGGTCGTTGACCGCGAGCACCTGTCCGCGTCCGTTGACCAACCGAAGCACGTGATGAGGAACGGTGTGCGGCTTGATCGCCTCCCACAGCCCGGCGGTCTGCATCGTGCGCGCCGACTCATCATCCAGGCCGACCCCGCGCGGATAGTCGATCAACTCGCTACGCGCCTCCAGCACGATCACCCGCTGTCCGCGCAATCCCAACAGATTTGCCAGCGTTAGCCCAGCGGGTCCGGCACCGACGATGATGACGTCGGCGTCCGTCCGACCATCCGTCGCGTCAGGACCTTTGTTTGCGGTATCCACCGCGTGTTCCCGCGAAGGTGGGGTTCTCATCGGTTCTCCAGGAGGAAGTCGAGGCTGAGTTTGTTGAAGATCTCGGGTTGCTCGTACTGGGGCCAGTGCCCGGCATCGGCGATGACCGCGAGCGTGCCGTGCGGCATCATCTCGGCGATCCGGCGGCCCTCTTCGACGGGACCGGAGGGGTCCTTGGTCGTCCAGATGATCAGGGCCGGAGCGTCGATCGCACGCAGGTCGTCATCGGAGAGCATGTTACGCTTGCGGATCTCGAGGTTCTGCAAGGCCATGTTCATCTCGCATGCCATCTGCCAGTCGGGCTGCTCGAAGATCATCTGGCGGGTGCGGATCAGGTCGTGGGTGACCATGGTGGGGTCCGCCATCAGCCATTCCAGTCGTGCTTTGACCCGCTCCCAACTAGGGTCTTTAGCTGCCTCCATCGATAGGGTGTAGACCTGCTCCATCACGACCGGGTTGGCCATAGTGCCCCCCATGGTGTTGAGCACCAGCCTGTCGACCTTGTCTGGACGTAGCTGAGCCAGCCGGGCCGCGACCCAGCCGCCCAGGGACTCCCCGCTCAACGAGGCAGAGTCGTAGCCAAGGGCGGCGATGAGCTCAAGGACCTGATCTACGTAGTGAGCGATTTCCAGCGGGTGCTCGGGCTTGGTGGAGTACCCGTGGCCGATGAAGTCGACGGCGTAGACGTTGAAGTGCTCAGCGTGTGCAGCGAGGTTGCGTACATAGGCCTCAGCGTGGCCGGTCGTCCCGTGGAGCAGCAACAGCAGCGGCTTGCTGGTGTCGCCGGGTGTGCTCCCAGCGTGCATGTACCGCGTCCGGTACGGCCCCGCGTCGATGAATCCCTGGCTGAACTCCACCTGAGTCAAGTCCGACCAAACACTCGTGTATGGCCTCAAGACGTGTTCGTCTTCGGTCATACTGCCGGAACCGCTGGGCTGACTTTGCACTTTCGCCTCACTCATCTTGGTCGTCTCACTCGTGTTGGATGTTGTTCTGATCTGTTGTTCCCCGCGCCCGTGGGCCTTCCCACCGCTGTGCAATCTCGAGGACGAGGTCACGTCGGGTGCCCGTGGTGCGGTCAAGGACTCGCCTTGTTACTTCGATTGCCGCTCGAGTCCGCCGCGGGACCCCCTGGGGCGGTCGTAGTCATGGATCACTCCCTCCGGGTTGACCGGCCATCCATTCGCGGGCCGCGTTGCTCGGCCTGCGCGGCGAGCTTCACGGCGCCAGTTCAGGCGCCAGGCGTCAGCATATGCACAGATGCTACTCAAATAATGAGTCCTTGCACAGGGTGCGAGTTCAGAAGCGGAATCTTAGGTGTGCAATACCTGCAGCAGCTTCGCTAGTGGATGGCTCTGTGTGATGGCGGACCGCTTGTTCGAGCCGGCAAGGCTTACCTGCGGCGCGGGGGCTGATCGGGGCGGGTCGAGTGTCGACTGCTTGAACTGCTACCGGGTGGGGCCGCCGTCTGTGGGCCGGTCGCGTCAAACCCGCGTCGTCTCGATAGTATAGACACTGGTGCTCACTATATGATAGGACTGGTAATGTTTGTGGCCCAATAGGGGCCTGCGACGGGCTCAAGTAGCTTCGTGAGCGATGCGTTCCCGAGCGGCCATACCCCGGGCTCGCGTCGTCGAACTTGGTAGGCGTCGGCCTAGTGGGGTGCAGAGGTAGCGCCGCGTGACGTGCGGCCGGGTTGAATCGCACATCCGGGGCTCGAGGGCCGTCGCGAATGGCGTACCTATGAAACAGGTGGTGTTGACAGGGTGAACGGGCCGTTAGATGGAGTTCGGGTCGTCGAGGTCGGTGTCTGGCATGCTGGTCCCGGCGCGGGCGCGATCCTTGGTGACCTTGGTGCGGATGTCATCAAGATCGAGTCGCCCAGTCGCGATCCGGAACGCACCGGGCTTGGATCGACGGTGTTGCGGACGCAGGACGTCGACGACGACGACTGGAACGTCTTGTTCGACCTGTCCAACCACAGCAAGAAGAGCCTAAGCATCGACGTTGCTTCCAAAGTCGGCCGAGATGTCGTCCGGCGACTGGTTGCCGTGTCGGACATCTTCATCACAAATCTGCGACCACCGACCAAGCGCAAGCTCGGCGTCGACTTCGAGACTCTCGCCGTCGTGAACCCGGACCTGATCCACATCAATGTCACGGGATTCGGCTCAATGGGCGAAAAGGCCGACGACGGGGCGTTCGACACGCTGGGTCAGGCAGCTTCAGGAATCATGTGGGTGATGGCGGACGATAGTCCGGTCCCGCTGCCCAGCCTGACTGTCGATCATCTCACTGCCACGATGGCAGCGAATGCCGCTATCACGGCGCTTCTCGGACGGATGCGTGGTGGAGGTGGCACGGACGTCCACGTGTCCCTGTACGGCGCTGGAACGTGGTTGTTCTACGGTTGGCTCGCCTCGGCGGGCGCGCTCGGCCGCAATCCCGATCTCCGCTACAACCGCAAGCGGAGGTCTCCGATGCTGAGCGTCTTCGAGTGCGCCGATGGCAAGTGGATCGTAGGCACCAACCCAGGGACGCGGCCGTGGCCGAAATTCTGCGAAGCGATTGGTCGAAATGATCTGATCGGCGGCGGACTCGACCTGACTGATCTGGACGGTCTCGAGAAGCTTTACGATGAGCTCGCCCCGGTCTTCCGGACGAGGACTGCTGCGGAGTGGACCAATGACGTGTTCGTGCCGCGGGGCATCATGTTCGCCCCGGTACAGACCTTTCTCGACGTTCTCGGCGACCCGCAGGCACGCGTCAACGACTATGTCGTCCCGCTGAATCATCCGGTCTTGGGGGACATCACTATGCCCAGCTACCCGGTGCGGTTCGGTGCCTACGACGTGAAGCGCCGCGAGAACGCGGCACCCCGACTGGGTGAACACAACGAAGAGATCCTTGGGTTGATCGGCCTGACCCAGGCGGACATCGAGGCGCCGCAATCTATGCCGGTTCCCAGCCTGCATGGGCCGGTTTCCGATAACGCACCTGAGTAGGCCTCGGCTCAACGCTTCACTCGTTTGACAGAGAGAAATGGACAACAAATGACTGATCGCACGATGACCCTTGTCGCGTTTGTTTCGGCGTCGACAGTCCAGGCATCGATGGGAGGATGGACGCACCCGGCGACCGACGCGCGGATCTTCGACCCGGACTATTACATTGGCGTCGCGCGGACCCTTGAGCGCGGCGGCTTCGACGCGATGTTCATCGACGACCGCCTGGCGATGCCTACGACGTATGGCAACAGCCCCGCGGAGGCGGTGCGTCGAGGGTCGCGGGTGATCAAGCTCGATCCGTTGGTCATCATGAGCTTGCTCGCTGGGCACACGAAGACGCTCGGTCTCGGCGCGACCTACTCGACGACCTACTACGCGCCCTACCACGTGGCTCGTGCGTTCGCGACGCTCGACTTCATGTCCCAGGGGCGAGCGGTGTGGAACATCGTCACCTCCCTCAACTCGGACGAGGCGGAGAACTTCGGCACCGACTACATGGATCCGAGCGCGCGTTATGACCGCGCCGATGAGTTTCTCGAGATCGTTACGCAGCTGTGGGAGTCGTGGGGCCCCGGAGCCGTGCAACTTGATCGCGAGACGCGCACCTTTGCAGACCCGGCGAAGGTCCGCCAACTCGACTACCACGGCAAGTTTCTGTCCTCGAAGGGCCCGCTTACCGTGCCCCGGCCGCCGCAGGACTGGCCACTGCTGCTGCAGGCGGGTCAGTCGGGCCGAGGTCAACAGTTCGCCGCACGCTGGGCCGACCTGGTCTTCACCGCGCCCGTGGATGCCGATGGTGCACGCACGCATTACGCAAACCACCAGCGCTCGCTGGAGGAGCACGGCCGGCCGGAGGGTGCGGCTCGGCTCCTTCCGGCCATCTTGCCGATCGTCGGGGAGACCGAGGAACTGGCTCTGCTCAAGCAAAAGATCTACGACGACAACACCGATCCAGGTGAGCAGCTCGTCATGTTGTCCGAGTCGGCGAACGTCGACCTGTCGAAGTACCCGCACGACGAGCCGATTCTTGATCAGATCCTTGCCGACGTGACAGGCAGCCAGGGCCTGTTCGCTAACGCGGTGGCCCGGGCGAAGCGTAACTTCGGTGAGAATGCGACCGTTCATGACCTTGCCAAGTCGCAGTCCCGGGGCGGTACATACCGCATGGTCGGCAGCCCGACCCAGGTGGCCGACCAACTCGAGGAGTGGTTCACGAGCCGCGCATGCGACGGCTTCGTGCTTCTGCCGACGTTCATGCCGGGGGCGTTCGAGGACTTCAGCCGACTCGTCGTGCCGGAGCTGCGCAAGCGTGGCCTCGTGCGGCCGGAGTCGTACGAGCCCGGCCCGCTGCGCCAGCGACTCGGCTTCCCGAAGCGCTCGGACTAGTCTCTCGGATCTGAGATGTCGTGGTGAGGAAGTCCGAGCTTCGGTAGAACATTACCGAATTCCCGCTTGATCTCAGCAACGGGCAGTTGAGGGCGCGATGAGCCGGGACTGGCCGGAGATCGACAACCAGCTTCTCGATCCGACCTGGTACGCGAAGGGCGACACTCAGCCCACGTTCCAAGTGCTGCGCGAGGACCCAATCCACTGGACCGAGGACACCAGCTACGGCAAGTACTACTGGGCGGTCGGTATGACGACATCAAGGAGTATCTGCTCAACCCGCGCAGATTGAGCTCGCGGTGGGACACCCGCGTGCCACGCACCCCGAAGCGCTTGACTCCCGAGGAACGGCTCGAGGTCGCCTATGACGTCGGCCCGAGCACGCTCGATTCCCCGTGCATGACCTGAAGAGTCGGTTCGCGGGCGCAATTGCCGCTTGGATCGAGACGCCGCGCAAGGTCGGCGGGGACGGGCCTGTGGCTGCTCCTGACACACCCCGAGCAGCGGGCGAGGCTGCTCGGGGACCCGGGCATGGTTCTCCTGGGGCCGTCGACGAGGTGTTGACGTGGGCGACGCCGGCGAAGAACCGCCTGCGGATCGCGACCGAGTGTCGAGGACTTCGAGTGGCATGGCCGGTGGATCTGTGTCAACGACTGGGTTGTCGGTTCTTGGCTTCTGCGAACTGGGACGAGCGGGTCTTTCCGGACGCGAGTCGCTTCGTCATCGAGCACCTGTGCCTGGGCAGGTACCACGCTCGACTCGAACTCGACCTTATACACCAAGGTCCTTGTCGTCCGACTTGGAGGTCCTCGATCTGGAACACTCTCGGTGGATCGCCGACCGTAGTGTCAATGGGTTCACCGAGACGACAGCACGCATCACCGCAGCCGCGTCCGCATCTCGCCGATTTCCTGACGCTGTTCACCGAGCCGGAGGTGCGACCCCCTAGCTCGGATCAGTCCGACCCTGGCGCTCGCCCGCATCGCCCCGACGTTATCCTAAGGAGTTCCAGGAACACCGCGACGGGAAACGGCGATTCGGGCCGGTCCAAGTCAGGTGCTGGCACCCGGAAACGGCTGATGATCGGCTCAAAGCACAATGCCCAAGTCGGGATTGAATGCTTCCGGCATCGGCACCCGGCGGACGAAGCGCCACATGCCATCTCCGCAACGGACGAGGCGGTCGGCGTAGCTGCCGAAGCTGTGCAGGACTGGGCGGTCGTCTAGGAGGTCGATCCGAACAAGCGTGCTCGTGGCGGTCGCAGTGTCGCTGTCGAGCGAACACGACCGCGTTGAACGGTTCCAAGTCGGTCTCAGTGAACTCGCCGGCGGCGTAATCACGGAGCAGCACCGGATACGCCGCGACGGGCGGGGCTGGCGGCGCGTTCCGATTGTCACCTCGTGGCCGTTCGATGCGAGCAGATCAGCGACGTGGTGGCCGAACATCCCGGTCCCGCCCACGATCGGGGTTCGTATGGCGCTTCGTTTCGATCGGTAGGCAAGAACTCCATCCCACCTTACCGCCCTGTATATGAGACACGGTGCTTCTATATATGAAGTGATGACCTGAGTGATGGTCGTTCGGCGCAGGCGGGTCCGCGGCTCCTTGCTGCGTTGTTGGCTCCGAACGACGCTGGCGACCGTCGGGGCGCGGCAGGGCTGGAGCACTTGACGGGTGATCGTCGACACATTTAGAGTGAGCAATTAGCGAACCATCGTGGTACACATGTTGCACAAACTGGTTGGCCCTTGTATCGGGTTCAACGGGGCAGTTCCTGGGCCGCAGTAGCCGTCTGGGCGTGTGTTCCGCCGGCTCGCTGCGCTGTAGGTCAGAGTGCGTGTTGGCAAGGTTGCGCAAGAGCAAGGTGCCCCTCTGGGGTCATACACGGTCTAGTGGACGGCGAAATGCGAAGGGAACATCGGACGTGACGGTGAGCGAGAACGAGTACGTTGCAGGCGCCGAGCACTGGCTCAGAGATCTGGAGAAAGCGCTGAGCTCCCAGAATCGAGATTCACTGGAGGGTCTCTTCGTCGATCCGTCATATCTGCGAGACAATGGTGCTCTGACCTGGGATTTCCTTCAGTATCACGGTCGGGACGCGGTCGTCACAACCCTGCTGGCCACGCAAGACGAAATCCAGCCGCACGGATTCGTACTGTCACGTCGTTGGCCGGCGCCGCGCGTGGTTGGTGAAGGGCAAGAGGCACGGCTGGAGGTGTTCGCCGACTTCCAGACCAAGCACGGACTGGCGACGGCGTTCGTCCACGCCTCGCTGAACGAGAATTCACCCCATGGGTTCGACGTCTTCGCCGTCTTCACTCGGCTTGAGGGCATCAAGGGCCACGAGCCCTCGGAGCGTTATCCGCGTGGCATCGGATTCGAGCCGAGTCGACCCGACGAAAACTGGCTGGACCGCCAGGCCGCCCTGCTGGAGTATCGAGATCGCGACCCCGAGGTGCTCATCATCGGCGGAGGCCAGGCTGGGCTCATCACTGCCGCGCATCTAAAGAACCTTGGGGTCGATGCGCTCGTCGTCGAGAAGAACGAGCGGGTGGGGGACAACTGGCGTAAGCGTTATGAGTCGTTGTTCCTGCACAACCCTATCGAGATGAACGACTTCCCGTTCCTGGACTTCCCGGGCCACTACCCGGAATACCTCCCCAAGGACGCGATGGCCGAATGGCTGGAACTCTACCAGCGCTACCTCAACCTCAACGTCTGGTTGTCGACCGAGTTCGTCGGGGCCCAGTACGATGAGCAGACCCACTCCTGGACGGCGGCGATTCGCCGGGGCGACCAGGCGGAGCGGGTTCTTCGCCCGAAGCACATTGTTCACTGCACGGGCGGCTTCGGCGGAAGGTTGCGATTCCCGGATCTCCCGGGGCTATCTGACTTCCAGGGGACGATCATTCATTCCGAGCAGTATCGGCGCGCCGCCGACTATGAGGCGAAGCGCGCGGTGGTGTTGGGCGTCGCGACGAGCGGGCACGATGTCGCCGAGGACCTGTACCGAAACGGTGTCGATGTCACCCTGGTGCAGCGTGGTCCGATCGTCGTGAGCAACCTCGAAACGGCTAATGAGCTTGTCTACGCTGGCTTCCTCGATCCGAACCAGCCCACCGAACTTGTCGACGTCAGGTACGGCATGGGCTGGATCTACCCACTGCGGGTCGAGAATGCGCGTAAGTCGCATCAGCTCATGGTCCAAAAGGACGCTGAGATGCTCAGGGGGCTTGAGCAGGCCGGAATGAAGTTGTGGGACGGCCCGAACGGGATGGGTTGGCTGGGGCTGTATTGGAGCAGGGGTGGGGGTTACTACCTGAACAAGGGTGCTTCAGAACTGATCGCGTCCGGCCAAATTGGACTTATGCAGGCCGAACAAATTGTCAAGGTCGTCCCTGACGGTCTGGAACTGGCAGACGGCCGCGTCGTCGAAGCGGACCTGCTGGTCTGCGCGACGGGTTACGAGAACCGCGTGATCGAACTTTCTGACCAGTTCGGCGAGGAGGCTGCTGCCAAGCTGGGTCAGATCGCCGTACTCGACGAGACGGGGGAGTGGCGCGGTTTCTGGGGCCAGAGCGGGCAACGCGGTCTGTGGATCAATGGAGGCGGCATCAACAGCGCCCGGCCCCAGTCTGAGCGGATGGCTCTGCTGATCAAGGCAGACCTGGCGGGTTTCATCCCCGACTCCTTCCGCCGTCCACCCAGGCAGGAGCAGGATCGGCGGTTCGCAAGTGTCCCGGCGTTGGCATCTCAGTCATCCTCGGGCGAGGTTCCACCTCATCTGCGCGATGTCCTCGGGAAGCGCGTGGACATCGCGCCGACCGCCCCGTTCTGACGCTATGGACGTCGTCGACGAGTTCTGAGCACACGGAGGTCTCATGTCATCGGTACCCGCTACGCAGGTGGCGCCGCGCCATTTTCGCGACGTGTTGGGCGAGTTGCCCACCGGCGTGGTCGCCATCACGACGCGATCAGTCGACGACGGCCTGCCGATCGGAATGACGGTTGGTTCATTCACGTCCGTTTCGTTGGACCCGCCCTTGGTTGCATTTCTTCCAGCCCGTTCGTCCTCCACCTTTCCGTTGGTACGGGAGACGGGAAGGTTTTGCGCGAACATCCTGGCCAGTGGACAGGAGGCCGTGGGGCAGAAGCTCGCGACCAAGGGTCAGGATCGATTTGCCGATGTGCCTTGGCACCCTGCGCCAGGTACGGGTGCGCCAATCATCGATGGCGCGCTCGCCTGGGTCGACTGTGAGATCGTCGACGTCTACGAGGCGGGCGACCATGACATCGTCATCGGCCGCGTACATCAACTGGAGTTCGAGTCGCGCGGTACGCCGCTCGTGTTCTACGAAGGTGGGTATGGAACGTTCACGCTGAGGTCACTTGTACTCGCGACCCGTGGAAGGTTGAACGAGTTCGTCACGGTCGCGAATGACCTGCGCCCCGAACTCGAGCAACTTTCACAGGAGTTCGGCGTCGAATGTCGCGTCTTCGCACGAGAAGAGGACGCGCTGATCGTGGTCATGACCACGGGCTACGACGGGCCGGCCGATCGAGTTGGAATGGTGGTTCCGTTCTCACCTCCGTTTGGGATGAGCTTCGCCGCTTGGGGGACGTCAGAGACCCGGACGGCCTGGTATGACGCGTCACCGCAGACACTGTCGCCGGAGGAGCGGAGTGCCCTGGATGCTCAGTTGGACAACGTCCGCCTGAAGGGCTGCGTGGTGTCGTACGCAAACGAGCCGACACTGGAGATCGCGGTGTTGCTCGAGGACATGGCGCAGTACGGCCATACGCCTCGCTTTGAGCGGCAGTTGAAGGACGCGGGGCGGGAGTTGGCCGCGAAGCTGAGTGCTTTGCCGGACCTCGACTCCACGAACGTCGGGTCGGTGCGCTCGATCCAGGTCCCGGTGCTTCGGGGCGAAGACGATCCGGTCCTTCACCTGTCGGTGAGCGGCTTCAAGCCGGATTCGGAGCTTGCTGTGGTGCAGGCCGCCCGCGACAGGTTGGTCGAGATCACAACGAAGGCCTCGATGACCCTTCGGGGGTAGTCGTTGCTTTCGGTGGCCGGCTGGTGAACACAACAACCCAGCACCCGCAGTCTCTGATTGGAGCAGTAGTTCATGACCGAAGGCGTGCTCAGCGGAGTGCGAGTACTTGAGTTCGGTGGCGTCGGTCCTGGCCCGTACGGGGGGATGCTGTTGGCCGATCTTGGCGCGGACGTCATCCGGATCGAGCGGACAGAAGAAGCCGGCTCCGGCGAGAAGCGGAGCATCCTCAACAGGGGCAAGCGCTCGGTTGCAGTCGACCTCAGGAATCCTGCGGCGCTCGAGGTTGTGCGCGAACTTGTGCTGAGCGCTGATGTGCTTGTTGACCCGTTTAGGCCGGGCGTGATGGAACGCCTCGGACTCGCCCCGGACGTAGTTCACGCCTGGAGTCCGCGGCTGGTCTACGCGCGGATGACCGGGTGGGGGCAGGACGGACCGTATGCGCGGACGGCGGGCCACGACTTGGACTACATCGCCGTCACCGGGTTGCTTCATGCCATCGGTGAGGCGGATGGTCCGCCACAAGTGCCGCTGAACATCGCGGGTGACTTCGGTGGCGGCGGCACGTTCCTCGTGATCGGCGTGCTCGCTGGATTGTTGCAGGCCCGTGCCACTGGGACCGGAACCGTGGTCGACGTGGCGATGGTGGATGGGGCCGCAAGCCTGATCGCCGGGACCCTGACCATGCTGAACGGTGGACGCTGGGTTGACGAGCGGGGAGTCAACCTCCTGGACGGCGGCGCTCCATTTTATTCCGTCTACAGCACCAAGGACGACCGACACCTCGCGGTCGCACCGCTCGAGCCGAAGTTCTTTGCAGAATTCGTACGAGTCTGCGGCGTCGACATCGACCCGGCGAAACAGTATGACCGCTCTGCCTGGCCGGCGATGCGTAGGGCCATCACTGATCGGATCCGGTCCAGGTCGTTGAACGAGTGGATCGATGACTTCAGGGGCAGCGATTCCTGCGTCGCGGCGGTTGAGTCGCTATCTACGGCAGCCAGCAACGAGCACCTGCTCGCGCGAGGCACGATTCTGCGCGAGACAGGTGGGTTGCAGCCGGGTATAGCGCCGCGAATCGCCGGGTATCGCACGGTGCCCCCGCCTTTGGGATCGTCGCCCACGACGGGCGCTCATACGCGCGAGGTGCTAGACGCACTAGGACTGGATGTCGACGCTCTCGTCGATGAGAAGGTGGTGGCGGCGTCCGACGGGGATGGACAAGCGGTGCGGTCGCGTTGATCGGGCCGCAGGTGTGTGCAGAGACCGGATAGTCGTTGAGGCGTTCGCATGTCGAACTGTCCAGAAAGTCACCAGGCAATGACGCTGCGGCTATCCAAACTGTGGGCTGGTCAGCTCGCGGCGTGAACCTGTGCGTCACAGCCAAGTATTTTGACGAAGGGTGCGAAAATGCAGGATCTAGTTGGTCGAGTGGCATGGGCTGCGGGCGGCGCCAACGGTTTGGGCCGGGCAGGAGCCGAAGCACTCGCGAGGCGTGGCGCGACGGTCGTCGTCGCGGATCTCGACGAGGCGGGCGGTCAGGCGTGTGCCGAGCAGCTGTCAGCGCACGCGGCCGAATCGGTGTTCGTGTCGACGAACGTTCTGAGTGACGAGTCGGTCGAGGCAAGCTTTCAGGAGGTCGAGCGTCGGTTCGGTCGGCTCGACATCCTCGTCAACTCAGCCGGTGTGGTGGTGCAGAACGCCACTGACCGCGCCTTCGAGAAGAACCTCGACATGCTGCTGGTCGGTGCCTGGCGTGGGGTTCGATTCGGGCTTCCGCTGATGGTCAAGTCTGGTGGAGGCAGCATCATCAATGTCTCCTCGATCGCCGGCATCACAGGTTCTATCGGCGCTGACGGTTATGGTCCCTCGAAGCACGGGGTGATTGGATTGACGAAGGACATTGCGTTGCGCCACGCCGGCGATAACGTGAGGTCGAACGCGGTGGCTCCCGGCTACATACTTACTCAGATGACGAGGCCGTTCTTCTCCAGCGAGGAGGAGAGCCAGCAGCTGATCAACGAGAAGCTCCGTGTTCCGATGCGTCGGTGGGGTCGGCCGGAGGAGATCGGCTCTGTCATTGCATTTCTCGCTTCCGACGAATCTTCGTTCGTCACGGGTACGGTGATCGTCGCGGACGGCGGTCTCACAGCAAGATGAGCCGGACCCACCCATGCTGAGGAGTGCCGTCGCGCGGCGTGCCGACCCCTGCGGTGCACCGAGGTTTCGCAGAGACATTTGCCGATTCGGGTTCGATCGGCGATTGACCTCACACAATCGCAAGGGAGTCAACGTATGACATCAGAACTGCCGAGCCCCGATGAGGTGCGCGGATATCTCACCGAACTCAGCAACTGGGGCCGTTGGGGAAGAGACGACCAGCGTGGAACGATCAACCTGATCACCGCACGGAAGCGCGTAGAAGCCGCCCAACTGGTGCGCACCGGTCGAACCGTTTCGCTGGGGCGGCCGTTGGCGACGGTGCCGGGACCGAGGAACCCGCAGCCGGCAGTACAGTTTTGGACGAGGAGTCCGATTCGCCGCGGTGGTCATGCCGGCGATTTTCTTGGCGTGCAAAGCCACGGTCACGCCACCACACACCTCGATGCCCTGTGTCACGTGTGGGACGAGAATGGCATCTACAACGGCCGAGACCCGGAAGAAACGATCGAGATCGGGGGCGCGAACTTCGGGGCCATTGACGCCTGGTCTGACGGAATCGTGACCCGCGGCGTGATGCTCGACGTCCCCCGCCACCGCGGCAGTGCTTTCGTTGCCCAGAACGAGCCGGTGCATGGATGGGAGCTCGAAGCCATCCTCGTGGAGCGCGAAATCGAGCTGCGGCCAGGCGATGCGCTCGTGGTGAATTGCGGGCGGGAAGCCTGGCAGGAGGCGAACCCAGATCGACCATATGGACATTACAACAACGCGGAAGGCATCAGTGAGGCTCCGGGTCTGCACGCATCGTGCCTTCCATTCTTGCGCAAGTATGATGTCGGTGTCTTGGTCTGGGACATGCTCGACGCGAAGCCATTCGGATATGACGTCACCTGGACCATCCATGGCGCGATCCATGCTTTCGGCCTGGCCATTCTCGACAACGCACTCACTGAGCCGCTGGCCGTGGCGTGTCTCGAGCAGGGCCAGGATGAGTTCATGATCTTCGTATCGCCGCTCGTACTGGAACGGGGTACATCTTCACCTGTCAACCCGATCGCGGTTTTCTGATTCGCCGGCGACTGTAGGGAAGCGGAGCATCCCGGGCACCTGGATTCGCCAGATTGCCTGTTCCTGTGAGGTGCCTGGGATTGAAGGCGGCAGGGCTCGGACCAGTCTGGGTTGCGATCGTCCAGAGAGCCAGCTCTGGCGACACTTAACGCGTGTGGGTGTTTGCGGCGCTCTTGACAGAGCGCCGCGGCCTACTTAAGATTGTTGCAATATATGAACAAATGGCGATCAGTATTGGAGACGGACGGAGTGGTTCAAAGCGCACCCGCGCCTTGGGTGGGCTGTCGAAGCTCAGTTCGTTCGCCTTGGAGCATCACTGCTCGTGCCTCTGCATATCGACGCTGGTGGAGGCGAGCATGAGTTGACCGCGGCGGATGGCGAGACGCTCATGAGTTTGGGTATTCGAGCAACATTCCGGGTGCCGATGGTGAGTGCAGTGTGGAGATGCCGTGTGCGACCCGTCATGTGTACATCAGCGATGAATGGCGACGAAGATCCGTCCTTGCTCGCAGGAAGTGGATCCGTTGGAGACGGACAACAGGTCTACTGACGAGAGTCGTCTGGGGGCAGATGAGGGGTGAGCAATGCTCTCGAAGGCTTGATCGCGCGTTTGCCAGCCTAATCAGGATAGGCGTGGCTGGAAGGAATGAGGACTTGGTGATGCAGGCACGCTCGTATGACGTCCTGGTCGTGGGCAGTGGTCACGGCGGCGCTCAGGTTGCGTCTTCGTTGATGCTGGCGAAGTTTCAGGGATCGGTCGGGCTGATTACACTAGAGGATTGCCTACCATATCAGCGCCCGCCGTTGACCAAGGGATTGCTGGTCGGCGACGTCGCCGACGAAGATCTTGAGTTGCGCGGGGCGGATTTCTGGAGACACTCGGGCGTGGATCTGCTTTTGTCTACCGAGGTGACATCGGTAGAGCCGGGCGCACACACTGTGACCACGGCGGATGGTGGCACGATCGGATACGGGACGTTGGTCTGGGCGGCAGGCGGCGTGGCGCGATCGTTGACAGTGCCAGGCGGTGACTTGGCGGGTATCCATACGCTGCGGACCAGGTCCGACGCTGAGGCGCTGCGTGCAGAGTTGAGCGAGGTCTCAACAGCGGTGATCGTCGGCGGTGGCTATGTCGGGTTGGAGTCGGCGTCTTCGCTGGTCGGGGCCGGCGTGCGGGTGACGCTGGTCGAAACTATTGATCGTCTTCTTTCGCGGGTATCAGGCTCCGTAGTTGCCGACTATGTCGCCGCCCGTCATCGAGCTAACGGTGTCGACGTTCGGCTGGGCAGTGCAGTCGCCGAGATCGTCGGCGAGAGCGGCCGCGCGGCAGGGATCCGGCTGACATCTGGGGAGGTTATTCCTGCCGATATGGTCATCGTCGGTGTCGGGTTGGTTCCAGCGATCACGCCGCTGGCCGACGCCGGGGCTGAGGCGAGCAACGGTATCGATGTCGACGAGTTCTGCAGAACGTCGCTCCCCGACGTCTACGCCATCGGTGATTGCGCGAACTTCGCCTGTGGCTACGCAGACGGCGAGCGCGTGCGACTGGAATCGGTTCAAAACGCAGTGGACCAGGCCAAGGTCGTAGCTTCCGCGATCGTCGGGTCACCGCAGCCGTATGACTCGTTGCCGTGGTTCTGGTCGCATCAGTACGACGACAAGCTGCAGACCGCCGGATTGCTGTCCGGCCATGACGAGTTTGTCGTTCGGGGTGATCCAGCCACGGGGCAATTCAGCGTGGTCTACCTCAAGGCAGGGCGCATAATAGCGGTCGATGCGGTCAATTCTATCCGTGACTTCGCTCAAGGTAAGAAGACGATCGGCAAACGGGTTGCAGTATCTCGAGAGAAACTCGCCGACATCGACTTTCCGCTACACCAGACGGTCGAGGTTGCATCCGTGGCCGGGACGGGGAGCTAATCGAAAATAGCCGAGACGAGGCCCCTAAATTGGAGACAGGGCCCGGCGGCTATCGACGCACCGAAAAGCCAGACAGAGGACAATGAATGACAACGCTTGACCGCGTACAGACCCATACTCTAGAAGATCTTGTAACCGAGCGGTGGAGCTGCCGTGCCTACCGCGACGGAAGCGTGCCCCACGACACGATCGTGCAGCTCCTCGAACTGGCGCAGAAAGCACCATCCTGGTGCAACACCCAGCCGTGGGAGGTGATCGTGACCGAAGGTGAAGGCACAGAGCGTTTCCGGCGGGCACTCATCGCGCATGCCAGCGATCGGGATTCCACTCCCGAACCCGATATCCCGATACCGGCGAAATACGCTGGCGTGCACCTGGAGCGGCGGCGGGAGAGTGGGTGGCAGCTCTACGAAGCCGTCGGGATTGCCCGCGGCGACCGCGAGGCTTCGGCGCAACAGGCGTTGAAGAACTTCGAACTCTTCGGAGCACCGCACGCCGCAATCATAACCATCGACACCAGCCTGGGGGCGTATGCCGCGCTCGACACTGGAGTCTACGTCGCGAACTTCCTGCTTGCGGCGCACAGTTTCGGCCTGGCAGCGATTCCGCAAGCCGCCCTCGCGCTTTACTCGCCCTTCATTCGAGACTACTTCGCGATCGCCGATGACCGCTCAGTTCTGCTAGGCATCTCGTTTGGGTACCCGGATCAAGATCATCCCGCCAACAGTTATCGCACAAACCGAGCCGGCCTCGAGCAGGTAGTTCGTTGGGTCAACGACTAATGTGATTGGTGACGGTGTGACCGCTCCGGGTTCTGTGCAACTTCCACGGCCCATCACGCTTGGACGCCGTAGGCGCCGGTCGCCGATAGGAGTATCTGAACTGGTCATTGGCTGGCGGTGAATGTTGCTGGCGACGCGGCGGTGCGGTTGATTTCTTGCCAGCCCCGAAGCGAGTGACCTGCCCGCGCGACCAATCCGCAGCGCCACTCGTTTCAAGGCAAAGCCCACGACTAGCAATCCGCCGATCTCACATCCACGTCAAGCTCGCCGGGCGGCGGTGAGGGCTCGTCCCGCCCCTCTCGACCCACGTCGGTGGAGTCGGAGCGCACTCATCGGCGTACTGCATCATTTGCACACAGTGGTCCAGATTATGGATCCGATGACAAATCCCTCTCGTCGGCGTTGGACGGGCATCTGCTTGCCGGTTGAGCATCTAGGGAGACCGCGTGTGGACCCTTACCCTGCGAGAGTGGGCGCTGTGGCGAGGGGTGTCGACTTTCAACGTGAGCCGTGTTGGCGCCCTTCAATGATGCGGACGATCCTTTCATGAGTAGGCCCGGAGCCCGGTGGGTCGACATGCGTATGTGACTTCGTCGCCGGCGGCGCGATCCTTATTATCGAACGTGTCTTGTTCAAATAGTGAGAGGATGTGGTTTACATCACGCCTGTTCGGGGGTAGCGTCGTCTTCGCAGCAGAGGCTGGGAGGAGGCGGGTATCGGTGCACTGGTTCAGTGAACGCGGCGTTGTGCAGCTCGGGAACTCGGCGGCCGAACGTGAGGCGCGTCCGGCAGCCCAGTTGGCTGCGCTCGAACAACGCGACGACGCTGCCAAGTGGGAAGCCTCCACTCGTTGTCCGCGATGGCTTCGCGCTACTCGCGCACGACTCCTGATCCCGCGAAATCGGCGAGATCCTTTGTCTCGAGGCGGTGGTGATCTCCACTGCATGTTCGTCGTGGTGGTGTGACGGCACGTGGACTCAATCGTACGCCCGGGCCCTCTGTTTCATTGGAGCCACGTCATAGATCCTGACGACATTTGGATCCCCGGTTAGGGGGTGGATCCGTAGCGACGAGGTTACGCCGTGCGCGGGCTGCCTTGTCTTGCGGTGGACCGAGGGCGAGCCCGAATGCGGACCTAAATTGGTACGCAGAGGTTCCAGCGCCTGGTCATGTGACGTTGTCGTGGCGCATTGGCCAGGGAACTAGGTAGGAAGCGCTGACAATTGCGAGAGATCTCGGGCGAAAGGGTAGATACTATTATGGCCTGGATACGTTGGATTGACGCGGTTAGCAAAGGCGCCGCAGCTATAGCTGCAGTCCTCGCCGCTGTGATGGCGCTGCACATTGTGGTGGATGCGGTCGCACGCTCGGTCTTTCGCGACCCGTTGCCCGGCACGCTCGAGATTACTCAATATCTCTGGATGCCAGCGATGATCTCGCTCTCGCTCGGCTACGCCATGTACCGAGGCGAGCACATCCGAGTAGACCTGCTCACATCGGGAGCGGGAACCCGGACCCGACGGGTCGTTGAGATCGGCGGAGCGTTCCTTTCCTTGGCCGTGCTCGTCGTTGTCGCGTGGGCCGGCGTAGATCGGGCGCGTGCCTCGGTCGGCACTTTCGAACACTCTGCTGGCTCCGACTGGGTGCCGATCTGGCCGGGACGCGCACTTGTGGCTATCGGTCTCGTCGTGCTCGTGCTGCAGGTCCTCGCGCAGCTCATGCGGGCCTTCCGGAACGAGTTCCAGAACGCGGACCAATACCTGATCATGCCCGGTGACTCCGCGCCCGCGCCTGCGATAGGCGAGACGTCGCTCACGCCGAACGTGCTTGAGAAGACGCCCCTCACGTCAAAGCGGGCCCTTCAATGAACACGATCACTACGGGAAGCGTTGGCCGGGTTCAAGCCGACTGTCCGGCCCCACGCTCGAAGGCGCGTGCGCGCCGTCGTGTCTTCGCCTTGAGTGCCGCCGCCGTTGCCGTGGCACTGATCGTCGGTTACCTGTTCCTGGTGCCCTCCGACCGGCTGCTGGTGGGTGTGGCCGTCGTGCTCCTGATGATCGCGCTCATGCTCCTCGAGGTGCCGATCTTCATCACCATGATCGCGTCCGCGATGGTCGGGATGCTCGTGCTCGCCGGGGAGAGACCCGTGTGGGGCACAGTTCGCGACGTCGTATTCACGTCCTTCGGGTCGTGGTCCCTCAGTGTCATTCCGATGTTCGTGCTGATGGGTGTGGCTCTCAGCAAGACCGGAATCATGGCTGGTGCCTACGACGCGGCGAGGAAGTGGTTCGGGAATGTACCGGGTGGACTCGCGGTTTCTACGAGCTTTGCGGGTGCCGGAATGGCTGCGATCAGCGGTAGCACCATGGCGATCACCTACGCGATCGGGAGGGTCGCGATTCCGGAGATGATTCGCGCAGGCTACAGGCCCAGCTTGGCCGTTGGGTCTGTCGCGACCGCGGGGACTCTCGGCCAGGTGATCCCACCGAGTGTCATGCTCGTTATCTATGCGGGTGTGGCCAGTACCCCCGTCGGTCCCCAGCTCATCGCCGGCGTCATTCCCGGGCTACTACTCGCCGTTCTGTTCGTCCTGGTGATCATCGGCTGGGGGATCGTCGTGCCTGGCGCGGCCTCACGAGGCGGCAGTTTTTCGTTGCGTGAGCGATTGTTTTCGCTTATTGGACTCACTCCGGTGGTTCTTATCGCGGCTCTCGTTCTCGGGGGAATCTTCAGTGGGTTCTTCACGGTTACCGAGTCCGGAGCGCTGGGTGCAGTGGTGGCGCTCCTGATCGGGGGAGCCGCGATCTTGTTCCAAGTCCGCAGGGCAGGCTCCAGGGGTGAGCCGGAGGATTTCGGTCCGGTGGCCGCGCGATACTTGTCTTCTACATTCCTGGAATCCATCGCTGCGGTTGCCTCGATCTTTGCGCTCCTCATCGGCGTGAACATGCTCACCAGGGTGATGGCAATCAGTGGGCTGGCTCGAGGCCTCGCCGACCTTGTGATCGATCTCCAGCTCAGCAAGATGGGCTTCTTGTTGCTCTTGATCCCGATCTATCTGATCTTGGGCTTCTTCCTTGACACTCTCGCGATGATGCTCTTGACAATTCCCGTGTTCCTCGGGCCGCTCGTCGCTCTCGACGTCGACCTGATCTGGTTTGGGATATTCCTCATCGTGCTCGCTGAGATCGATCTTATTGCTCCGCCGCTAGGAATCCTCAACTTCGTGGTTCTCGGAATTGCGCGATCGGTCAGACAACCGGGCGATCCCGAGATCACAATCATTGACGTTTTTAAAGGGGTCACTCCTTTCATCCTGGCCTGCATCGCCTTCCTAGTGCTCCTGGTGCTGTTCCCGGAGATCGCGACATGGCTCCCCAGTGTGTCGTCAAGCAAATAGGCTATGTAAGTAGTTAGGGAGATTGAAGGCAAAGTGACTCGCCAAGATGATTCGCATAGTGTCTCTGTCCGTAGCAGTACTCTAAGGAACCCAATGACGCGTCGGCGCCGGACGAGCGCCTTTGGGGCAGCATTTCTAATGCTAGCTGTAGCGGGCTGCGGGGGAGGAACAGCAGGGTCGACCGGGGATGGCGACGATATCGCGTCCATGGAGCCGATCACGCTGATCGTCTCCGAGCCGCTTCCGCCGACCTCGACAAACAACCGGGGCACCGAGCGGTTCATGGAGTATGTGACCGGGCACACCGATGGCAAGGTCACCTTTGACGTCTATGACACGAGCACGCTGCACCCGATGCAAGAGGCGATCTCCGCGATGGAGTCCGGACTCTCAGACATTACCCTATATATTCCGGGTCTCCTCGGCTCCGACGTACCTACCGGTGCGTGGCAGGCAGGCCTCTCGGGGATGACCACTTCCATGCCGATGGACATGCTCGCCGGCTCCGTCGCCGCAACCGCGACATTCACCAGCGGACCGGTGGTGAATGAGTTGGCGGAGCATAACGCTGTCTATCTCGGTGGGTTTACGTCCGACAGCTATACACCACTGTGCCGGTCGCCTCTGGATAAGCTCGCGGAGGCGAAGGGAAAGCTCGGGCGGAGCGCGGGCGGCACCTACGACGCGGAGATGGAGGCGATTGGCATGACACCTACGCTGGTCGATTCGAACGAGGTGTACGAGGCACTGCAGCGAGGCACCGTCGATTGCCACGTCGGCAGCCTCGAGAACTTCGCAAAGGAAGGCTTGGCCGAGGTAGCGAAGTTCTATACGCCACTGTCATTCAGTCCCAACACCGGACCTGGTTACATCATGAACAAGGAAAAGTTCGACGCGCTTCCGGCGGCAGTCCAGGAAGTCTTCCGGGAGGCCAGTCCGCTCTTCGGAGTTGGAAACAGCAGTGCGTTAGTTGAGCGGTACGTTGAGTGGTATGGCTCTGCCGAGGACGAGTTCGGAGTCACGTTCGTGCGGCCAGCGGATGATCTAGCCGACACTCTCGCCGAGTTCCGGGAGGAGGAGGCGGCAACGCTCGCCGAGCGCGCGCCGGATTCGGTGGCCGACCCGCAGGCAATCATCCAGCGCTACAAGTCGGTGTACGAAGAGTGGGTGAGGATCCTTACAGACGAGTTCGGCGTCCCGAAGACCGACGGGTCGCCCGAGTCAATGCTCGCCGCACTTGAATACGTTGCCGAAGACCTCGACTGGGACGCCTATCGTCAACGTATGTACGAGTATCTGCGCGACCTCGAGGACTACGAGTGACTCTGAGGGTTCCTTCCTCGTCCGACGCGACAACCCGCGCCTGACGACGGGTTGAACCGCGACCGCCTTAGTCCGACCGCGCAATGTGGCGTGAATGAACACTGGGTCTCGCCGACGAGATCGATGGGACTACCCGCGTGGGCCTGACCAATCAGGCTCGGCCCGCTGAAGAAATGAAGGAGAAAGCACGTGCACGTACCAGGAATCCGAACGAAGCTCACCTCGATGATCGACTCAGGGCAGACACCACTCGGTGCCTGGATCACGTCGAGCGACCCGTCGACCTCGATGATCCTGGGTAGCGTCGGGTACGACTTCCTTGTCATCGATGACGAACACGGGGTGCTCGGTCCCAGAGACATCCTCAACCATGTTCGTTCCGCATGGGCGACCGGGATTCCCGCGCTCCAGCGGGTCGGCGCGAACGATCTACGGTCCATTCAGCGGGCACTCGACACTGGCGCAGATGGCGTGATCGTTCCCAAGGTTGGCACAGCCGAACAAGCCCAGCGAGCTGTCAAGGCGAGCCGCTACGAACCAGCGGGACGCGGAATGTGTCCAGTCGTGCCCGCGACCACCTGGTCGCAGGACAACTGGGCGGAGTACGTTGAGATCGCAAACCGGGAAGTCACCGTCGTTCCGCTCATTGAGACTGTGGAGGGCGTTCGGAACTTCGCCGAGATCGCCGCTGTTGATGGCATCGACTTCGCCTTCTTCGGGTACGCAGACCTCGCTCTCGATCTCGGCGTCGACATGTACGCCGACCGCGCCCAGCTGGAGCCTCTCTGGGAAGAGATGAAGCAGATCGCCGCGGGCGCTGGCGTGCGACTCGGCATGCCTCTCGGTTCCGGCCTCGAGGGAACCACATGGGGCACCGCGGGGAGCGACCTCAACCTACTCCGGTCCACGGCCCGAGATGCACTGCTCGCCGCTCGGCAGAGGTATACCCCGGCGGGCAGCAGTAAAGGTGTAGGGTGAATCGGCTCGGGGCGGTGTTTACGGTACTCATCGGGGTCCCGGGCCATATCGCCGAGCGCAGGCACCCGAGGGCGCTCACACCACAAGGTGGTATGCGACCAGCACCAGATCGCCATGATCAGGGCGCCCAACGTCGCCAATGCTGCGCGCCGCCGGAAGGAGGAGTTCCACCGAGTGACTCGAGGTCGGCGCAGGGCGGACCGCCGCGAGTACTTGAAGCGGGCCATCGGGCACGGCATCAACGCCCGTCGAATGCAGAGCTATGCAACGACTTCACTCGCCTGCGCCGTCCAGGCGAGACTGCCCGCAGCACCACGCGATCATCGACTGCCGAACCTCAGGGTGCCGACGCGAAGCGGCCGCGGGTGCTTGGTATGCGACGCCTCGTAGGTCATGACCTGCTCTGGGAGCGCCCAGGTCGCCTTCGTCGAGGCACGGGGCACCCCTCGGCGCTGGCGGGACGCAAGCGACGCCCCGAGGTCATCGCAGACACCAGCAGGACAGCGAAAGGATGGTTCGATGAGCGCACGTTCATTCTCCTCCGTTCCGGCCGCCTGTCGAGCAGCGCGACTTTGTACATGCCGGCGAGGCACGACGCGGATAGTGTTGGTGCGCCATGAACGCTGCTGCCGAAAACGGCCACCTGACGCCTGTCAAAACCGGATTGGTGTGGGGGCTCAAGCGAAGCCTGCTCGCTTACCTCCAGCGGATTCCAGACGGTGCGGTCTCAATCGACCGTGGCGCGAGATTCACGAGCACGTACGCCTTCCTCTTCCCGCTGCTCAACTCTGACTCGTTCGACCCCACCACCGGATCGGGAGTCCTTCAGTTCGGTGGTGTAATACATCTGCACGGCCACTTCGGGACTATGGACGTGACACTCGCCGAGCCATGGCTGCATCTCGACGGGCACGTCGGATCCTTGTCGTTCGGCGCACCCGGGGACACGGCCCACGGGGTTCGAAGCACGCTCTTCGAGATCCCTGACGTCCCGCGCGCCGCGTCCGTCGATGGCACTATTCGCTGGGACGGGCTGCTGCCGAGTATCGGTGTGACGGGCGCCGAGCTGTTCAAAGGAAACTACCCGATTGGTACCGCCTTCGATCCCCTCGACGTACGCATCCCCGTCCCGACGTAGGCGAAGGCGATTGTGTGTGAGCACGGGAGCGCGGGCTCCTGACCATCGCGTAGACTCCACGCGGAGGGTCCCGACGCCGCCCACCTTCGCAGGCTCAGCAGAATCTCGATTAGATTCATCATGCATGCTCGGCAAGGTGAGGGGTGTCTGGCATACCCGATATGCTCGCCTCCTGCGACCGCACCTGCCTGCTTCCAGTACTCGCCGCCACCGGAAGCGCCATCGATCAGAATGGGGACCATGACTGTCTCGGCCTCATCGCAGGAAGCGATCCCGCCAGGAGCACAGACACTCGCCCGCGGGCTCGCCATCCTTGAGTACCTTGTCGAAAGCGGAGCACCCGTGACTGCGACGGAGATCGCCGCGCAATCGGGCACCCATCAGAGCTCCGCTTCCAGGCTGCTCAAGGGCCTCATAACTGCCGGCTACGTGCGAAAGGTGCGTGGTAAAGGCTTCGCGCCGGACGTCGGGGTGTTCTCACTCGCGGCGAACACTGCCAAGGCATTCGCCCCCACAGAGGAGACGCAGCGCGCAATGCGAGAGTTGAGCCGCCAATCCCCTCACCACATCATCACTCTGGGCGCTTTGTGGGATGAGACACTCGTTCACCTGTATCGGGTGTCCAGTACCGAGGAGCCCTTTCCGCTGTCGGTGTCGTCGATGCCGCTCCACCTGTCATCACACGCCCTCATCGCGCTCATTCAACAGCCCGAGAACGAAGCTCTCATGGCGCTCGAGCATTCGCGAGCGCGGTTCGGCTGGGCTCGCCCGACCCGAAACATCCCGCCAACGGAGGCGGAGGTGCTCGCCTTAGCTCGTGAATCCTGCGAGGACGACATCCTGATCCTCGACGACTGGTCGGTTCGCTCGCGCCGCGCCACGTGCATTCGAATCGATGCCCCATGGGGGCCGGCGGCGCTGACATATCTCGGGGGCAAGGGTCTGAGCCCGCGGCCGAAGATGCGAAAGCTCGCGCGCGAGAGTGCGATGGCCATCGAGGCGACGTTCCACTGATGATCGGTGCCCCTGTGCTCCCCATCCCTGTCGCGTCGATCCGAGAATGAGACGGCTGCTGCATCCCTGTCGCGTTCCGGCTCGCCCTCTCACCTGATCCGCGGTCACACGCGAGATGGCGCTGACCCCCAGAAGCGGTGGGCGACGTGACGCGCTATCCATCCCTCCGAGAGGCTGCGGCGATCGGTTGGGAGCCGCTGTCGTGCAGTCGAGCACGACGCTGCCGATCTGCCGGATGCTTGTACTAGCGACCCGATGATGCGGCGCGACGCGCGCCTCGTCCTCACATAGTGAAGTTCGGCCTTGCATATAACGGAATTTCGAGTACGCTGACGTGAGTCGGGTCGAGTCCTTGGTGTGCGCTGGAGTGAGGCCGACGCGGTCATGGAGGACAGGTGGCATCAAGGAGAAGCAGTGAAGTCGTTCATCGTCGATCGAACGGGGAGTATTGCCCGTCGCGGTCACCACATGGTGGTCGATGCGGGGCTTCTTCCTCCACGCGGCTGGCGAGCGCACCGAAGGCGAGATCTTGCGTGCTTTGGTCCCGTCTCGTCTGCGGCAGGACAGGTACGAATGGCACCGCTACCTCGACGAGACGATCGTTGGGGCGGAACGTACGCGACGTTCGAACCGGTGGCGTGCGCCATCAGTTCTGCGCTGGCGTCGTCCGACCGTCTTGAGGTCGGCGATCGTCGCGTTTGATGCTGCGGGCAGCCGCTTGCGCCGTTGGAGAAATGATGGAAGGACCATGAACGTGGAACGGATGGCTGGAAAGGTCGCAATCATCAGCGGCGGCGCGGGCGGGCTTGGCGCAGCTCAGGCGAGACGGTTCGTCGAGGAGGGGGCGAAGGTCGTCATCGCCGATGTCCATGACGACGCCGGTGCGGAGCTCGCGGCTGAACTCGGCGAAGCGGCCCAGTTCGTGCATCTCGACGTCACGATATATGCCGAATGGGAGCATGCCATCGAGACCGCGGTGAACGCGTTCGGTGGACTAGATGTTCTAGTCAACAACGCGGGGATCGCGCGGTGGCAGCCTCTCGAGGAGCACTCGTTTGAGAACTGGGACCTCGTCATTGCAGTGAATCTCACTGGTGCGTTCTACGGGATGAAGGCAGCAATCGAGCCGCTGAAGCGCAGCGGAAAGAGTTCGATCGTGAATATCTCATCGATTGCGGGGATCCAAGGATTCGAGGCGCTTCCGTCATATACAGCGTCAAAGTTCGGCGTGCGCGGACTAACGAAGAGCGCGGCTCTTGATCTCGGGAAGTACGGCATACGAGTGAACTCGGTGCACCCCGGTCGGATCGAGACGTCCATTACTGCCGGCCGGGACCTCAAGGCTATGGAGAAAGTTGCCCTCCATCGCCACGGGCAGGCGAACGAGGTTGCTGAATTGGTCCTCCACCTGGCGAGCGACGAATCGAGTTACTCGACGGGAGCCGAGTTCATCGTCGATGGAGGATTGACAGCGGGCATTGCGCGAAACTGACAAGCTAAATGGAACCAGCTGAGATTTAGAGAAGGAGGCCCTCGGTGCACGGAGTTGACGCTTATCCCGGGGTGAGGAAGGAACCGTTCGAGACGCTCGCCGAGTACGAGCGATGGCGCGAGGAGGGGCCGGTAAAGCTGGTTCGGCGCGCAAACGGTGAGGATACGTGGCTCGTCCTTCAGCAGGAAGCTGCGCAGGAGATCTTGGGTCAGACCGACCGACTCACATCTGACATGACGGCGCCCGGGTTTCCACTGTTCCGCGCCGGGAAGCCATCGGGTAATCCGGGCAACATGCTGCCGCGGATGGATCCGCCGAAGCATGCCGAGGTACGAAGGTACTTCGCGTCTTTCTTCACGGCGAAGCGAATTGCGAACTGGCAGCCAGAGATTGACCGAATCACGGAGTCTGCCTTTGATCACCTGCTGGAGGTTGGTCCTCCGGCGGACCTGATGGCGGACTTCGCCAACAGAATCCCTGCATCGGTGACCTGCATGCTCTTGGGGATTGATGACGCCGTAACGGCGGACTTCCGCCGACTTGCCGAGGGGAACGCGTCTTCGCTCGTCAGCGCCGAGGAACGGAACGCCGCGATCGCGGAGCTGTACGAGATCATCGAGGGGATCTTCGCTGAGCAGCGCAAGAGCCCGACGGAAGGCATCGTCTCCGAGCTCGTCAGATGGGTCGATGAAGGAAAGCTGTCGCACGAGGCCGCCGTAGGAAACGTGTTCGTTCTTGCGGTTGGGTCACAGGAGACAACGGCCTTCACGATCGGTCTGGGCGCTCTGCAGCTCATGAAGCGTCCTGATCTCGTGCAGAAGATCAATGAGGACCCTGGTAAGTTGCCGGTGCTGGTTGAGGAGATGGTGCGCACGCAGGCGATTGCCGGCCAAGTCATTTGCCGCGCCGTGACGAAGCCCATCTCTGTAGGCGACCAGATCCTCGAGCCTGGCGATGGCCTAGCGGTAGTGCCCGAGGTCGCGAACCGTGACCCCCGTGTGTACGTGAACGCGAACGAGATCGATCTCGACCGCGACATGAGCGTTGGCCACGTGGGCTTTGGATCGGGCATCCACTCGTGCCTGGGAATGAACCTGGCTCGCGCCGAATTGCGATCCGTATTCGCTCGCTTGTTCCAAAAACTTCCCAACCTGACGATCGCGTCGGGCGACGAGCCGGAGTACCGATTCGATCCGTTCATCTTCGGGGTAAATCGGCTTCCGGTTGAGTGGTGAGGTCGGACATAATCGGGGCCACTGGTCCACAACGCGCCATCCATGGTGAATATTTAGTCCCGATCGTTCATTCCGTCGGAAGGCAAGTACGCGCCTTGCGCGCGTAAGCGCCTAGGCGTACGGACTTTGTGATTGCCAAGTCAGAATGACTGGCGAGAACTATGCTCATTCCGTTGGTCAAGAACGCCTTCCCCATGCGACACAGGGTCAGCCCGACAAGCGCATCCGGGAGGCGTTCCCAACGCCGGGAAGCCGCTCGTCGTCTTCCTGTGTCATGACTCCGTTGACGGGAAACGGGAGCAGGCGCGGACGGTCGGCGGTGTGACCTGGGTCCAGGTACGCCCTCGACCTCGGCGGCCACCACGTTGGCGCTCTTGGAGTCCTGTTCGCCGCCGTCGATGATTTCTGCTGATCCAAGCGGGCTCTGCGTCGATGGCAGGTCCGAGTGCGAATCTGCGAGATCGCGACGCGGGAGGGTGACGAGCGGCTTACGGCAACGAACGGGATCCGAAGATCCCCCTCCGACGTGTCGATCAGGACATCGGGATGCGCACCGACCGTTTGCGTCGCGTGACAACGACGAGCTTGGGCGAGCCACGCGCGTCACTGACAGGGACCGAATGAGTGGCAAATGCTGCTCCAGAGTGTTGCACTATTCGCATTAGACGGCTAGCGTGCAGGGATCAGCCGATCGCGCTGAAGGCATTGGCGCACCCAACAGGGAGGTATCACTTCATGTCCGCATTCATCGTCACATCGATTGATGTCCACGATCCGGAGGGATACGCGATCTATCGCGAGAAGGCGAGGGCGGTCCTCCAGTCCTTCCGAATCCGGTCTCACATCGTGTCTCCGCTGGAGGAACCGCCTGTCGTTCTGGAGGGTAAGGCGCCAGGACACCTCGTGGTAATGGAGTTTGACTCCATGGAAGAAATCGATCGCTTCTACAATTCGCCTGAGTACCAGGAAGCAGTGCCGTACCGAAAGGCAAGTGCGACTACCCATTACGTGATGGCGGTCAACGGTAAGGACGCCCCTGCGTCCTGACGCGTTCGGGCAGATGGCCGGATCTAAGCCATCCGACATCGCTTGACAAATCGCTAGGTGTTCTGATCGCTGACGTTATATATATGGCGGGTCGGCTGGACCATGACGAAGGCCTCCGGGTGAGGTGTGGAGTTACCACGCAACCACTTCCTCACCTCGGAGGCCCTCGTGGTTTCTCGCTAACGCCACCCACACCCCGGCCGGACGACTGTGTCTGGCCGAGCTTATTGTGTAGACCGGCGTTCATCTGAGATGCGTCACCGCTCCTCCCGCGCGTTCCGCTGTCCAGGGGGTACCTACCCGGTGGCATCGAGCGTCGGATCATGAGGCGTCAAGTGACCAGACGCTGGGACCGGCGGGGTTCGCCCTTCACCTCGGTGCCCCCCTCCACCGTCGACCCGGTCCCGCTGGGCTATGGCTGCCCACGCCTGAATTGGGCCGACCCGGCCACCGGGTCCAGGACCAAGACCTCATGGCGCGAGAAGCAGCGCTACGAGCGCCTCGCGCCCAGCGACCTGGTGTCCGCGCCCGACATCAAGAGGTTCGGCCGCATCCCCAACGGCGGGTGGCAGGTGCACCGACGCGGGTCGATACAGGACCAATGCGCCGGCGCATCACCCGACCGATCGAGCAGCAGCGGCGCCTCACCCTTGCGTGGTTGCGTGTACCTACACGCCTGCCGTGCACGCCCCGCTCCTGTCTGGCCTACTCCGAGATCCTCACCGATGAACGGTAGGAGACAGCAGCAGCGTGTTGGAACCGGGCTCGGGCGTTCTTCGCTGCGCACGGCACAGTGAGGCGGTGTCCACCGACACTGGCGCCGGTATCCGTGTCCCGCCTGCGAGCTAAGCCCGTCGGCAAGACAGTCAAGCACTGCCGCATTCGTGCGTACGGGCCCTAGATCAACGGCAAGGTCTGTGAAGACTCGGCTCGGCGCTGCACTGGACCGGTCTGACCCGGCCAAGGTATGACCGCGGTGTGCTGCCTTTCGATTTGTCGGCCGGGGCTGGAGTCAAAGCACCTCGATCCAGCTCACCGAACATCGAGAACGCCGAAACCCAGCGGTCCACCGGATCTGCGCCAGCGCCTGATGACAAGGTTCGGTAGACGGAGCGCATCCTGCGAGGGTCGTGCGCTGGTCTTAGAGGAAGATCGGGACACAGGTCTTCAACCTGCGTACTCGCTGCGCGGCTCGAGCCAGAGCTGCCGGGACGACGCTCCGTCGCACGACCAGGAGGACGGATCAGACCTGAAGGCAGTTGGACTGCAGCCGGCCCAGCGCTTGAATGCGGTGGCGAAGGCAGTCGGTTCGGAATAGCCGAGGCGAAAAGCGAGGTCGGCGATCAAGACGTTGCTGTTCGCCAACGCTTCACGCGCAATCGCGAAGCGAGCTTGGTCGCGCAGGTCCCGGAAACTGATGTTGAGAGAACGGAGACGTCTCTGCAAGGTGCGTTCGGATACGTTGAGCAACCGTGCGAGTTCGCTCAGTCCGGTCACCATGGGTGACGAACGGGTCATGGCCGTGGTTAGGGCTCTCATCCAGTCGTCGGCGAACTGGAACTGACGCGCGCGATCCCGCGACTCGTTGAGGTAGGTCTGGAACTGATGTGCATCGCCGTGGGGTAGATTGCGATTCGATACTGCCTCAGACCACTCGAGGCAGAGCGCTTCCGCGTTCAGTTCGACCGCCACATCCATCTTCTCTTGCAGTCGCGCGTCGATTCCTGCGATAGGTACCGCGACCCGACTATACGGGAATGCGGCCTCGTACAGCTGCTCGTGCATGCCGATCGCGATGGCGAGATCTCGGTGGACCGAGAACTCGACAAGATCCGGCGGTGTCTCTGTGTAGTCGACCCGAAGGCCGACAACGGCGCTTGTTCCCTCGATCGGCGTGAGATCGCACATTGAGTAGTAGAGGTCAGAATTGATCACGACCGCGCGCACCCAGTCCTGCATCGTCGGGGCGGTCATCAGCGCGAAGCCGTGAGTCCCGAGTGTCGGCAATGTGTATCGCAGGCCGAGCGTCGACCACAGGTCTCGTCTGCTCGAGGTCAGGTGAACGAAGGCGGACTGGAAGGCCACCTCCTGCCGCCCGGTGACCGAGACGCCGACCGCGCTCATGGCTGCGGGGTCGATCGCAGACTCCTCGAGAGCCGGGCTCGGATCGATGCCGTTCTCGACGAGGACGTCGTGCATCAAATGCACACTCATGTTCGGAAGGCGAACGTCTTCGTATGTCGCCAGGCGCATCGTTGAGCCTCCAGGTTCTTACGCCATGCACGGTCTCGGCGTCTGTCGGGCCGTGTGTCCATTGTCACAAACTCGAAGGTTGATGGCCAGATTTCGAATGGGCCGGCGCATGCAGGTCCCGTAGCGTACGTCTCTGAAGGATGCAATTGATGCATAACCACCCAAATTTGGGACAGGCACTGGAGGCTGTATGGAAACCGGTGGATCCGCGAACGTCGGTGTAGCCGAGGCATTCGTGGGCGTGGATGTGGGCGGGACCCACACCGACGTGCAGGTAGTGCATGGCGAGCGGCAAGCGCGTGGCAAGGCGCTGACGACGTACGACGACTTTAGTGTGGGGGTCCTCAACGCCATCGGGGCCGCTGCGGAGAACCTCGGGGTGACTCGGGAGTCACTGCTGGGGTCGACTCGACTGCTGGTCAATGCCACCACGGTCGTAACCAACGTAATCGCCCAGCTCAAGGGGGCGAAGGTCGGCGCCTTGGTGACGTCTGGGTTCCGGGACGAGTTTCGCATGGCGGGCGGGCCGCGGCTGCGGCACACAGACGACCACGTGCAGACGAACGTCCCCGACATCCTCGCGCGGCGTGACATCTTCGAGGTCGAGGAGCGTATCGATGCGCTCGGGCGCGAGTTGGTTCCCCTCTCCGAGGACGACGTGCTCGAGGCCGCACGGGTGCTGGTGGAAGAGCGCGGGGTCACGGGAATCGCGGTCTGCTTCCTGTCCAGCTATGCCAACTCTGTGCACGAGGACCGGGCGGCCGAGCTGATCGCGCAGCGATACCCCGACGTGTTTGTGATCGCGTCGAGCCAGGCAAGTTCTGTGCGCGGAGAGTACGCGCGTTGGATGACGGCGGTGCTCAGCGCGTTCGTCCACGAGGACGCGATGACGTTCCTCCGTTCCATGGGGCAGAAGCTCGAAGACGCGGGGCTGGCGGGCGAGGTGGTGTTCTTCCAAGGTCTTGGTGGAGGCATCAGCCGAGATCGTGCCGCGCAGAACCCGCTGGCACTGTTGGGCGCAGGACCCGCGGGGGGCGCTGCGGGAGCTCGTGACATGGCGCGTCGCCTCGGCCACGACCGAGTACTGCTCGGTGACATGGGTGGAACAAGCTTCGACACCGGCTTGGTGCTCGATGGCGGAATTCAAGTGGAGAAGAACATCCGCGTCGGCAGGTTTCGTACCTCGTTGCCGCTCGTCGACGTAGTCTCTGTCGGCGCTGGAGGCGGCAGCATTGCATGGGTCAGTGATCGGGGCGTGCCTCAGGTCGGACCGCGAAGCGCCGGATCGACGCCGGGTCCGGCCGCCTACGACTTTGGGGGCACGGAACCAACGGTCACCGACGCCATGGTGGCGATGAACCTCATCGATCCAGAAAACTATTTGAACGGCAGGGTCAAGCTCCAGCCAAGCCTTGCCGAGCGTGCCATCCGTTCCGCGATTGCGGATCCGATGGGGTGGACGGTTGAGGAGGCCGCCGTCGCGATTCACGACCTCGTCGTCGCCAACAGCGCGAATGCTCTGCACGAGGTGAGCGTCTCGAGAGGCCACGACCCGAGGGACTTCGTGTTTTACGCTTACGGTGGCACGTTGCCGTGGTTTGCCGCTGAGATCGCGCGTTCGCTCGACATCAGCAAGGTGATCATCCCTCACAACAGCTCTGTCTTTTGCGCCAGGGGCCTGCTCGTCTCGGACTTCGTGATCCGGCAGGATCGCACCGTGCAGTCCATGCTCCTCGGTAAAGAGGAGATCGACCGCGTAAACGCTGTATCTGCGGAGCTGGTGGACCTGTGTCGATCAATGATGGAGGCCGAGGGTTTCGCCGCGGATGAGATCGAGATCGAGCACAGCGGCGATCTGCAGTTCGCTGGCCAGGTGCATGCGCTGGAGATGTCACTGCCAGCACGCAACCTGACCGAGGACGATGTGCCGGCCCTGCAGCACCAGTTCCTCGAGGTCTACGAGCGAACCTACGGCAAGGGCACGGCATGGCCGGTTCCGCCCCAGATTCTGAACTACACGGTCACGGCGCGTGGGCGGCTTCCTCACCCGCAGACCGCGGTCGCTGAGCGCGATCCTCGGTCGTCGGAACAGATGCTGAAGCATCGAAGGAAGGTATTCCTCCCCTCCGAGCGCCGTCATGCCGAGATCCCTGTGTATGACGAGGCGCTGTTCACCCATGGAAGCCGGATTGAAGGTCCGGCACTGGTGGAGTCCATCGACACAACGATGCTCGTCCCGGACGGGGCTGCGGTCGAACGCGACGAACTCCTGAACTTTGTCCTGACCTTTGCCAAGGAGGCATGAGATGTCTATCGCGACCGCCCACGACCCGATCGCCGTCGAGATTCACCGCAAGGCGCTCGACAACATCGTCAACGAGATGGCGATCACCCTTGCACGCACGTCGGGTTCACCGGTCGTCTACGAGGTGCAGGACTTCGCAACCTGTCTGACGGACCGGTCGGGGGAGCAACTTGCCATGTCCTCGACGATGCTGTTCCACGCTGGTTCATCGCTGATGGGTACGCGTCTCGTCATCGAGAACCTTGGCGACGTCGACGTGCGACGGGGCGACGGGTGGATTCTTAACGACCCGTTCGAGGGTGGTGCGCTGCACCAGGGAGACGTTGGCATCATCACCCCAACGTTCTACGGCGATGATCACGTCGGCTGGGCCTTCTCCAACCTGCACATGGTGGACATCGGCGGTTCCGGTGTGTCCGGTTTCGCGCCTGCGGCCACGTCGGTCTATGAGGAGGGTCTGCGGTTCCCCGCGACCCGTGTGATCGAGAACGGTGTGCTCGACCCTAACTGGGAGCGCTTCATCGGCAATAACGTGCGCGTTTCGCCCATCGTCATCAACGACATCCGCAGCATGATCGCAGCGAGCAACGTCGCTCAGGAGAAGCTCACTGCAGTCATCGATCAATACGGGGTAGAGCGTTTCTTCGAGTATTGCGAGATCAACAAGGACCTCTCGGAAAAGGCACTGCGGTCACGGATCGAACTCATCCCCGACGGCAGGTACGTACAGCATGACATCGTGGAGTACGACGGCCAGGGGACGGATGAGTTCCTCGACCTGTCCATCACCCTCACGGTCGAGGGCTCCGAGATGACATTGGAACTGGACGGCGACGACCAGATCGCGGCGCTGATCAATACCACCCATGGCGCTGCGCATGGATGGATCATGACCGCCATCCTGACGACTCTGGGGTACGGGGACCTGCCTTTCAACGCCGGTTTGTGGCGTCCGCTCTCGATCGAGGTCGGACGGGAAGGTTCGATCGTCAACGCCGTGCCGCCGGTTCCAGTGAGCGCTGGTCACGGTGCGACCGGAGCGGCCGTCTTCCGCGCATTCAAGGGAGCGCTGAACGAGGCGCTCTCGCTGAGTGACGACCCTACAATCCGTTCGCGTGTCGCTGGTATCGGTGACGCCAGCGGAGCGATGGCGCCGCTCGCGGGTGTCGGCCGCGGGGGCATGCCCGTCGTCATGTTTTTCATGGACACGAACACCGGAATCGGAGGCGGCGCCCAGAGTTGCATGGACGGCCAGGACATCTACGGTTCGGCGATCATGCTCGGCGTGAGCCTGTCGAGCGTCGAGACGAATGAGGCGAAGAACCCCGCCATCTACCTTTGGCGGCGACTCGTCAAGAACTCGGGAGGACCTGGACTCTACCGCGGCGGACAATCCCTCGAGTCGGCATTCGCGCTCTACGACACGGACATCGCGCGAGGCGCACTGATCATGCTGTGCGCACAAACACCGTCGAACGGTGTCGGTGGAGGCTTTCCAGGTGCCAACGGGCTCGTCAGTGCCATGCACGACACGAACGTCCTGGAGCGGCTTTCCTCGGGGCAGCTCACATTGGAGACCATGCTCGATGGCACGACGCCGCCGTACCCGTCGAATGAAGGCCGATTCGTCGGACGCACCGGAGACGTTGTGTTTCTGCGCGGAGGCGGCGGCGCTGGCCTTGGGGATCCGCTGCTGCGGGACCCCGAGCTCGTCGCCGGCGATGTGGTCGACCTTTACATCACGCCGCAGAACGCCAGGGCGGGTTATGGGGTGGTACTGACCGAAGATGGCCGTGTCGACTCGGCGGCGACAACGGAACTACGCGCACAAATCCGGCGGGAGCGGATCGGCCGTGAACCGTCACTGGCCCAGCGGCCGCCTGCACAGGCGGGTATCTCGGTAAGGCGGCTTGCGGACGGCTGGTCGTGCACGAGCTGTGACAGTCATCTGGCTGCTCTCGATGACGGATGGCGGAGCGGCGCGGTCGGACGGACCAAGACGGTGTTCGAAAGGTTCGCTGAGCTTGAGATGCACAGCCGTCAGCGCAAGGACGACGAATCGGTCCGGCTCACGGAGTACTTCTGCCCGTCCTGTGCTGCCGCGCTCGGCACCGACGTCCACCAGGCTGGCGCCGAAACCGCTCGGGGCAACCCCGCCGCAGCAATGTCTGCGTGAGCCAGGATCCGAACACCTGAAGGGGCGACTCATGGGCACCATCGAATATTCGAATGCCGTTGCCGTCGTAACTGGCGGTGGAGATGGGATTGGGCGATCCATCGTCCTTTCTCTTGCCGCTCGGGGAGCCACGGTCGTCGTTGCCGACATCCGGGAGGAGGCGGCGACGTCCGTGGCGAGGGAGGCCGTCGACCGTGGGGCCCGCAGCCTGCCCGTCGCGGTCGACGTCTCCCGGTCGGATCAGGTCGAAGCGATGGCAGACCTAACGTTCGATACCTTCGGAAAGGTCGACATCCTCGTGAACAACGCGGGGGTGACGACGCGGCCGTTCTGCGCCCTGTGGAACGCCTCGCAGGACGATCTGGAATTTGTAATTGACGTGAACCTCTACGGCGTCGTCAATGGTCTTAGGGCGTTCCTGCCGAGGATGCGAACGCAAAGTGGTCGACGACACATCGTCAATACGTCGTCATTCGCGACGCTGTATGACACACCCGGCCACAGCATGTATACCGCGTCGAAGGCAGCTGTGAACGGATTATCGGACGTGCTGCGGGAGGAGTTCGTCGACCAAGGCGACGATATCGGGATGACCGTCCTTTTCCCGGGGCGGGTGACGACGGACATCGGCACGACCAGTGCTGGGCTGCGCCCCCGCCGCGGCAGCGCTGACCGAGAGGTTATTCCGTATGAGATCAAGCGCAGGTTCGATCAGGAGTTCCACGAACCGCTGCCCCCGGATCGTGTCGGCGAGATGCTGCTCCGCGCCATCGAGGCCGGCGCGTCGTATTGCGTCACCCACCCCGCCACCGTCGATGCCATGCGGCGCAAGGTCGATGAGATCGCCGCGGGTTACTTTCCGACCGACTGATATCGCCTCGGCCCAATAGACTGGAGATACGCATGGCCACTACAGCAACTGCTCTCGTTCAGACTGCTCCGTTCAAACAGGAGTTCCGTGAAATCCCTCTCCCGGTGCTAGGTGAGGGAGCCGGGCTGCTGCGTGTGGAGGCGAACGGCATCTGCGGAACAGATGTCGAGTCGTTCGCAGGGGTCGCCAGTGCGAACCCCATGGATGGGAGTGACCCGTATCCACGGATCCTCGGACATGAGATCGTCGGAGTCATCGAAGATCTCGGCCCGAATCCTCCTAATGGGATCACGGTCGGCGACCGCGTGGCAGTCAACCCGTTTATCGCATGTGGGCACTGTCGCGTATGCCTTCGAGGTGACTCGCACATGTGCCGAAATCACGCTTGGGCGCCGGCGTTGTACGGGTTTCTACCGCTTTACAGGGGCGCGGGTCTATGGGGCGGGTACTCCACGCACGCCTATCTGGATCCTAGGACCGTCCTCTACAAGCTTCCGTCGACGATCGATCCAGTTACCGCCACGCTCTACAACCCCTTGGCAAACGCCATGAGTTGGGCTGTGCTCACGCCGGAGCTCAAGGTCGGCGACAGCATCGCGATCCTCGGGTCTGGCCAGCGGGGCATCGCCTGCGTGATCGCTGCACGACACGCGGGCGCGGGCCTCGTGCTGAGCACGGGCCTCAGCAACGACGCTCACAAGCTGGCCCTGGCGCGGGAGTTCGGAGCGGACGTCACCGTGGACGTGGAGCAGGAGAGTCTCATCGATCGCGCAATGGAAGCAACAGGTGGTCGGGGCTTCGATGTGGTGGTCGACACGACACCACGTGCGTTGCAGCCGCTCCGAGACGGGCTGGCGATCCTTCGCAGCGGTGGAACACTCGTGCACGCGGGTATCAAAGCGGCGGTGATGGACGAGTTTCCGGTGGATCTCATGCTCTACAAGGGACTGCGGATGATCGGCGCGGCGTCTCAAGGTAACGAAGCCTATCAGCGGGCATGCGACTTCCTCGCCACATCTGACGTGCCCCTCGAGCGTATGCGCACGCACACTTTCGGATTCGACCAATTCGAGCTGGCGCTCGACACGCTGCAAGGCAAGGTCGAGGGCGCGAACGCGGTGAGTATCGCAGTCACGCCGACGTTTTCTGCGACCTGAGATCCGGCTCCCGGGTCACCTCGAGGCGTTGCCTTCGCGGTGCATGACGTGTCCTCCTGATCACCTCATCGATGCCGCGGTCGCTGCCGGCTTCTCGCGTCATCGTCGATGGCACGACGAGTTCTCGCGGCCCCTTGCAGGCGTTGAGATGGAGCGGTGTCGGGGTCGGCGCTGAGCAATGCGACATTGAATCCGTCTGCACGGAAGTGGTGCGATTCGGTCGCAGCTTTCGCTCGGGTCGGGGGTGTCAAGATCGCCGAGCGCGCACCCGCCGCGCGACGGGCATCGCCAGAAGCTTGGCACTGCCTAGATGTGCCCGGCCAGGATGTTGGTAGCGCCGGGCCTGGCTGACGAACGAGAACCTCCGGGTGGATGTGGATTGTCTAAGGCCCACTCCACCTGGAGGTTCTCGTGTCCCACGATGGGGCAGGGCAGGCCGGTCGCGGTCGACGCCTGATTGTTCAACTTTACCAAGCCGGCTCGAGAGTCGCTCGTATCGCCGCCGGGATGGCGGGCCTCGCAAGCGGGGATGAAGGCTTGGAGCCATCGGCTACGCCAGCGAAGGCGCGGCGAGTGGGCCCGTCTTGCTCTCGTTGGCCACCTCGAAACGTCCCGAGGTCGAGCAGAAGTTTCTCACTGCTCGTGGCGAGTTCCGCGAAGGGCCCCTCGTCCTCCGAGGGGTGAGAGCCACGCGGATGGGTGGCGCGGATTGCAATCGCGTGCGTTACCTGTCCGAATGTGATGCGATGTTCGGCGAACGGTCGTCCGTTCCTCGAAGCAGATCGCGATGCGGTATGAACGCAATTGGTCCGGCGAACTGGTTCACGCGGTTATGCAGAAATGATTTGGCTGGAACGTCGATCGCGTGCCCACAGCGGAGATGCCGGATCGATTACTTCGCCCGCCCACGACATCACCCAGATCGAGCACTTATTGCCACCACGGCGCACTAGGAGACCACGCCGGATGGCCGCCTTCTGCGACCGAGAGCATTGGCAATCGGGATCTGACGTGCTGACCATAGACGCTGGTCCGGCTGGTCTGAATGAGCCGGTGCATCTAAGCACCAGCTGGGGATGCGCTAATTATTGAGACGCATCCGCGTGTGGACCAAGTGCTGATGCCGGTTGATCGTGCGTGTCGTACGTAGCGGCGTCGAACGCGTCGACACAGCCTCCTCGAGGCTGAGCTACCTTCTCCCTGGATGGGAGGGCTGCAGCGACGGCTTCATAGGCCAAATTCGGCTCAGGGAGGTACCGCAATGGTCCGAGTTGGCGACTGGATCAGTCGGTTGGAGAGGCTTCTGGGCCGGCGCGGAACGGCAGCGTCTTCAACTACGCCCGACTAGGGCGCCTCGCTCTTGCGACGGGCGTTGCGACGATAGCACCGTTCTCTCGAAGCGCGAATCTCGGCCACGACCCATCCAGCAGGCAGGTTTGCGTCATCGCCGGTTCCGTCAGCCGATCGCCTTGAGGGCCTTGACCGGACACGACTGGACGGCCTCATTGATCAGATCCGCGCTGTCTTCGGAAATCTGCTCCTCATGGATGAGCAACTCGCTGCTCTCATCCAGTTCGAAGGCTGGAGACACCGTCTCGCACACACCAAGGCTTACACACTTTGAACGATCGACGAGAACCTTCACTGTGACCTCCAACCCGCTAGGGAGATTTGGCAATTAATTCGACGGATCAAACTCTTTGCTCGCGGCCGCGAGCACGGCTCGTGCAGGTGTTCCGTCGAACCTCTGCGCGTTATGGCGTCGGAGTCGCCGGATGGCTACACAACTCTTCGGGATTAGAGCAAGTGTGAAAACCGCGTCCCCGCAAGGTGATCGGCAACCTGCTCCGGCGACTGCAACAGACCACAGCGCTATCCTGCTTCTATATTCGACTGGCGGATCTTGGGCAAACACGCTGCGCCTCGGTCCGCGTCTTCAGTCTAGTGACTGCGGCTCGGGCCGTCAACGGAATCAGCATTATTTGCATCATTCAGACTCGTAGTGTGAATGCCACGGCCTTCGCGGCTGGCGCGAGTGCTGGTGCCGGGTGGGTTGGCGCCTGTGGTCACGGTTTGGGTGGCGGAGTGGTTCCTTGAACACCCGCTGTACTGTATGCTGCACATGATGTGTGCATACTCTGAACTATGGAGAGGCTAAGAGCTTGGCTACAGAAGCCTGCGCCCAAGAAGGCTCGTCGGTGGCTGACGTCCGATGGTCTGAGAACACTGTCTCGATAAATGGCCTGCGGACCCGGTATCTCGAGGCCGGCAGCGGGCCGCCTCTGGTGCTCCTTCACGGTGGCGAGTTCGGCGGAAGCTCCGAGATTGCGTGGGAGCGTGTGATCCACTTGTTCGCCGAGACGCGCCGCGTCATCGCGCCCGACATCTTGGGGTTCGGGGGGTCGGCCAAGGTGGTGGACTTTGTCGACGGCCGGGGGTGGCGGCTTCGGCATCTAGCCGACCTTTGTGCACACCTGGGCGTCGAGTCCGCAGACTTTGTGGGTAACTCGATGGGGGGAGCGATGCTGCTAGCCGATGCGGCCGCGCCCGAGTCGGTTCTGCCTATCCGTACCCTCGTGACCATCTGTGGCGGCGGCGAGCTAGAGGACAACGAACACATGGCCGCGTTGATGGACTACGACGCGACGGTGGAGGGAATGCGCGCGATCGTGGCTGCGATGTTCGCGGATCCCAGCTATGCAGCTGACGACGCATACGTTGGCCGACGCTACAACTCGAGCATGCTCCCTGGGGCGTGGGAGGCCGTGGCTGCGGCGCGGTTCCGCCGCCCCGGTCATCAATCATCGGGCCAGGGAGCCTTGGACTATGCCCGCATTGCCGTTCCTGTGCTAGTGGTCGAGGGCGGCGTCGACAAGCTCAAGCCCGCGGGGTGGGCCGGTCGGCTTGCCGCACAGTTGCCCGACGGCAAGGCCGTAGTCGTCGAAGGTTCCGGGCACTGCCCCCAGATCGAGCGACCCCATGACCTCGTCCGCCTGGTCGAGGACTTCGTAGATGAAAAGGTTGATTGCGTTGAGCGAGACTGAGTACGACCACGAGGTTGACGTGTTGGTGGTCGGTGCGGGATCCGGTGGCTTCACTGCTGCCTTGACTGCCCATGAGCGTGGGCTACGTACCCTGGTCGTCGACAAGGCGCCGTGGTTTGGCGGTTCGAGTTCTCTATCGGGGGGAGGGATCTGGGTTCCTGGCGCGCCGGCTCAGATCAAGGCCGGACATCACCTCAACCCTGAGGACACTTTCGGTTACCTCAAGACGATCACCGAGGGCTTGGTTTCCGACGGGCGTTTGCGCGCGTACGTCGACAGCGCACCGAAGATGTTGGGGTTCCTAGAAAGTCTCGACCCCGACCTCCAGTTCGTTTGGAAGCCGGGGTACCCCGACTACTACCCCAACCTCGACGGCGCATCTGAACTGGGCAGCACCATCAACGTCCCACCCGTCGACCTGCGATCCCTAGGCGAGGACGCCGACAAGCTCCACCCGCCGATCAGCATGATGCCGCGCGGCATGTGGATCGGGCCCACAGAGTTGCCGGACTTCTACCGGCTACGTCAGACCTGGGCCGGCAAGCGACTCTTCGTCAAGCTCATCTGGCGGATGCTGCGTGCGCGGGTCACCGGTGAGCGGATCACGACCATCGGTCAGGCCCTTATGGCACGGCTCATGCTCGCCTTCCGCAAGCGCGACATCGGTCTGTGGCTCTCCTCGCCGTTGAAGTCCCTGATTACCCAGGACGGCCGCGTACTTGGTGCGGTCGTCGAGCATGAAGGCCGAACGATCCGTGTCCGTGCGAACGGGGGCGTCGTTATCGCTGCCGGCGGCTTCGACCACAACGCGGCGATGCGATCCAATTATCAACCGGCCGCCCGGGCTGATGCCAGCCTCGGTGCCCCCACCAATACCGGCGACGGCGTCAACGCGGCCGTCGAGGCTGGTGCGGCAGTCGACCTCATGGATAGTGCCTGGTGGTTCCCTGCTGTCGAATGGGGTCCGGGAAAGATCCAGTTCAGCCTCAACGAGCGCATGCTGCCATCCCAGATGATCGTCAACGGAGCGGGTGAACGTTGGATCAATGAGGCCGCACCTTACGAGGACTTCGGCTTCGAGATGATCGCCAAGCACGAGACCGGCGTCCAGCACATCCCTTCCTGGTACATCACTGACGACTGGTCTTGGCGTCGCTACGTCATCTTCGGTCATCTGCCCCTTCCGCGCATTCCATTTGCGCCAGCGCCGACCGGACGCCAGCCACCGAATGCCTGGCGCAGCTCTGACTCGTTCCACTCGGCGAACACCCTCGAGGACCTCGCCTCCAAGATCGGCGTCCCTAGCGATGCGTTGCGCCGCACTGTCGAGCGATACAACTCTGACGCCCGAGCCGGATCTGACACCCAGTTCCACCGTGGCGAGAATGCCTACGACCGCTATTACGGTGACATCACTCTGCCCAACCCCAGCCTTGCACCGCTGCACGAAGGGCCCTACTACGCTTTCCGCATTATCCTGTCCGACCTTGGCACCAATGGCGGCGTGGTCACCGACGAACACGGCCGCGCGCTCAGACCCGACGGCTCCCCACTCGAGGGCCTGTACGTCACCGGCAACTCGGCCGCTTCTGTTATGGGCCGCAGCTATGCTGGCGCCGGCGCAACGATCGGCCCGTCCATGACGTTCGGGTTTCTTGCGGCACAGCACATTGCCGACGCCTCGCTGCACGACGGACGCGCCCCTGTGGCCACTGGCGAGTAGGGCCGCGGCCGGGGGTCCCGCGTTCCATGTGGGCGCCCTCCCGCGGTTGAAACTTGCCGATGGGATTGCGGTGAAACGTCCCAAGGTTCTCTGCGGCCGCTATGCGGGTTGTGGCTCTCGGTTGAGGACCTGGCTGTAGGCGGTCTCGTGCTCGACCGTGGTGATCATCCCGAGCGTGCTGCGGAGCAGGAATGATGGTGCGGACCTTTCGGCCGTCGTGCCGCTTCCATGCGCAGGGTGCACATGCCCTGATCGACTACGCCGGCGGAGCGTCAGGGACCACGGTGCGGCCCAGATAGGCAAACATCTTGCCGCGCCCGTAGAGCGCTTCTGGGGCCTTCCCGTTGTCCGTGGGCGTTGCGAGTCCAGGCGATGTCACGAATCGCGTCGATGACCACAGCGTCGGTCACGACCCGCTCGGCGACAGGTTGATTGGCGCGGCGCCAGGCGCGGTTGGTGCGCGCGGCGATCTGCGGGCGTGTGAACACAGCACCCGACAGATCGACTCGATCGCGTTGATCGTCAGCGAACGCGACGATCAACGACATCGGGGATCGACCGAGCCCCCGATGCTCCTATGTCAAGCGGCGTGCCGCCGCGGCTCGGCGGGCGCTTCTACGGTTGCCGCGCGTTGGTCAGCGCACAGGGTGGTGAAGACGACGTCGGATAGACGGCGACGCAGGAGCCGGACTGCGGCGACACGGTCCTTGCCTCGAGCAAGCTGCTTGTTGACGTGCCTGCGTCCTGGGCCCACGCCCCGAGCCTGAGTCACGGCGACCATGTGCAGGCGCAGTTCATCGAGTGGTTCCGCCGCGGTTGAGCTGGACCTTGCCCCTCCTGGAGCCCGACCAGACCGGACGGGAGCGGTGCCGGTGTTCGAGCGAACGCGTCCTTGTCGCGGAAGCGGTGCACGCCGGCGGTCGCCCCTGCGATCACGGCCGCGGACAACAGCCCCACACCCCGGAACCTGCGGATGGGTGGGGACAGGACGCGGAGGAGACCTCTAGTTCGTTCTCGAATGGGTTGATCTGAGCGTTGAGATCCTGGCACTTCTCGAGAAGCCACCGAGCGACCCGAGCAACCACTCCGTCGAACCGGCAGCTCGACCAGCAACTCGCTCACCGCTTGCTGCAGGCGAAGACCACGGCTCCGAACCCGCAAGTCTGGGTCGAACTCGTGGAGGTGCCAACGGACCTGTGCCGCGATCCTGATGCGCTGAACGACCAGGTCACGACGATGTCCAAGACAGCAGCTTCACTTCCCGTGAAGGCCCGTCCAACTCGGCCACCGGCAGGGTCCGAGAGTGCCGCAGAGCGGCCAGCGCGACCGCCTCGGCGTCGATGGGGGCGGACTTGCCTGGCTCTCGACTCGCCTTGCGGGCGCCGGCAATCAATTGGGTTCGCACCCGGACCCCCGGTGCCCAGCGGCCAGCAGGTCCGAATCCAGTGGACGGATCAAGTGACGACAGTCCTCCAGCGCGAACCGCACGCCGGCGTCGTCGTGGTCGGTGAAATGGGCCGTCCACTCCATCAGCGCCAGGTGGCCCTCGCTGTTGGCGTGCACTGTCTTCGTTCCGAGTTGCTTGCCAACGTCGTCGAGCGCGACGACCGCGTGGGTACGCTCTTGTGCGAGTCGGTGCCGATCATGACCATGCCGTGGATCTTCCAGACGTCCGTATCGAGCGGGGCGTCCTGGCAGCCGCGAGGCGGGCACGCCTCAATCCAGCGCGAACAGCATCCGCGAGCGGGCTCCTATCAAGCCAAGCACCCGCGACGGCCAGCACGCTCGGCCGGAGCCGCACATCGAGGACAAGCCACGGACCCAAACTGACTGAGCCCCGGCAGCGAAGAAGGGAGCGAACGCCGGTCGGGCAGGCGTCAATGTGGCATTGATACGAAGAAAGTCGAGGCCGCCTTCAAGGCCTCGTTATCCTCACGCAACCGGCGAAACCTTCGGCCTTGAGCCGCTTGATCTCAGGCAACTCACTCGAGGTCACCCCGGGCCAGTCACCGGCATCGCACAGCCGTTCCCCACAGAGGAGGATCGATCTTCTTCGGCATGCTGCCCATCTTTCCGGACTCAAACAGCAGCGGCATCAAACCTGGGGCGCTTCAGCCCGCTTCGAGGTAGGCGCGGTCGAGAAGACGGCCGATCTTGTCGGCGGCGCGCCGAATCTCGACACCTGCCTTGTCTGCAATCTCCTCCGTGTAGGTAACGATACTCAGTGTGGCTCGAGTCGGCGTCTCATCCGTCGGGATCCATGCAGACACGGCGAACGCACCGGGGCGAACCTCACCGTGGCTACGAGCGTATCCAGTTTGACGGGCAAGGGTTACCGCTGGCGGTTCGTCTGGCGTGGGGGGTCTGGCTGCAAGCAGTGAATAGCCGGATGCGCCGCGGTCGAGTGGGGTCTTCATTCCAGGTTGGAATGAAATATGGTACGACGCATTCGTCGGCTCGATGATCGACACCGCTTGCGCCTCGCGGTGCTGCTCGACGAAAAGGAGAACGGTCGACTGCAACTTGTTCGCGAGTTGCTGCATCACGGGCTCGGCGGCGTCGCGTAGAGCTGGAAGGTAAGCGCCGGCAAGGGTGGCCATGCGAGCCCCTGGAACATAGAGTCCCGCGCGGTTCCTCGTGGCCAGGCCGAAATCTGCGAGGGTCTGCATGATGCGATAAGCGATCGATCGGTGTACACCCAGCAGATCCCCGACCTGCTGCACGCTCAGCCCGCGACCCGAGTCCGCGATCGCAAGCATGACGCGAAGGCCCCGCGCAAGTGTTTGGTTGCCGTCACGCGCTTTTACGTCGGTGTCTTTGTCCCTCTGCACCCTTCTAGCCTACCGGCTTTCCGTGGGACCTGGCGCGAGCGCAAGCCTGCGATTGGGCCTCATGGCTCTTCGATCATCCGGAGCGGACCAACGGTATGGACCTCGAGGTCGCGATCGAGCACGTGACCTACGCGGAGATGGCTGCGGCGTTCGAGAAGGTCACCGGGCATCCGGCACAGTACGTCGACATCGATCTGGAGACGTACTGGAACAGCCCGGATCTGAAGGGGATCGCCGACCACCCTGCCGGGTACAACGCAGATACGGACGACAAGAGCACGATGAGCTTCCGCGACAACTTCACGGGTTTCTGGAACGTGTGGAAGCACGGAATCATCACCAGGACCTACGCGCTGCTCGACGAGATCCACCCCCCCATCGGATCAGGAGCGCCGAGGAGTGGTTCCTTCGGGAGGACGAGCTGGGGCGTGAGCTCGGCAAGGGAAGCCTCTGGGAGAGGGTGCAGCCGGAAAACTGGATAATGGACTCCGCGGTCCTCTGGACGGTATGACGTGACCGCTTGTGTCCTGCGAGAGGTTGCGTGTCGGGACCTCACTCACAGAGATTCGTGGGTTGCCGAGTAGGGGCCGCCTGCTCGGCCTATCCAACAGTTCACGCTTGCATCGTAGCGCCAGTTACGTGCAACTAGAACCGATGTCGTCCCACTTCGGCTCGAATGCATGGCCGCCGTCGGTCGGCACGCCCTTCACGGGCTTCGCGAGCATCGGCAGGATCGGCGGCATCACGGGAAGGTCCACCCTGACAAGATAGTCATTGGGCCGATCGCGTGGCCGATTCGTTGAGATCAGGCGTCCAGCATCCTGATCAGGCCGGCCGCTTTGGCGGCGATCTCGTTGACGCGCGTCGGGTCGGATAGACAGACTCGCAGACATGTCGCAGCCACCGACGCCTCGATCTCCGGGGTGATCTGGGATCCTTCGGAGCGCATCTCGACGACGCCGTCGACCTGCTGGAGCAACATGGTGCCGAGGAAATAGCCGGACGGAGCCGCCACCACCGTCGACGGCACGATGTCGCTGACCTGATCAGCAAGTCGTATGTATGTGGCCAGCAGCTCATCCTGCGCAGCCCGGAAATGGGCGCCGACATCTTGGCGGTACGCCTCCGGCTGCCTGGCAAGCGCGCCGAGGTTGTGCGGTGCACGTGCCAGGGTGCGCGCATCGAGCACTGCCAACGTGTACAGCAGCGCCTCCGGGCCGGCACCGGTCGCGGCGCGTAGGTCCTCGATCTTCTCGAGGTTGTCGAGCCTGGGTCGGATCGAACGCTGCAACAGTTCGGCGAGAATCTCGTCCTTCCCGGCAGGGAAGTGATGCCGGATCAACGGCTCCCGGATCCCGGCCGCCTCAGCGATCTTGCGCGGCGGGGTCGCTGCGAAGCCGCGCTCCACGAACAGGCACGCCGCGGCGTCGAGAATCTCTTCGCGCGGCTCCAGCTCTGACCGCCGCTCATCCGTGACCGATTGCGTTACGTGTGGACAATCAGGAGGTCGGCAGGTTGGTCCGTGCGTCGAGGAGTCCATGTCAGTACTTCCAGTTCGTGCCGGTCCGCGATACGGCGTGAGTCTAGTTGCACGTCCCGATGACGCGGGTCGCCTTGATGGCGACCGTGCGCAGCGAGGGGACGCGGCGTCCAAGCGGATCGAGACCGTAGGGGCCTGACTTCAAGAAATCTGAAGCAACATCCTGGTCGCCCGTTCGCCTACCGGACAAGAATGGCAAGGCCCGCGGCCGTCGAAGAAGAGCTTCTTCCCGTCATCACCGCGACGACCACACCAGACGGGCGCCCCCGTCAGGCTGGGGCATCTCGGCAGTTCGACCAGGAGGAAGAACATGGAACACACCCGGACTCAGGATGACGACCTCACCGCTACGTTCTTCATCAAGGACCCCGACTCGGGTGTCAGTGGAGACTGCGAAACGTTCTACTCGACAGATCGCGACTCCTGGCTGGTCCAGGGTAAGCGCTGCGGGCCGCAGGTGGCCGCGCAGCTCGTCAGCCTTGCCGACGATGAGACGTACCTGGAAGTCTCGAACCGGACCATGGATGCATTCGTTCGCAAGTACGTAAAGGAGAACCATGGAGTTGATCTCGCCTGAGCGGCGTAACGAGTTGATGTGGGCCGGGCGATCGTTCCTCAAGCTCGAGTTCCGAGACAGGTACGCCATCGACGATGATCTGTTCTCAGCTTGGCGTCGCGGGGACAAGGAGGTGCTTATCGAGTACTTCGCCCCCTGGCTGGATCAGGTTGCTGCGGAAGTCGCCGCGGGGCGCCGCCTCCGGAGGGTCCGGATCGTCTCCGAGCCACTCTCGGAGTACCAGCGAACGCTGCTCGAAGTCAGCGACCTCGGTGTCGACGCAGGCGAGGAGCTGCGCTGGCTTCCCCGGCGGCTGGTGTCCAACCTGCCCTTGCCCGGCAACGACTGCTTCGTTTTCGATGACTTCGTGATCTTCAACGTGCTCGACGGCAACGACGAGCGTGTCGAGATCCAGCTGCATCGCGAACCCGAGACCGTGAAGTTCTGCCGCGATGCCTTCGAAGCGGCCTGGGACCTCGCCACACCGCACGGCGAGTTCAAGCCGGCCTGAGATCCCTGTGGCTGACCTCCAGCCGTCAGACGCCGCCAAGAAGGCGTTCGGCGTCCGCCTCCGCGAGCTGCGAATGGACGCGGGCCTGAGCGGTGCCGCGATCGCCGAGCGGTGCGAATGGGGTGCGTCCAAGGTCTCCAAGATCGAGCACGGCACCCAGAACCCGTCCGAGGCCGACATCAGAGCGTGGGCGACGGCGTGCGGCGCCGAGGACCAGGTCGCAGCTCTCATCGGCGCGCACCGCGAGATCGAGCAGATGTGGATCGAGGTCAAGCGCGATCAACGCGCCGGGATGAAGCACATCCAGATCCGCGACATGCCGTTGTTCGAGCGGACCAAGCTGCTCCGCGTCTACGAAGCAGTGCACATCCCGGGCTACCTGCAGACCTTCGGCTACGCCTCCGCTCAGTTCACGATCCATGCCCACCAGTTCGGCACTCGTCTCGAGGATGTCGAGCAGGCGGCGCGGAACAGGCTGGAGCGGCAGCGCTTCCTCGGCACGGGCATGAATTCGTTCGTGTTCGTTATGGAGGCATCTGCCCTCTATAGCAACGTCGGCGGAGCCGAGGTGATGAGTGAGCAGTTCGACCATCTGCTCAAGGTCGCCGCGATGCCGTACGTGTCGATCGGAATCATCCCGCTTGGGCAACCCCGCAGCCTCTTCCAGGGTGAGGGCTTCTACATCTTCGACGAGCAACTCGTTCGGCAGGAGTTCTGGTCCGGCTTGCTGCGAACATCGCGCCCCGAGGACATCCGTTACTTCCTGCGTACATTCGATGCGCTGAAGGATCAGGCGGTCTTCGGTGCCGCCGCGGCGGAGCAGATCGAGGCGGCGCGTTCCCGCCTTCAAGAAATCTGAAGCAATGTTCTGGTAGCTGGCGCGCGAGCCGAATGAGACTGGCGGAGCCCGGGGCGCCGAGGGTTTCCAACACTGTGCGGTCGTCCCGGGCTCCAACCCGCCAACCACATTCGGAGCACCATGAGTTCCGCAGCCAGACGTTCTCGCCCGGGTCGCCCGCGGCGCATCCCGGTAGTCGACCAAACGCTGTCGCCCCGTGACCAGATCCTCGACGTGTGCGCCCGCCTCTTCACCCAGCACGGCTATGTCGCGACCTCCACGAGGGACATCGCTGACGCGGTCGGGATCCGTCAGGCCTCGATCTACTATCACTTCGCCGGGAAGCCCGGCATCCTCGAGGAGTTGCTGGCGCGAACCGTGCGCCCGACCCTTGACCAGCTCGACAAGATCGGCACGGTCGCGCAGGAGCACGGGGCGGCGAGTGCCTTGTACGCGTTGGTGATGATCGACACCGGCACTCTTGCCGAGGCGCCGCACAACTGCGGCCGACTGCCGCAGTTCCCCGACGTGCTCTCCGAAGAGGGGAGCAAGCCATACAAGCTGATCCACCGCGACTTGGTCAATGCGTACTCCCGGCTCGCTGTCCAGGTCGCCGGCCACGACGTCGGGGGTACCCTCCTTGCGCACCTGGTGGAAGTCGTGGTGACCAATCGTGCCGAAGGCCTCATCGTCGACGAACACGATCGCCACACGATCGCCAGAACCGTGCTCCGAGCATGCGGAGCCACCAACGACGAGATCAAGATCGCCGCCGCCGTCGCGTGGGCCGAGCTGGTTGTTGAGCCAGCCGTATAGACCCTCGGCCGGGCCATCACTGGCTCTCGTGTGGTGGTCCAGCCGGGTCAACTCCTGCCCCGACACCTGCCTGCAGCAGCTACCCAGGGTGGCAGGGCTGACCCAGCCCGAGCCTCGGAGACGTTGCGGGTGAAACAGCACTTGTACTCGTTTGCGGGTACAAATGCTGTGGTCGAGCGGCCGCTCGGTCGTGCATGAGGTGGGCGCGACGCCAGCCGGCGCTGCGGAGTTGGTGCGTGGTCAGTGCGTAGTGAGTCGGCTTTGACGTCTACAGTTGTCCCGTGCGTTTCGGCGTACGTTCCCCGGTTGGTCTGCCGGCAGGGCCCGCCTGACTTTGAATCAGGACTAGCGACGTAGGTTCGACTCCTACCCGGGGAGCCACTCCTGAGCGTGAATCCGCCATCTGGCGGGGGAGCGAGGAGCCGGAACCGGCCCACTTGCTAACGCCGTTGCTAACCCATCACTGATTCCCGTCCTCGTTGTCGTCCTCGTCGTCCTCGATGAAGATGTCTGCAAACGTCTGAGCAGCGCTAGCGCCCTGGTCGCTCAGAACGTGCGCGTATACGCGGAGGGTCATCGAGGGGTCGCGGTGCCCGAGACGAGCAGCGACGACGTGAACCGGCACGCGACACCTAGGCTGCTCTCGAGGCAACATGAGCGGGGTCACAGCTCGATTGGGCAATAAGCGAGTGCGATGTCCACCACCTCGTCCGGCGTCAGTTCGCGTTCGTACCCCTCTTGGTCTGGCCAGAAGATCAGGTCCGACACCCGAGGATGAAGCACGCGGGACTCCAGCCTCCCGAGCGCGGCGTTCTGCTGGTCCTCGGTGCCCTCCGCCGACATCAGGTATGCCACGAGGCTTACCAGTTCCTCACGATCGTTCGCGGCTGTCACGCTAGACAGCATGCGCCAACCGGCGTGCCCTGTCATCGGCCGCTCTGCGACATCAAGGACTTTCATGGCGGCTCAGAAACGGTCCCGGTTGCTCACCCTGGTCGACTCCAACCTGAGTGTCGAGACGCAAGAAGGTTGGCGATCTGGTCGCGGCGTACGGGATGGTGATGTCCGTGGAGGAGGACTTGATCGACTGGCTCATGTCTAGCGTCGTCGAGCCAATCTTGAGCAGCGTATTCAGCTCGGCAGAGCGACAAGGGCTGAAGGTCTCGACGATGCTGGGTACGGAACTCGGTCCGACCCGTCAGTACGGGGGACCCAGCCCAGAACTTGAGGACTACGTCTGGCTGTCGCTGAAGATCCGTTCCACTGGCGACACCGGAACGTGGCGGATATGCCAGGTCATTGAGATCGCCGACGTCAACGAGATCTCTAACCGAGCGTTCGAGTTTGGCTGGCACCTGGAGCAGTGGATCTCTGAGTCGTCAAAGTGGTGGGGGCAGGAGCGACATGTTCATCTCCCAGAACTGGATGGTCCCTAAGTCTCGATGCGGGCGACCCCGTCGGCGCGCACCCGGGAGCAGAAGCTTGCAACTTGTACTTAGGTCCAGGTTTAACGTGTAGGCATGGAGACCTTGCTGACCACGGATGCGTGCACGATGCCGACGGCTGAGCGGCCGTTGCGGCTGGCGGAGTTCGATGCGCTGTTCGCCTCCGCGGTGCGCAGCGTCGAGAGGCGCGGCGACGACGTGCGGATGCGGCTCGCGGGCCCGGATGGCCTCGTGGCGCGGGTCCGCGACCTGACGGCACGAGAGACCTCGTGCTGCTCGTTCTTCACCTTCACCGTCGAGGGCACCGACGAGGACCTCACCCTTGACGTCTCGGTGCCGCCGGCCCACCAGGAGATCCTCGATGCGCTGGCCGAGCGAGCCCGGGAGTTGTCGGCGTGAGCCTGCGGATCAACGAGGTGGCGCAGGCGGCCGGCGTCAATCGAGAGACGCTGCGCTACTACGAGCGACGCGGTCTGATCGAGCAGCCCGACCGCAGCCCCGGCGGCCACCGCCTCTACGACGAACGGGCCGTGCAGACGCTGCGGATCATCAAGGCCGCCCAACGGCTCGGGTTCACCCTCGACGAGGTGGCGGACCTGATCGAGATGGGCCGTCGGCGTGGTCGTGATTCCGGGCTCCAGGCGCGGGCCCGAGAGAAGCTCGTCGAAGTCGAAGCCCGCATGGCCGACCTCGCTGCGATCCGGGACAACCTGCGCGCCGCGCTCGACGCCGGCTGTGATGACCTCCACCAGTGTGCGAGCAGCGACTGCTGCCCGCTGCCCTTCGTCGAGATCACCACCCGGAAGGCCGACGCATGAGCGCGAAGTTCAAGGAACGACACCTGCCAGGGGCAGGACTTGCGGCCACCATCGAACTCGGTTCGCGCGACCACGTGCGCGGACGACGGGCCCATCGACCTGACCATCACCGCTCGTGCCCTCGATGGCCACGACGACGTACGCGCCGAGCGATGACAGGATTGCTGCGTGGAGACGCTCCGATCGATCGCCCTTTTCGTCGTCGCCGCCATCGCTGAGATCGGCGGTGCCTGGCTGGTCTGGCAGGGAGTCCGCGAGCACAGAGGTTTGATCTGGATCGGGGCCGGCATCGTCGCGCTCGGGATCTACGGCTTCGTCGCCACCCTGCAGCCCGACGCGCACTTCGGCCGCATCCTCGCCGCCTACGGCGGCGTGTTCGTCGCTGGTTCTCTCGCCTGGGGCATGGCGCTCGACGGCTTCAAGCCCGATCGGTACGACGTCGCCGGTGCTCTGATCTGCCTGGTCGGGGTTGCCGTGATCATGTACTCCCCGCGCGCCAGCTGATCGGCGAAGTTCGGGTTCGTCGCAGCATGGCAGAGTACGGCCATGACTGCGTACTGGGTGAGCGTCTATCAGGAGATGCGCGACGAGCAGAAGATGGCCGCCTACGCGGCACTGGCTGGACCGGCGTTGACGGCGGCGGGAGGCAGGGTCATCGCACGCGACCTTCCGGCGAAGGTCTATGAGGCCGGCATCAATCAGCGCACGGTCATCATCGAGTTCGACTCCGTCGAGGCCGCGACCGCCGCGCACGACAGTCCCGCCTATCAAGAGGCCCTCGCGGCACTCGGCGACGGCGTCGTGCGTGAGATCCGCATCGTTCCCGGGGCGTAGTCCACCTGCCCTGCCTGGGTGGCACACAGAAGACACACCAACGCGGGCGATTTCGGCGCTACTCAGTGGCACTCGTTCACGCTCAGCCACGGGTGAGAGCGTGCCTTTGAATCAGGTCTGCATCCTCACAGGTGCGCGGCGACCCTGACCTCCCTCTAGCGCACTGGACGCCACGCTAAGTTCACCGTGTGGTGACTCAATTGCACAGCTACATCGATGCATGGCGGCTGCACGACGTCGCCGCGGTGCTGACGACGCTGTCCGATGACTGCGTGGTGATCGAGTCCTATGGCCCGGTCTACCGGGGCCGGGCTCGCGTGGAGCAGTGGATGAACGCGTGGCTTGCGGCTGGCGGCCGCGTCGACGCCTGGGACATCACGACACATGCCGCCGCCGGTGAGTTCCTGATGGCCGAATGGAGCTTCGAGTGCACCTGGCGAGGCCAGGCCGGCCGATTCGAGGGATGCTCCGTCGCGAGGCTCCACGACGATCGCATCGCCTACCTCCGCGAGTACGCCACCACCGCCCCGCTCTATGACTGGACCGGTACGTGGCGCGATCAGCAATGAGGCGCTCTTGACCACCAGATAGGTGAGCGACGCGGTCTGATCGAGCAGCCCGACCGCAGCCCCGGCGGCCACCGCCTCTACGACGAACGGGCCGTGCAGACGCTGCGGACCATCAAGGCCGCCCAACGGCTCGGGTTCACCCTCGACGAGGTGGCGGACCTGATCGAGGTGGGCCGTCGGCGCGGTCGTGATTCCGGGCTCCAGGCGCGCGCCCGAGAGAAGCTCGTCGAAGTCGAAGCCCGCATGGCCGACCTCGCTGCGATCCGGGACAACCTGCCCTGTACGGGCCGTCGGGGAGGCTCGACAATCTGAGGTATCTCGCAAGGAGATCCGGCAGCCTTCCTGCAGTCTCCAGTTGTCTTTGATATGGGCTTGAAGGGAGCGAGCGCGTTGACACGTGATGCCGGGGGCTCCCGCGACAGGGTGTCGGATATTTTCGGAACGGTCACGTTCGTGCTGGGTCTGCTCGCGGGCGCCGCGACAGTGTTCGTGTACGTGCTCAGTCTGAGCGAGGACTTCAATCCTCCGCACTGGATAAGGGTCCTGGGCCTGGTATGGCTTCCGGTCGGCTTCTTCGGGGCGCCGATCTGCTACGTGCTCGCCCGTACCGGTTCGGGGCGGCGGCGCGGGCGGATCGGTCTATCCATCGCGGGGGCCGGCCTGGTGGCCTTCGTTGTCCTGCTGTTCGCCGTTGGCTGAGGATGCCATGAGCGCCCGCGCGTGAGAGGCGGGTCACCGAGTCAGCTGTGGCGGCGGAGGAAGAAGCGGAGGATGTCGTTGAACGTCTCCGGAGCCTCGAGGTTGCTGACGTGGCCGCAGCCGGGAATGACGGCGAGGTCCGCGCCCGGGATGCGGCGCTCGAACTCGTGGGCGACCGACAGGGGTGAGCGCGCGTCGAGGGCGCCCCAGATGAGCTGGGTGGGCACGGCGATCGTCCCGAGCACGTCGTTCAGGTCGGCAGAGGCCATCGCGGTCAGGGCGGTGAGCATGCTGTGGCGGCGTACGTCGGCGGACATCGCCTCCAGCAACGGCACGAACTCCGCGGGCGGAGGGCCGGCGAAGAGACCTGGGAGGGTCGGGTCGAAGGTGCCTTCGGGCTGGTTGCGGAGGCCGGCGAGGCGGGCGTCGGCCTCATCGGGTCCGAGCGAGCCGCGCCAGCCGGCGTAGCCGTCCGCCAGGACCAAGCCGCCGACGACACCGGGATGGCGGCGGTAGAGCTCGAGGATGACGGTCACGCCCCAGGAGAGCCCGACGAGGGTGCAGGGGGCGACGTCCAGGGCGCGAAGGAACCGGGCCAGGGAGTCGCCGTAGTCGCTCAGCCCGAATCCCGCGGGGACGTCGGAGGAGCCGCCGGCGCCCGGCTCGTCCCAGGCGATGACGGTGAACTCGTCGGCGAGGGCGTCGAGCTGTGGGGACCAGGTGCGACCGTCCTCGGCGCCGCCGTGGACGAACACGACCGCAGGGCCGTTCCCGGCCCGCCGGAAGGCGATGCGTGACCCGTCGATCTCGACGACATCCATGGACCCGACGCTAGCTCAGCAGCCGCGGTTCGGCTTGACACATCGGGCAACAATGGCCATTCGCCGTTCATCTTCGTGTAAGGTCACCGGGCTTCCTGCGAACGCCCGCGTGTCGTGTTGGTGATTGCAGGGATGCGCACGGTGGTATGGATACTGGCCTCATCTCGAGGTCGTGGGGGAGCAGGGTGTAAAGTCGCCCAAACTAATCGACAAACACTTGGAGGAAGCGTGGGCATGGGGCCGGTCATCGGTTACGTACCTGGCGTGTTCGATCTCTTCCACATCGGTCACCTCAACATGCTGCGCCAGGCGCGTGAGCGCTGCGACACGTTGATCGCGGGTGTGGTCTCCGACGAGGTCTGCGAGACGACGAAGGGGATCATCCCGACCGTCCCGCTCGTCGAGAGGCTGGAGATCGTCGAGGCGATCGGGATCGTGGACGCGGTCTACGCCGAGCGCACCACCGACAAGGTCGACTCCTGGCGTGAGGTCGGGTTCACCCACCTCTTCAAGGGCGATGACTGGAAGGGCACCGAGAAGGGCGACGCGCTCGAGAAGAAGATGGCGTCGGTCGGTGTCGAGGTCGTCTACTTCCCCTACACGCTCCAGACCAGCAGCACCGCCCTGCGGAAGGCGATCGCGCGAGAAGGCGCCCAGGTCTCGTGACCGTCAGTGCCCCCACCTCCGGCGGACAGTTCGAGGTCTCCGACGAGGGGGTCCTCGTCCGGGGCTCTTCGACGTCGGTCCTGATCCTCTCCGTCGACGGTCAGTACGTCTGGTCCCTCACCCCCGACCGCGACGGACACTCGGTCGCCGGCGGCACCATGGTGCCGTGGCCGACGGTCCTCACCCGGTTCCTGAACGGCTCGGCGACGGTCACCATCACCGACTACGACGGTGAGGTGCTCTTCGAGGAGAAGGTCTCCCTCGGCACCGGGGAAGGCGCCATCTCGATCGTCGACGGCAGCGGCCACCCGCTCAGCGTCGACAAGGTCGGCCACCTGACCCGCTCGTTCGAAGCCACCGACGAGAGCATCCGCGCGGAGATCCTCGAGGGCACCCAGCGCGTCCTCGCCGACCTCCGCGACGTCGTCGGCGTCGAGGCCTACCTCAACTATGGTGCGCTGCTCGGTGCGATCCGCGAAGGCCGGATGCTCGGCCACGACTCCGACACCGACGTCTGCTACCTCTCCAAGCACACCGTCCCGGCCGACATCATCACCGAGTCGTACGCCATCGAGCGCACCATGCGCGAGCGCGGCTGGAGCATCCTGCGGATGTCCGGCGGCGACATCAAGGTGCTGCTCCCGGTCTCCGACGGCCGCAAGGTGCACATCGACATCTTCGTGGCGTTCTACGTGCCCGACAAGGACGGCGAGCCGGTCTTCTACCAGCTCGGCAACCGCTCCGGCCGGCTGCGCCGCGAGGCGATCGTGCCGGTCTCGACGATCAACCTGCACGGCTACGACTTCCCGGCTCCCGCCGAGCCCGAGGAGATGCTGGCCTTCATCTACGGCCCGAAGTGGCGCACCCCGGACCCGTCGTTCAAGTACGCGGACCCGCCGGCCGGCGTACGTCGCCTGGACGGCTGGCTGCGCGGCTTCCGCACCGACATGGGGTTCTGGACCGAGTTCCACAACACCCACGGCAGCGAGCTCGAGACCAAGCAGTCCTACTTCGCGACGCAGGTCGCCAAGCAGCTTCCCGAGGACGCCAAGATCGTCGATCTCGGCTCCGGCGCGGTCGGCCGCGACGGTCGCTTCTTCGCCCGCAAGGGACACCAGGTGCGCTCGGTGGACTTCTCCCGCGCCGCGGTGGCAGCCGTACGCCGCCGGGCCGAGCGCCACCAGCTCCCGCTGGTCTCCGACCAGCTCATCCTCGGCGAGCTCCGCTCGACGCTGACGCTGGGCGCGCGGTTGGCCCGCGACCCGCACCACCTCTATGCCCGCGACCTGATCGGCTGCCTCGACAAGGCGGCCCGGCACCAGCTCTGGACCCTGTCGAAGATGGCGCTGCGCCCCGGCGGCGGCAAGCTCTACCTCGAGTTCGCGGCCACCGGTGAGAACCTGCCGGAGCCGAAGCCCGAAGGCCTCGTACGCCGCGTCGACCCCGCGCTCGTCCAGGCCGAGATCGAGGCGGCCGGCGGTGTGGTCGAGCATCTCGAGATCATCGACGGCCGGGACATGCTCGAGGACCCGCTGCCGCGGGTCGCGCGGATGCGTGCCTCCTGGCCCTCCCTCAAGTCTGCAGAAGGAAACTGACATGTCCGACGATTCCGGCATCAAGAACATCGCCCGCGGTGCCCGCGACGCGGCTCGTACGCGTGCTTCGCTGGTCCGCCGCATCGAGGCGCTCGAGGCCGAGGTGCAGGAGCAGCGTCAGCTCAACCGGCGCGTCGCCGAGCTGACCGACGTGATCGCCGAGCTGCTCATCCCGCTGCAGGACGCCGACAAGGAGAAGGCGGAGAAGATCCTCGCCGAGTACCGGTCGAAGATCTGACCCCGGTCTGATCAGCCCAGCGCCTCGAGGGCCTGCCTGAGGTCGTCGATCCGCTGTCCGAGCCGACGGCGGGCATCGCCACCTGGGCCCATGTCGGCGGCTACGTCCAGGTCGGCGACCGCCTCCTCCACGCCGGCGAGGCGGGAACGGAGATCGGCGACGACATCGACGTCGACCAGGCCGGGCACCGAGGACAGGCGCTCGTCCAGTGACCGCCTCAGCAGGTCGGCCTGGGTGCTGAGCTTGCGGCTGGCGTGCCAGAGGTCGACGAAGACCTGGACCTTCGCGCGCAGCAGCCACGGGTCGAACGGCTTGGCGAGGAAGTCGGCGGCACCGGTCGCGTAGCCGCGATAGGCGAGATGGGTGTCGAAGTCGTTGGCGGTCAGGAAGATGATCGGGACGTCCTTGGTGCGCTCCCGAGCCTTGATCCGGGTGGCCGTCTCGAAGCCGTCCATCCCCGGCATCTGCGCGTCGAGCAGGATCAGCGCGAAGTCGTCGTGGAGCAGGGCGCGCAGGGCGTCCTCGCCGGAGCCGGCGCGGACGAGGGTCTGGTCGAGCGAACCGAGGATGGCCTCGAGCGCGACCAGGTTGGCCGCCCGGTCGTCGACCAGCAGGATCTTGGCCCGCGAGCTCGTGGCGACCCCCATCGGGGCAGCAGATGTCTCGTTCACGAGAGCCACACCCGGAACAGCGAGAGCAGGTCGGCGACGTCGACCGGTTTGGTGATGTACTCCGAGGCGCCGGCGGCGATGCTGTCCTCCCGGTCACCCGTCATCGCCTTCGCGGTCAGCGCGATCATCGGCAGGCTCTTGAACTGCGGGATGTCGCGGATCAGGCGCATCGCGGTCAGACCGTCCATGCCCGGCATCATGATGTCCATCAGCACGAGGTCGACACCCGGCTCCCGCTGCAGCGCCTCGATCCCGGCCTCGCCGGACTCGGCATAGAGGACATCGATGCCGTGCTGCTCGAGCGCGCTGGTGAGCGCGAAGACGTTGCGTACGTCGTCGTCGACGATCAGGATCCGCCGGCCCACGAACTGGCCGGTGGTGTCGGGCGGCTCGGCGACGTACGTCCTGGGGAGCTGCACCCCGGTGCGGCCCAGCAGCACGCTCACGTCGTCGATCGCCTCCTCGATGGTGGCCGGCATCTTGAGGGTCATCGCCTCGGCGTACCTGTCCAGCCGGCTCTGCTGGGCCTTGGTCACCTCGCCGACCCTACTCAGCACGACGGGGATGTCCTTGCTGCGCTTGTGGGTGCGCATCCAGCGGAGCACCTCGAAGCCACCGTCCGCGAGCGGCAGATCCAGCAGGACGCAGTCGACCTCGCGGTCGGCGAGGACGGACTGGGCCTCCTCGGGGGAGGAGCCGAAGACGGTCTCGACCTCGTCGGCCGAACCGAACAGGGCCTCCACGACGGCGCTGGTGCCGGGGCCGGGCTCGTCGCTGCCGTCGCTGAGGACCAGCAGGAGCTGGTCAGGTCTGCGGCCGACCGCTTCCTGCTCCCAGGAGCTGGGGGGTGCGGGCTGGGCGTCGACGCTCTCGGAGCTGATCCTGGGGAGGTAGAGGGTGAAGGAGCTGCCGTGCCCGGGCTCGCTCTTGACCTGGATCTCGCCGCCGATGAGATGGGCGACCTCACGGCTGATCGAGAGGCCCAGTCCGGTGCCGCCGAACTTGCGGCTGATGGTGCCGTCGGCCTGCTGGAACGCCTCGAAGATGACCTTCAGCTTCTCGGGCGGGATGCCGATGCCGGTGTCGACCACCGAGAGCGCCAGCACCGCGTCGGCCTGCTGCAGGCTGCGCGTGGAGAAGCGCTCGCCGGAGGCGTTGCGGATCAGCAGGCGTACGCCGCCGCTGTCGGTGAACTTCACCGCGTTGGAGAGCAGGTTGCGCAGCACCTGCTGCAGACGGTGCTGGTCCGAGCGCAGCAGGCGAGGGACGTCGGGGTCGACGGCGACGATGAAGTCCAGGTCCTTCTCCGCGGTCAGCGGCCGGAAGGTCGCCTCGACGTACTCGACCACCGAGGTCACGTCCACGTCGGTCACGTGGACATCCATCTTCCCGGCCTCGACCTTGGAGAGGTCGAGGATGTCGTTGATCAGCTGGAGGAGGTCGGTGCCGGCGCCGTGGATGGTGCGGGAGTACTCCACCTGGCGAGGGTTGAGGTTGCCGTCGACGTTGTCGGAGAGCAGCCGGGCCAGGATGAGCAGCGAGTTGAGCGGCGTACGCAGCTCGTGCGACATGTTGGCCAGGAACTCGGACTTGTAGCGCGAGGAGAGGGCGAGCTGCTCGGCGCGCTCCTCCAGGCCGCGCCGGGCCTCCTCGATCTCGAGGTTCTTGATCTCGATCGCCTGGTTCTGGTCGGCGAGCTGGCGGGCCTTCTCCTCGAGCGCGGCGTTGGTCTGCTGCAGCTCCACCTGCTGGCGCTCGCCCTCGTCCTGCTTGTCCTGCAGCTCGGCGGCGAGGCGCTGCGACTCGACCAGCAGCTCCTCGGTGCGCGAGCTGGCCATGATCGCGTTGAGCGAGACCCCGATCGACTCGGCGAGCTGCTCGAGGAACTGCATGTGGACGGCGCTGAACGGCCGGAAGGAGGCGAGCTCGACGACGCCGATCACCTTCTCCTCGAAGACCACCGGGAGCACCACGATCGAGGTCGGCGCCGCCGACCCGTGGCCGGAGGAGATCCGCAGGAAGCCGGCGGGAACGTCGCGCACGATGATCGGCTGGCGGTCGTACGCCGCCTGCCCGACGAGACCCTCGCCGACGGCGAAGACGTCGGGGACGTCGGCACTCGGCTGGTAGCCGTAGGAGGCGATCCGGCGCAGGACCTTGGGGCCACCGTGCTCGGAGGTCTGGTCGGTGAGGAAGATCGAGCCCTGCTGGGCGCCGACGAGCGGGGTGAGCTCGGAGACGATCAGCCGGGCGACCTCGAGCAGGTCGCGCCCGCCCTGCATGTGGCCGGTGAACCGGGCCAGGTTGGTCTTGAGCCAGTCCTGGTCCTCGTTCGCACGCGTGGTCTCGCGGAGCGAGTCGATCATCTCGTTGAGGTTGTCCTTCAGCTCGGCGACCTCGCCCTCGGCCCCGACGGTGATCTGCCGGCTCAGGTCGCCCTGGGTCACCGCGGCGGAGACCTCGGCGATAGCACGGAGCTGGGTCGTCAACGTCGAGGCGAGCTGGTTGACGTTCTCCGTCAGCCCGCGCCAGGTGCCGGAGACGTCGGCGACCTCGGCCTGGCCGCCGAGCTTGCCCTCGGTGCCGACCTCGCGGGCGACGCGGGTGACCTCGTCGGCGAAGGAGGAGAGCTGGTCGACCATGGTGTTGACCGTGGACTTGAGCTCGAGGATCTCGCCGCGGGCGTCGACGGTGATCTTCTGGGTGAGGTCGCCGCGGGCGACGGCGGTGGTGACCTGGGCGATGTTGCGGACCTGGGAGGTCAGGTTGGAGGCCATCGAGTTGACCGAGTCGGTGAGGTCCTTCCAGGTGCCGGCCACGCCGCGTACGTGCGCCTGACCACCCAGCGAACCCTCGGTGCCGACCTCACGGGCGACACGGGTGACCTCGTCGGCGAACGTACGCAGCGTGTCGACCATCGCGTTGAGGGTGCCCGCCAGGGCGGCGACCTCGCCGCGGGCCTCGATGGAGATCTTCTGAGACAGGTCGCCCTGGGAGACCGCCTTGGAGACCTGGGCGATGCTGCGGACCTGGTTGGTCAGGTTGGAGGCCATCGAGTTCACCGAGACGGTCAGGTCGCGCCAGGTGCCGGCGACGCCGGGCACCTGCGCCTGGCCGCCGAGCGCGCCCTCGGTGCCGACCTCGCGGGCGACGCGGGTGACCTCGTCGGCGAACGACCCGAGCTGGTCGACCATCGTGTTGATGGTCGACTTGAGCTCGAGGATCTCGCCGCGTGCGTCGACGGTGATCTTCTGGGTGAGGTCGCCGCGGGCGACGGCGGTGGTGACCTGGGCGATGTTGCGGACCTGGGAGGTCAGGTTGGAGGCCATCGAGTTGACCGAGTCGGTGAGGTCCTTCCAGGTGCCGGAGACGTCGTGCACGTCGGCCTGGCCGCCGAGGCGGCCCTCGGTGCCGACCTCACGGGCGACGCGAGTGACCTCGTCGGCAAAGCTCGACAGCTGGTCGACCATCGTGTTGATGGTCGACTTGAGCTCGAGGATCTCGCCGCGTGCGTCGACGGTGATCTGCCGGCTCAGGTCGCCGCGGGCGACCGCGGTGGTGACCTGGGCGATGTTGCGGACCTGGGCGGTCAGCGTGCCGGCCATGAAGTTGACCGAGTCGGTCAGGTCACGCCAGGTGCCGGAGACGCCCGGCACCGCCGCCTGGCCACCGAGCTGACCCTCGCCACCGACCTCACGAGCGACGCGGGTGACCTCGTCGGCGAAGGCGGAGAGCTGGTCGACCATGGTGTTGACGGTGGTCTTGAGCTCGGCGAGCTCGCCGCGTACGTCGACGGTGATCTTCTGCGACAGGTCGCCGCCGGCGACCGCGGTGGTGACCTGGGCGATGTTACGGACCTGGTTGGTCAGGTTGGTCGCCATCGAGTTGACGGAGTCGGTGAGGTCCTTCCACCGGCCGCCGACGCCCGGCACCTCGGCCTGGCCGCCCAGCATGCCCTCGGTGCCGACCTCGCGGGCGACGCGGGTGACCTCGTCGGCGAAGGCGGAGAGCTGGTCGACCATGGTGTTGACGGTGGTCTTGAGCTCGGCGAGCTCGCCGCGTACGTCGACGGT
>NZ_JBITCR010000001.1:0-10307 GCF_044453405.1 Nocardioides sp. NPDC051685 | reverse complement strand
GGTGATCTTCTGCGACAGGTCGCCGCCGGCCACCGCGGTGGTGACCTGGGCGATGTCACGGACCTGGTTGGTCAGGTTGCTCGCCATCGAGTTCACCGAGTCGGTGAGGTCCTTCCACCGGCCGGCCACGCCGGGCACCTCGGCCTGACCTCCGAGGCGGCCCTCGGTGCCGACCTCGCGGGCGACGCGGGTGACCTCGTCGGCGAAGGTCTGCAAGGTGGCGGTCATGGAGTTGAGCGTCTCGGCGAGCTCGGCGACCTCACCGCGCGCGGTGACCGTGATCTGCTGCGACAGGTCGCCGCGGGCGACGGCCTTGGCGACCGAGGAGATCCCGCGCACCTGGGAGGTCAGGTTGGAGGCCATCGTGTTGACCGAGTCGGTCAGGTCGCGCCAGGTGCCGGAGACGCCGCGTACGTCGGCCTGGCCGCCGAGGCGGCCCTCGGTGCCGACCTCGCGGGCGACACGGGTGACCTCGGCGGCGAACGAGGACAGCTGGCCGACCATCCGGTCGACGGTGTCCTTGAGCTGTGCCATCTCGCCGGAGACCTCGATGGTGACCGTGCGGGACAGGTCTCCGTTGGCGACCGCGGTGGTGACCTCGGCGATGTCGCGGACCTGGGCGGTCAGCTTCGAGGACATGGTGTTGACGGCATCGACGAGGTCGCGCCAGGTGCCCGACGCGTTCCGCACCCGGGCGCGGCCGCCCAGCTTGCCCTCGGTGCCGACCTCGCGGGTGACCCGGGCGATCTCCTCGGTGATCGTGGCGAGCTGGGTGACCAGGCCGTTCACGCTCTTGGCGACGAGCAGCGGGTCGCCCTTGAGCGGGCGGCTGCCCTGGCGTACGTCCATCGTCTGGGTGAGGTCGCCCGCGGAGACCGCGGCGACGACCCGGGCGACCTCGGCGGTCGGGCGGGCAAGGTCGGCGACCAGGTCGTTGGCGTCCTCGACGGCACCGGCCCAGGCGCCGCCGCCGATGCTCGGCCGGAGCCGCTCGTCGTGGTGGCCGTCGCGGCCCGCGTCGCGGCGCACGCGCGCGAGCTCGCCGCTCAGGTGACCGAGCCGGTCGGCGATCTCGTTGTGGAGGGAGGCGAGGTCGCCGAGAGGGCCGTCGACCGGGTCGAGGCGCCCGGTGAAGACGCCGTCGCGCATCGCGGTCATCGCGTCCTTGAGCCGGCGCAGCGCGATCGGGTCGACCGCCACCTGCGCCGGAGGCGTGGTGCCAGTCGATGTGTCAGCCGATGTGCCCGACGATGAGGGCATCCCGCCTCCTCTCGCGCTGAGTCGCGCGTCTTCTGCAGTGTCGCATTCATCGCCTGTCCGCGACTCAGAAATCACCGTTCGCCACCGATTCTGGTCAATCCTTGACCTACCTGCAGATCCCTTCCGGGGATAAGTCCTTTTCGTGGCGAATCGGGTGCAGAATCGGCGGTGGACATGAGCACCGGAGTCAAGACGCTCTCGCGCACCTTCGAACCGGCACCTACGTCGGTCTCCGAGGCGCGCCGTTTCACGCGGAAGGTGCTCGACGAATGGGGTCTCGACGACATCCTCGACGACGCCGTCCTGCTGACCAGCGAGCTGGTGACCAACGCCGTGACCCATGCCGGCACGCCGATGACCGTGTCGGTCGTACGCGAGGAGGACCGGCTCCGCATCGACGTGTTCGACCAGCACCCGACCCGGGTGCTGCCGGTCGGCGCCAACGCCCACCCCGGGGCCGGCGAGCACGGCCGCGGGCTGCTGATCACCTCGGCGCTGGCGACGGCCTGGGGCGTGGAGTACCGCAAGGACCACAAGCGGGTGTGGGCGGCGTTCGCGCTGGTGGAGGAGACCATCGGCGCCGAGGCGCCCGCGAGCGACGGCCCGGAGGACCAGGACGTACGCCGCCGGGACCCCGCCGCCCAGGATCCGCTGGGGCTGGGCGGGCTGGCCCTCAACCAGCTCCCGCTGGCGGACATGCTCCAGCTCGTGGTGGAGCAGACCCGGGACCGCTTCGCGGCGGATGCTGCCTACCTCCTGCTCGAGGACGAGATGGAGGACCGGTTCGTGGTGGCGGCCACGAGCGGGTCCGCGGACCCCATCCAGGGACGGAGCGTGCGCCGCGGTGAGGCCGGTGCGCCGAGCCTCAGGGCGTCGTTCCGGCCGTTGTCCATCGGTGACCTGAGCGCGACCCCGGTCGACCTGCTCCGGGGCCTCGAGCTGCGCTCGCTCGCCACCGCGCCGGTGGCGTTCGACGGGCGGGTGATCGGGACGCTGGCGGTCGCCCGGGCCGAGCCGGGCGGCTTCACGACCGAGGACGGCGCGCAGCTGCAGCGGGTCGCGGACTGGGCCGCGCCCAGCGTCGACCGCGCCGCGACCCGGGCCGCGGACAGCGAACGGCGTGCGTGGCTGGCGTTCCTGGGGGAGTCCAGCGTGATGCTGGCCGGGTCGCTGGACCTGGAGACGACGACGGCCATGACCGGACAGGTCGTCGTGCCGCGGCTCGCGACCTGGTGCGGCATCTACCTCAACGATGCCCGTGACCAACCCCGGCTCCAGTTCTCCTGGCACGCCGACGAGCACCAGCTCGATGCGTTGCAGGACGCCTTGGAGAAGGCGGCGCCCGACGGTCGTGAGGCCCCGGCCGAACCGTACTTCCCGGGCGAGGTCGCGATCCTCCCGCTGGTGACGCGCAACCGGATCATCGGCTGGCTCACTCTCGGCCGGCCCCCCGGTGAGCCGTTGCGTCGCGAGCGGCTGCTGGTGGCGGAGTCGGTGGCCCGCCGGGCGGCGCTGGCCATCGACAACGCGCGCGCCCACACCGAGCTCCAGGAGATCGGCCAGTCCCTGCAGCGCAGCCTGCTGCCCGCGGTGCTGCCCGACATCCCCGGCGTCGACATCGGGGTGGGCTACGAGCCGACCGGGGAGTTCAACGACGCCGGTGGCGACTTCTACGACATCTTCGCGCTCGGCGCCGGGCGCTGGGGGTTCATGGTGGGCGACGTGTGCGGGGTCGGCCCCGAGGCGGCCGCGGTCGCCGGGATGTCGCGCCACACCGTGCGCGCGCTGATGCGGGCCGGCATCCCGATCGCGCCGACCCTGGAGCGGCTCAACGCCGCGATCTGCGACGAGGGCAGCCGGGGCCGGTTCGTCACGATGGTCTGCGGCACGCTCGAGACCACCTCGGCCTCCCGGTTCCTGGTGCGGCTCGTGTGTGCGGGTCATCCGCCGCCGTTCCTGGTCTCCCGTGCCCGGTCCGGGGTCCCGGCCCGGCGGGTGGGCAGGCCGCAGACGCTCCTCGGGGTGCTCGACGCGGTCGACTACATCGAGGAGGAGGTGACGGTGGCGCGCGGCGACCGGCTCGTCGTCGTCACCGACGGTGTTCTGGAGCGTCGTGCCGGAGTCGCGATGTTCGAGGAGCCCGGGGTCGAGGCCGTCCTCGCCGCCGGCATCGGGGCCGGGGCCCAGGCCCTCGCCGACCGGCTGCTGCGCGCGGTCGCCGACTTCTCCACCACACCGCCCTCCGACGACATGGCCGTCCTGGTCCTCGACCTCGGCAGGGAGGCCGTCGCCTAGGCGGTTCCGAACCGGTCCGTGCCGAGCTCGTTCGTGCCGAGCTCGTTCGGGCTGAACTCCTCGTGGCCGAGCACCCCGAGCAGCCGGATCTTCTCCTCGGCCTCGCTACCGGGCACCGGCGTCAGCACCAGCAGCACCTGGCCCATGTCCTGGCTGGTCAGCACCTGGCAGTCGACGTCGATGCGGCCGACGTGGGGATGCAGCAGGGTCTTGTGGTCCTCGAAGCGGTGGGTGACCTCGTGCCGTTCCCACAGCTCGCGGAACTCCTCCGATCGGGTCTCCAGGAGGCGTACGAGATCGCCGGCGCGCGAGCGCTCGCCCATGGCTCCGTAGGCCACCCGCAGGGTCGCCACCAGACCACGGCCGTGCCGGTCGTGGAACTCGGGCGGGTAGACGTCCCGCGTCGAGGGATCGGTGAACCAGCGGTAGGCCTCGAACCGGTCCCAGCCGGTCAGCGCCGGACGGTCACCGAAGATCGTGACGGCGAGCCGGTTCGCGACCAGCGTCTCGCCGAGCGCGGACATGATCATCGCCGGGGTGTCCTCGAGCCGGTCCAGCACCCGCAGCAGCGCCGGGGCGACATGGCCGTCCTCGAACGTACGCCGCGGGGCGTTGTGGCCGGCCAGCCGATAGAGGTGGTCGCGCTCGTCGATGCTCAGGCGCAGCGCCCGGGCGAGCGCCGACAGCATCTGGTCGGAGGGCTGCGGGCCGCGCTGCTGCTCGAGACGGACGTAGTAGTCGGTCGACATCCCGGTCAGCGCGGCGACCTCCTCACGGCGCAGGCCAGGCGTGCGCCGCCGGGGTCCGGCGACCAGGCCGACGTCCTGCGGGCGGAGCGCCTCCCGGCGGCGGCGGAGGAAGTCGGCGAGCGAGGCACGGTCCATGACAACCATCATGCGGGGTGCACGCCGACGCAACCAGGGATCGCCGATCCCACGATCACCGGGTCTCTCCCGCCCGGCGAGCGACGGCCGCAGCGTGGAGGCATGAACATCACCGGAAACACCATCTTCATCCCCGGAGCGACCTCCGGGATCGGCCTCGCCCTCGCGCTGCGTCTGAAGGAGCGCGGCAACACCGTCGTCATCGGTGGCAGGCGCACCTCGCTCCTCGCCGAGCTGGCCGAGGCGCACGGGTTCGGCACCGTGCGTATCGACACCGCCGCCGCCGCGTCGATCGCGGAGGCGACAGCCGATGTCGTGAGCCGCTTCCCCGACCTGAACGTGCTCGTCGCGATGGCCGGGATCATGCGCCCCGAGGACTGGACCACGACCGGGTTCCTCGCCGATGCCGAGGAGACCGTGGTGACGAACCTGCTCGGTCCGATCCGGCTCATCGACGCGCTTCTGCCGCACCTGCGCGAGCGGCCCGGCGCCACGATCCTCACCGTCTCCTCGGGGCTGGCCCACACGCCGCTGCGGTTCACCCCCACCTACAACGCCACGAAGGCGGCGATCCACCAGCTCTCCGAGTCGATCCGGATGCAGCTGGAGCCGATCGGGATCCAGGTCACCGAGCTCGTCCCGCCGGCGGTCCGGACGGCCCTGATGCCGGGCCACGAGAGCTCCGAGCACGCCATGCCGTTGGAGGCCTACGTCGAGGAGGTGATGGCCCTGCTCGAGGCCGATCCCGAGGCTCACGAGGTGCTCGTGGAGCAGGTCAAGCTGCTGCGCTACGCCGAGGTCCGCGGCGACTACGACCAGATCATCGGGGTCCTCAACGCGGCGGAGGAACGGGTCCGCTGACCCCGGGTCGGGGCCCGCGTCGGGAGCCCTAGACTGAGGCAACATGAGCGAGCTCACCGTGATCGTGCTGGCCGCCGGCGGCGGCACCCGGATGAAGTCCAAGACTCCCAAGATGCTCCACCAGATCGCGGGCCGGAGCCTCGTCGGCCATGTCCTGGCCGCGGTCTCGGAGGCCGGCGCGTCGCGCGTGGTCGCGGTCGTGGGCCACCAGCGCGAGCTCGTCGAGCCGCACATCGCCGAGATCCTCCCCGAGGCGGTGATCGCGGTGCAGACCGAGCAGCTCGGCACCGCCCACGCGGTGCGGGTGGCGGTCGAGGCGGGCGCGGTCTCCGGTGGGACCGTCCTGGTGACGTACGGCGACACGCCGCTGCTGCGCGGTGAGTCGCTGCGCGCGCTGGTGGCCGACCACGAAGCTGCCGGCCGGGCCGCGACGATCCTGAGCGGGATCGTCCCGGAGCCGTTCGGCTACGGCCGGATCCTGCGTGGAGACGCCGGGGTCACCGGGATCGTCGAGGAGAAGGACGCGACCGACGAGGAGCGGGCGATCACCGAGATCAACTCGGGGATCATCGCCTTCGACGGTGGCTTCCTTGCCGGGGTGCTTCCGCGGATCGGCAACGACAACGCGAAGAAGGAGTTCTACCTCACCGACGCGATCGCGCTGGCGGTCTCCGACGGGCTGGCGGTGGACGCGTTCGTCCTCGACGACGTCAGCGAGGCCGAGGGCGCCAACGACCGGGCCCAGCTCGCGGCGCTCGGGAAGGTCCTCAACGAGCGGATCGTCACCCGGTGGATGAAGGACGGGGTCACCGTGATGGACCCTGCCACGACCTGGATCGACGCCGACGTCGAGCTCGCCCCCGACGTCACCATCCTGCCCGGCACCCAGCTGATCGGTGCCACCCGGATCGACGAGGACGCGGTGGTCGGCCCCGACTGCACCCTGAAGGACACCGAGGTCGGCCACGGCGCCCGGGTGGTGCGTACGCAGGCAGAGCTCGCCGTCGTCGGACCCGGTGCCAACGTGGGTCCGTTCTCCTACCTGCGCCCGGGCACGGTGCTCGGCGAGGAGGGCAAGATCGGCGGTTTCGTCGAGGTCAAGAACTCATCGATCGGAGCTGGGGCGAAGGTGCCGCACCTGTCCTACGTCGGCGACGCGACGATCGGTGAGGGCACCAACATCGGGGCCGGCACGATCTTCGCCAACTACGACGGGGTCAACAAGCACAAGACCCGGATCGGGCGCCACGTGAAGTCGGGGTCCGGTGTGACCTTTGTCGCGCCGGTGGTCGTCGGAGACGGTGCCGCGACCGGCGGCGAGGCCCTGATCCGCGAGGACGTGCCGCCCGGTGCACTGGCCGTCTCCGCAGGTCAGCAGCGCAACATCGAGGGTTGGGCGCTGGCCCGGAGGGCCGGTACGCCGCAGGCGGCGGCGGCCGAGGAGGCGCTCGAGGCGGGCGTACCCATCCTCGGTGAACCCCCGGCGACCGGGGAGTAACCGCCGGGGTTGGGCGCGACGGCGATGTTGATGGAGAATCCAAGTGCAGTGACCCCGGGGGTAGGAGCCAGCACATGACCAAGCGCACCACCGAGAAGCAGTTGATGCTCTTCAGCGGCCGGGCTCACCCGGTCCTCGCCGAGGAAGTCGCCGACCTCCTCGGAACGAAGCTGACGCCGACCTCGGCCTACGACTTCGCCAACTCCGAGATCTACGTACGCTACGAGGAGTCGGTGCGCGGTTCGGACGCGTTCGTCATCCAGTCGCACACGGCGCCGATCAACCAGTGGCTGATGGAGCACCTGATCATGGTCGATGCGCTCAAGCGCGCCTCGGCCAAGCGGATCACCGTCGTGATGCCGTTCTGGGGCTACTCCCGCCAGGACAAGAAGCACCGCGGTCGCGAGCCGATCTCGGCCCGCCTGGTCGCCGACATGTTCAAGACCGCGGGTGCGGACCGGATCATCTCCGTCGACCTCCACGCCGACCAGCTCCAGGGCTACTTCGACGGCCCGGTCGACCACCTGATGGCGCTGCCGCTGCTGACCGACTACATCAAGGACAAGTACGGGTCGCAGCCCCTGGCCGTCGTCTCTCCCGACGCCGGCCGGATCAAGGTTGCCGAGCGCTGGGCGGCCCGGCTCGGTGGGGCGCCGCTGGCGTTCATCCACAAGACCCGCGACATCAACCGTCCCAACGAGACCGTCGCCAACCGCGTCGTGGGTGACGTCAAGGGTCGCATCTGCATCCTGACCGACGACATGATCGACACCGGCGGCACGATCGTGAAGGCCGCCGACGCGATCATGGCCGAGGGCGCTGCCGGCGTGATCATCTGCGCCACCCACGCGATCCTCTCCGACCCCGCCGTCGACCGGCTGAAGAACTCCACCGCCACCGAGGTCGTCATCACCAACACCCTCCCGGTGCCGGAGGAGAAGCAGTTCGACAAGCTCACCACGCTCTCCATCGCCCCCATGCTCGCCCGCGCAATCCGTGAGGTCTTCGAGGACGGTTCGGTGACCTCGATGTTCGACGGTCACGCCTGAGCCTGCTTCGTCCGTGGCCGGCGACTTCGAGCTGACGACGGACGAGCTGCGAGTCGTAGCCCGGTACGTCGCGGAGACCGCCGCCGAGGTCCTGCCGGTCTTCGAGGCGGCCGTTCCTGGTGACCCGCGCCCGAGGCTCGCGCTCGATGCGGCCTGGGAATTCGTCGGTGGTGCGAGACGTACGAAGCTGCAGCGCGTCACCTCCTTGGATGCTCATCGGGCGGCGGCCGAGGCGCCGTCAGAGGCAGCTCGGCTGGCTGCCCGGAGTGCCGGCGATGCCGCCTCGGCCGCCTACCTCCATCCGCTCGCCGATGCTGCTCAGGTCGGGCACATCCTGCGTGCCGCGGCCAGCGTCGCCCGGATCGCGGAGATCTCCGAGCCCGGGGCTGCCGTGGCGTCCCTGGACCGAGCCGTCGAGCGCGCGAGCCCGGTGCTGCTCGACGTACTCGCGCGTTATCCTGCTGTGCCGGCCGGCAAGAACCGTGTCGCAGAGCTCATGAGTGCCCTCGACAGCCGACTGCGAGTGTCTGGCTGAGTTTCGGCCAAGCGCTCAGGGTGCGACGAACCGGGCCTCGGCCTCGTCGGAGAGGGCGGCGTCGATCCGTGCCCGGAGCTCGGGGTGCATCTCGGGCAGTTCGTCCACGCGGAACCAGCCGACGTCCATCGACTCGTCATCGGCGACGTACGCCTCTCCTGAGCGCCATGTGCAGCTGAACGTCAGGTCCATGTAGACCGCACGATCGCCGTTGGGATAGACCATCGAGTCTGTCGCGGCTGCCGATGCCAGGCGGTCGACGGAGATATCCACTCCGGTCTCTTCCTTTGCCTCGCGCACCGCTGCCGTCGCCGGCTGCTCGCCGGGGTCGACGATTCCCGTGATCGGCGTCCACCTCAGGTTGTCTGCGCGTTGGACCAGGAGGATCTCGTCGTCTCTGCGTACCACTGCTGTGACCCCGGGGAGCCAGAGCAGCTCTGTTCCTATCTTGCGGCGGAGGTCGACGATGAAGTCTGGGGTCGGCATGGTGGTCACGGTATCGGGGTGGTCCTGAGGCATTCCGCGGACTGCTTCTTGGGGTTGGTGTGGGCCGCCGACCCTTTCTTGGAGGGTGTTATCGATCTGGTCCGGCGTCAAGGACGCCCTTCGGGCGCCGGCTTCGCCGGCCGCTTCGCGGTCCTGGACTCCGGACCAGATCGATAAAAGATTTCGCTGGCTATCGGGGCGGCGGCCCGGGTGTGGCGCGGAGAAATTCGTACGCGAAACGTTGAGGTCGAAGGGTTGGAGGGTGGCCCTTCGGGCCACTTACCATCCACAGAAGCGAGATCGTTCGCTGACCGCGAAAACGTGGTTGACCTGGGAAAATAGGTGGCTCTGGAGCGAGTGAAGGCGTAGAATCGGACACATCACAGCACGCCTCTGAAGGAGAGGGCAGCGATGAGTCTCGGGCGCTCGATCGACCACTGGGGCGCCAACCCCGGGGACGCGATCGACGCTGCTTTGCAGGCCATCGAAACCGCCGTCCAAGACCTCCTCGCCACCGATCCCGCCTACTGGTGCACGGAACAGAAGAAGGACCTGCTGGAGCGTTTGGAGAAGCTCCAGGCCCAGCAAGCCGCATTGAAGCTGCGAGTGCTCGCGTCTGCTGGCGACATCGCTGAGGAGACCGGTGCGAAAGACGCCTCCGGGTGGATGCGGACCGAGCTCCTCGTCGACAAGGGCGTGGCTCGCTCGCAGGTGAAGCTCGCGGCAGCGGTGACCAAGTACGACCTCGTCGCCGCCGGCCTCGCTGAGGGTGTGGTGTCCCAGGACAAGGCCCGGGTGATCACCCAGGCCCTCGACCAGATCGAGAACGACCCCGCCGCCAGCGGCGAGGACCTGATCCTGGCCGAGAAGCTGCTCGTGGACTACGCGACCCGGTTGACGGCGAACGAGCTGAAGATCGTCGGACGCCGGATCCTCGCCGAGATCGACCCCGACCGATTCGAAGCCGTCGAAGCCAAGGCTTTGCAGCGGGAGGAGGAACGGGCGCATCGGCGCACCTTCTTCTCCTCGCGCGACAACGGTGACGGGACCGTCGATATCCAGGCGAGGGTCTCTCGCGCTGTCGGGGTCCGGTTGCGCACGATCTTGGACTCGCTGGCGCAGCCCCGGAAGCTCTCGGCCGAGAACAAGGGCGTCAAAGCACCCTATGACCGGCTGCTGGGCCAGGCGTTCGCCCGAGTGATCGAGACCTACGACGTCGACCAGCTCCCCAGACACGGTGGGCATGCGACCACGGTGTTCATCACCATGAGCCTCGACCAGCTCCGCAACGACCTCGGCACCGCAGCCCTCGGATTCGACGGCGAGCAGATCGCCGCCGCCGAAGCCCGCCGGATGGCCTGCAACGCCGACCTGATCCCGGTGGTGTTGGGCACCGACTCCGAGATCCTCGACCTCGGTCGCACCGCCCGGCTGGCGCA